>JBEVDW010000419.1:0-28375 GCA_040513115.1 Steroidobacteraceae bacterium | reverse complement strand
CCCACGCCATCATTGTCTTCGCGGTTGAGATCTTCACGCCGCTGCAAGCCCATCTGCTCACCGGCCGCGATCAATGATTCGGTGAGCGGATAGCGATACTTGCCCGCGGAGACACGCACGGGTCCGCCGACGCCGCGCAGTCCGTCATCGCCCAGCTCATGATCCTCGATCGCGCGAAACGCCTCGCGCATCGTCGCCCAGCCCCAACCTGTCGCACCCAGCCGCTGCCATTCCTCGTAGTCGGCGGCCTGACCGCGAATCCAGATCATGCCGTTGATGGCAGAAGAACCACCCAGGCCGCGTCCCCGTATCCACACCTCCCGAGCCGGATCGCCTTCGCGCCGCGGCTGCGCGACGGGAAAGTGCCACGAATGTTTCGGATCGAGCACCAGCTTGCCGATGCCCTTGGGCATGTGCACGAGCGTGGTGTCGTTGTTGCCGCCCGCTTCGAGCAGCAGCACACTCACGTTCGGATCGACGGACAACCGTTCCGCCATCACACAGCCAGCCGACCCCGCACCGACGATGATGTAGTCCCAGCTTTCGGCCATTCGGAACATCCGCTCAGATGGAAGTGAAACCGCCGTCGATCACGAACTCGCTGCCGGTGACGCAGCTGGCGGCGAGCTCAAGTACACGACACCGCCGAGCTCTTGCGGCTGCGCAACGATACCGCCTTCGGCCGCCGCAATCGACGACACCGCACCGAGCTCGACATGGCGCTTCATCATCGAATGCAGCATGTCGGTCTGAATACCCCCGGGATGTACGCTGTTGACGCGAATGTTGTAACCCAGGGCCGCGAACTCGATCGCAGATCGCAGCGCACTTCGTGAGCAACGTGACCGCGCCTGTGCGCGTCATTGTGCAGTCCACCCCCCATCGATCACCAGCTCTGATCCCGTGCAGTAGCTGCTGTCGTCAGAGGCCAGAAAGAATGCGGCGCCCGCGATTTCCGCAGGATCTGCCAGTCGTCCAACCGGCGTGGCGGCCGCAAGTCCGTCGATCAGTTGCTGCGGCGACTCGCCCATGCCCAGCGCCACCCACTTACGCATGCCGATCTCGAGCAGCGGCGTGATGACAAAGCCCGGATGGATCGAATTGACACGGATGGGCGTTCGCTTCTGCGCGAACTCGATCGCCACTGACTTGGTGAACAGCCGCACGGCGCCTTTGCCGGCGTTGTACGCGGAGGTGTCGGAGTAACCGACGAGACCCATGATCGAGCTGATGTTGATGACGCTGGAGCCGTAGCGTGTCGTCTTGCCGCTCTCGGCCAGCAGCGGCGTGAAAGTCTTCGTGCCCAGGAAGACGCCATCGACGTTGATGGACATGATGCGACGCCAGACTTCGTACTCGAGCGTCTCCACCGCACCCGTGCAATCGATGCCGGCGTTGTTGACGAGAATATCCAGGCGGCCGTGCGCGCGCCGCACGTGCTGCTCGGCGGCCTGCCACTGAGATTCCTGCGCGACATCCATTTGCACGTAGTCGGCGTTCGCACCGAGCCGTGCCAGTGTGTCGGAGACGTCTTTCGTCTCTCTCCTCGCGAGGTCTCCTAACACGACACGTGCGCCCTCAGCGAGATAACGCTCCGCAATCGCCAGGCCAATGCCTCGCAACGCGCCGGAGACCAATGCCACTTTGCCGCTCAATCGTGTCATACGCCCGTGGTCCCCGCAGTGGATGCGCCGTCGATGCCGTATTCCGATCCCGAGATGAATGCTGCCTCATCCGACGCGAGAAACGCGATGAGCGCCGCCTTGGTGGTCGAATACGCGATGAAGTTGCCCATCGGGCGATACGCATTCATGGACGAGTTGATCATGATAGCCGGTTCGGGCTTTGTCTCATGGTGAGGCACTCGTGTTCCCTACCGCAGCATCGCCGAAGGCCGCGGGGATTGTTCGGCGACAACTCTGTACTGTCGCCAGCCGCTCCTGCACGAACACCAAGAATCTCCGCGCCGATGACAAAGTCAAGAATGCCGTTACGTTCGCGCCTGCACAGTGCGGCCGCAGCGCTGAGTGCCAGTGAGCGCTCTGCCGACGCCGTCATCCGCGCGCGCATCGAGACGATCACGGACATCTCCACGGATGCCATCATCGAGAAAACACTCGACGGGCGCATCGTCAGCTGGAGCAAGGGCGCCGAACGGATGTATGGCTATACGGCAGCCGAGGCCGTCGGCCAATCCATCACGCTGATCGTTCCCGAAGAGCGGCGCGCTGAGGAAGCCCGCATCCTGACGCGCCTGAAGAGCGGTGCCGTCGTCAGCGACCTGGACACGACACACAAGCACAAGGATGGACGCTTGATCGACGTGCGCCTGCGAATTGCCCCGATCCGCGATGCGGACGGCAATTTGCTCGGTGCCTCGAAGATCGCGCGCGATATCACTGAGCACAAGCGTATCGATGTGGAGTTGCGGGAAAGCGGATGGCGCTTCCGACAGCTCACCGAGGGCATGCGCGAGGTGGTGTTCATGGACGATGTGCGCACTCATCACACGCTTTACGTGAACCCCGCCTACGAGCACGTTTGGAGACGCAGTTGCGCGAGTGTCTACGGCAAACCGAATGCGTGGAAGGAAGCAATTCATCCCGAGGATCTGCCGGCCGTCAGCTCCAGCGAGAATTGCAGGTATGCCAAGGAGGAGTTCGAGCACGAATTCCGCATCATCCGGCCCGATGGCACCGTGCGCTGGATCCGCTCCAGGGGCTTTCCGATCCGTGACATCAACAACGAGGCCTATCGCATCGCGGGTGTGTGCGAGGACATCACGGCGCAACGGGAACAGCTGGAGAAAATTGCACGCCTGAGTCGCATCAATGCCGTCATGAGCGGCATCAACTCGGCGGTCATTCGCATTCGCGATCGCAAACAGCTCCTGGACGAGGCGTGCCGCATTGCCGTCACGGCGGGCGGCTTCCACATGGCATGGATCGCTGAGCTGAACGAGGGCTCGTCCGAAGGCAGTGTGGTCGCATCGTATGGTGTGCCAGACAAGTACTTGCAGACACTCAAGATCACCCGGCTGCAGGGACTGCCGCACAGCACTCTGCCGGGCAGTCGCGCGCTGCAAACGCTGCGGCCTGTCGTCTGCAACAGCATTGAATCGGACCCGGAGCTTGCCTATCGCAAGGCCACCTGGCTGGATCAAGGTATCGCTTCGGGCGCGGCGTTTCCATTGATCGTGGACGGCCACTCCCGTGCCGTGCTGGTGCTGTTCTCCACCGAAGTCAGCGGCTTCGATCAGGAGGAGGAAGCCCTGTTGTCGCAGCTCGCGGCAGACATTGCGTTCGGGCTGCAGTACATCCAGACAGACGAGCGGCTACGCTTTCTGGCCTACCATGACTCGCTCACTGGATTGTCCAACAGTGCAGGTTTCCACGATGAACTCAGCCGGCGCTTCGAACACAGCGGGTCGTCAACATCGAAGACACTGGTCTGCCTGCTCGACATCCATGGCTTCACGCGGATCAACAACACGCTCGGCAAGGCCATCGGCGATGCGCTGCTCAGGACCGTGGGTGATCGACTTGCGTCGAGGCTCCGCTCGCCGCACATCGTCGCGCGAATCAGCGCGGATACTTTTGCAGTCGCCATGACCGAGAACCGTCTCCGGAGTGACCCGTTCGCAGTCGTGAACGAATTCGTCCTCAGTGCCTTTACCGAACCAATCGTGATCGACGCACACGAGCTGCAACTCACGGCGAAAGCCGGTGCCGCGGTGCATCCGGTCGACGGCAACGATGCAGCAACCTTGCTTCAATGCGCTGAGGTGGCCTTGAGTCACGCGCAACACTCGGGCGAGTCGATCGTGCTGTACACGCCCGCCTTTCAAACCGAAGCCGCCGACAGACTGTCCCTCGCAGGCGAGCTCCGCAGAGCCATCGAGCAGCGGCAGTTCGAATTGCACTATCAACCCAAGGTATTCACGCATGGCGGGCGTGTCGCGGGGCTCGAGGCGTTGCTGCGCTGGAATCACCCGAAGCGCGGCCTGTTGTCACCCGACAAGTTCATCGCTCCGCTCCGATGAGATGCAGGGATACCTGTTCTCGAAACCGTTGCCGCAGGAAGCCTGCGCGAAATTTCTGTTCGAGCGCAGCGAGATGATGATGACGGGTGCCTTTCGTCGGCAGCGATTCGGTACATCATAAGAGGGGCGTGCTCACTCGACAGGAGCGCGAGTGAGCTCGACACAGCATCAACGAGTGCGTGACTCGCAGTTAGATGCGGCGCTGTTTAGCGCCGTCAGCGCTGCCGGAGGATTCCGGCGCAGGATGCTTGCACGAGGCGATGTGGCGCTGGATCTGCCTATCCAAGATCCAGCGGTACGCGCACCAAACCGCAACCGCAATTGGAATGGCCGCCAACTGCCTATCTGCAAGCCACCACAGCAACACACCCGCGAGCACACACAGCCAGAAAACGGTCTCGTGCCGTTCAGCCGCCTCGGCAAACTCGCGTTCCGTTCGGCCTTGTTGGAAGGCTCGCTGTGCAGCGCGATAGAGAATCGATTGCATCTCCCGCTCCCTACAACAGTCCCCTCGGGAAGCATGAGGATATGGCAGGAGTACTCCGCACAACACGTTGCGACATTCCCGCAGCGCTACCTACCATCTACGTAAGATTTTCGTAGACACATGTGGATGAGCGGCGCACATGGTGCACAGCATGCCGTTGAAAACACTGTGTTGTACGCTGCGTCAAGCTCGGGTGGAACCCCGGACACAGCAATCGGGTTTATCAACGTGCGTGCCCAACTCATGCTCTTGCTCCAATGTACACGTCCCCAACTCACGCACGAGTCGTGAGCGCGGTCTCATCAGGTACGAGCCGATGATTGCAATGCATGAGCGCTGCCTCGCACAGCGTTACATCCCACTGCACCTACTAGTTACGCGCGCCGCCCGCGTTGGCTTTTCCTTCGCTGCGTTCATTCCGGGAACGGCGATCCTCCTTTTGTGCATCGCCTTCAACGCCCTGTCGACGATGCTGTGGAAGTTCTCCGGCATCGACTGGATGCGCCGTTGGTACGAGCAGGGCACGTGCTGCGAGCAATGCGGTTATCGCAGCGTCTTGACCAACTGCCCCAGGTGCAAGTCGATGCATCGAGTACCACAGTTTGTCTTAGTGCACGGCGGGAAATTCGGTTAAGCCGACTGCAGCGACGCGGCCAGCGCCAGCAGCAATTTATGGCCTTCCCCGCGCCACGCACTGCCGTGCATGCACGCCAACGTCGTCGGTCTCGCTTCTGCCAGCTTCGATAGCGTCTGTGTCGTTTGCGGTGCATGCGCAAAATAATCCATGGGCCTGCGGAACGCTTCGCTCGGCGCGAGAATGTCGGCCGTCGTGACCGCCGTTGAGCCTGTGCCACCCTGTGTGAACAGATCGCCGCAGAAGAAGATGCGTTGAGTCGTTTCCATCATCAGGCCACATTCCCATGAATGTGGAACGTGAGGCGTGTAATACCAGCGGAAATTGCGTGAGCCCGTACTGAGCTCCTCGCCATCGCGCAGCGCTCGCGGCGCCCGATCGGCGAAATCGCCGATCGACGTCATCGCAGCGACTTCGCTGCAGATCGGTACGGCGTGCGGCGCGGCGGCCAGAAATTGATTGAGAGCACCGCACTCGTCCGCCTCGAAGTGAGACAGGCCGATGTACCTGAGCCGCGCGAGCGGAATGACCCGGCTGATCGCATCGCTTACCCAAGGAAAGAGTTGCCTCTGGCCGGTGTGAAAGAGCAGTGACTCGTCATCCACCACCAGGTACTGATTGAAGCTGAACGCTTCGCCCGCACCGATCGGCACGGGCGTATTGATGCGATACACGCCCGCAGCAATCTCCTCGATGTTCGTGCCGGACTCGCTGTTCGTAATCATTGTGCTCCTCCGCTCGAATGAACACGCCGCAGGAAGTCCAGCAGCGCGCCGTTGAATGCGCTGTTCTCATCGCCAGCAACCATGTGGCGAGCGCCTTTCACATCGACATACTCGGCGTGGGGAATCATCGCCTTGAAGGCCTCCACGCCGTCGTCGCTCACGATCTCGCTGTGCTCACCGCGAATCAACAGTGTCGGAATGCGGACACGCTGCGCCGCGCGATTGATGCGGGCAATCGCTTCTTTCGGATCCGTGCTGGGCAGGCTCATGAACTTCGGGTCCCAGTGCCAGTACAAACGACCATCGTCTCCCTCGCGCAGATTCTTGCGCAGGCCCGACACATCCTTCGGCCGCGGACGATGCGGCAGGTACTCGGCAACCGCGGACGCCGCTTCTTCCACGGTCGCGAAGCCCTCCGGATGCGACTTCATGAAGCCATGGATGCGCGCCGCACCCTCCATATCGACCTTCGGCACGATGTCGACGAGTATCAAAGCGGACGCGATCGGCTGCTCGCTCTCACCGACAGTCAGCAGCCCGGTCAAACCACCGAGGGATGCGCCGACGATTGCCGGCACGCGGCGCAACGTGCGCAGCACGCAGCGAAGATCGGACGAAAACGCGCCAAGCGAATAGTCGCAATCCGGTGCCCAGTCGCTGTCCCCATGTCCACGCAGATCCAGCGAGATCACGTGATGGCCCCGCCGCGCGAGCGCATCGGCCGCGGTGCCCCACGAGTGTCTGGTCTGGCCTCCCCCATGCATGAGTACGACCGGAGGTGATTCAGGATCGCCTGCAACGTCGGCGGCGAGGGTCACACCATTGAATGCGGGGAATCGATGTTTGTGCATGGGTCGTTTGCGAGTGAGGGAACAGTGTGCGGGCCAGCGACCGTGTCGGCTGATTCGGCGACTACGTGCAAGCTCGAGGTTACGCGCCAGCCGTATCGACGCGGTTGACCACCAGAATAAACGCGAGTCCGACGAATACCGCCAGTACACCATAGAGGGCGCCAGGTACCGCCATGCTGGGGTTATTCAACAAACTGGGGCTCATCGCAATCGCAACCGCGAGGACGGTGTTGTGCAGCCCGATTTCCAGGCTGATGGCAATCGCCCGGCGTCGAGGCAACCGCATGCTCCTCGGCACTAGATAGCCAACAGTCAGGCTCGTCACACACAGCGTGAGCACGGCGCCACCGAGAATCTGGAAATGAGCGGTCAGGGTATCCCAGCCAGTGACCAGACTGACGTAGGCCACCGCCGCGAGCACCAAGGCAACCACGACTTTGACGGGTCGATTCATCCGCTCCGCGACCTCCGGCAGGCGCCCGCGAACCCACATGCCCAAGCCCACCGGTATCGCGATGAAACCGAAGACTTGGAAGAACTTGCCGTATTGCAGAGGGATCACGCGATCCTCGTCCATGAAGCCAGCCATCGCGACAGCGAGGATCACTGGAATGGTGATGATCGCCAGCCCTGCGTTGATGGCGGTCAGGGTCAGGTTGAGTGCCAGATCGCCATCGGCGAGATGGCTCAGGATGTTCGCCATGGCGCCGCCCGGCGAGGCCGCCATCAGCATCAATCCCACGGCGAGATCGGGTGGCAACTGGAATAGCACCGCGATGCCGTAGCAGATCGCAGGCAGCACGATGATTTGACACCACAGTGCAATTGCCACGGGCCGGCGGACTTCCGCGACGCGGCGAAAGTCATCGACCGTCAGTGTCAATCCGAGGCCGAACATCACCACCGCGATCATCAGCGGAAACCATTGTGTGGTATTGCTCATGTCTTACCATTGCCGGGACACGCAACTTAAGTACCGTAATCGCCACGACCATGGCAATGCAGCAGCAGCCAGAGACGGAGCGCAGAACCGAGGACCCCATCCTCGTCACCGATTGGCCGTTCGCCTATGGCGCAACGACACTCAGCAATCCGTGGGAAACGATCGTGCCGGCCTACTGCAAGGGACCGGACATTCTGTATGCGGACCGGGTGATGCATGCCGGCAACCGTGCATGGGTGCCACGTCGCATCCGCGATCTGCGAACGATCTACCAGGCGACAACTCACTTCTCGAATGCCGGCATGGCGCCCTTCGCACCGCTGGTGGGCGAGGACTGGTATGTGCTGCCGTTGGAAGCCGATCCGCCGGCGCATGGCACATATCGGCACGTGCTGAACCCGGCCTTCACACCCAAAGCCATGGCGCAACTCGAGAACAAGATTCGCGCCGACGCGGGGAGCTACGCCAGCGCGCTGCGCGATCAGGGACACTGCGACTTCATCAAGGCGGTGGCGTTCGAGTTCCCGATTCGGGTGTTCCTCACGCTGATGGCCATGCCGCAATCGATGGCCGGCGAATTCTTGAGCTGGGAGCACGGGCTCCTGCATTCGTCCGAGCTCGACACGCTGCGGTCATCGACCCGTGCGGTCGTCGACTACCTCACCGCTGCCATCGATGAACGGAAGCAGCACCCGGGCGATGACTTGATCAGTTATGCGGTCAAGACGCCCAAGGCCGATGGCACGTCGCTCAGCCCAATCGAGCTGCTGGGCGTCTGTTTCAATCTGTTCATCGGTGGGCTCGACTCGGTGTCCACCAACATGGCCTGGCAGTTCTTCCATCTCGCCACGCATCCCGAGGATCAACGGCGGCTGCGCGCCGACCCGACGCTCATCCCCGCCGCGATCGATGAGATGCAGCGCTACTACGCCGCGATCACGACCTATCGTCGGTGCATCGAGCCATTCGACGTCGCGGGCGCAACGATCCTTCCCGGAGAGTTCGTTGCCATGTCCACGACGTTCGCCGGGCGCGACGAGCGCGAATATGGCGATCCCGACGTCGTGCGTTTCGACCGCAAGCCCAGCCACGTGGCCTTTGGCTATGGTCCGCACACCTGCCTGGGCGTGCACCTCGCACGGCGCGAGATGAGAATTGCACTGGAAGAGTTCCTGGCGATCCTTCCGGAATTCCATCTCCAGACCGACGTGCCGATCCGCACGCTACTGCACAACACGCTCCAACCGGAGACGTTGCCGCTGGAGTGGCATTCGCACTGATGAGTTGCGTTGGGCAGGAGATCGCTTGAAACTCCGGATGGTCACAATTACAGCCGCTCTACAGCACCCGCAGAGGTTCGTCCATGAACGCAGCAGCGTCCCCGTTGGCGCGTCCCCACATTCCCGACCGCATGGCGGCGGAATTGGCAGACCCGCAAGTACACGCTTCGGAGCGCATTCACGAGATCTTTTCCTGGCTGCGCGCGAATGAGCCGCTGGGCATCGCCGCGCCAGACAATTTCGTTCCGTTCTGGGTGGTCACGAAGCAAAGGGATCTGCGCATCATCGCGACGATGCGCGAGCATTTCTTCAATGCCGACCGCATCATCCTGATCGACCTTGCCTCCGAGCAACGCATGCAGGAGCTGCTGGGCGGACGTCAGTTTCCGATCCGCACCATCCTGCAAATGGACCCGCCCGATCACGCCAAGTACCGCGCACTGACTGCCGAGCGCTTCCAGCCGCGCGCGGTGGATGCACTCACCCGGTCCATCCAAGGTATCGCGAAGGACTTCGTCGACCGTATGCTGGAAAAAGGCGGCACATGCGACTTCGCGGCCGATGTCGCGTTCGCGTATCCACTGCGCGTCATCATGAGCATTCTCGGCGTGCCCGTGGAAGATGAGCCCACGATCCTGCGTTTGACACAGCAGTTCTTCGGCTCGTCCGACAAGGAGTTCGCGCACGCCGAAGCCAGCAAGACCGCAGGCGATGCGCTCGCGGCTGTGACTGACGACTTCAACGCATTCTTCGATGCGCTCTTCACAGAGCGACGCGCCAAACCGCGCGAAGATGTGCTTTCGTTGATTGCCAACGGCAAGGTCGATGGCAAGCCCGTTCCGCAGCATGAGCAGCGCAGCTACGCAGCGCACCTCGCCACTGCGGGACACGACACCACATCGAGCGTGATCTCGGCCGGCGTACTGGCGTGGTGTCGCGATCCCGCCCTGTTCAAGCAGCTCAAGGCCGATGCATCGCTGATGCCCGCGTTCGTCGAAGAAGCAATCCGCTTTGGCACGGCATCGAAAATCACGATGCGCACCGTGGTTGCCGATGTGCATGCGTGCGACCGGGATTTCCGCAAGGGCGACTGGGTCGCCATGGCCTGGGCATCGGGCAATCGCGATGACGACTATGTGGAGGATCCACACACCTTCCGCATCGACCGCAAACCGAACCGTCTCATCTCGTTCGGCCACGGCGCGCACGTCTGCCTCGGACAGTATCTGGCGCGGCTCGAAATGCGCATGCTTTTCACCGAGCTGCTGACGCGTCTCGACAGCGTCGAGCTCGCCGGCGAACCGCGCACGATGAGCTCGCTGATCGTCAGCGGCCTGAAGACGCTGCCGATTAGATTTCGTCCCAGCTGATTACTTCGCGAGCCGGCGTTCGGCCACGGCCACATAGGTACCCGTGCGCGTTCGATCGTCGGCGATCGCATCCGACCAGGTGAAGCTCGGCAGCATCTTCTCGACCTGCGCCTTGGTCGCGGCAATGTCATCTGTTTCGATCTCCCAGATCGTCAGATAGGCGCCCGAGCCTTCCGCCACATTCGGCAGGATCTGGGCATCCGCCAGCTTGTAGAACGTCGCCGCGACGTAGCCGGGAATGTTCAACCCGTCCGGGATGTGGACGTTCTTCTGCCATTCGAGAAAGGCATTTTCTCGGCCGGGAACCGGATTCGAAAACGCGAGAAACACGTAGCGGGCCATGATGTATCTGATCCCCGTGAGGTTGGATTGAACCGTGGTCGTCGCAGTTCAAATGGACGCAGGAAACAGCCCGTTCTCCGCGATGGCCTTCTGCAGGCAAACGGGTTTGCGAGTCCCTTGGAATGGCCTGTTCGCGATCTCGAAATCACACACACCGACTTTATTGCCCCAGGTCATCTTGCAGAACGTATCGAGCCAGGTATTGCCGTGGTGGCTGTTGACCGTGCCCTTCTGCAGGATCTCGCACTCCAGGTCCATGACTTCGCCGGTGGCGAGCTTCAACTTCACGTGACCGCCACGATGCGTGAAGCCGTCGGCTTCGATGTAAGTCACGATGTCGACCTTCTCCGCACGGATGAGTTTGTTGTCCTTGCTCACCAGGCCGAAGCTCGACATCGTGCCGTCCGGCGACAGGAACGTCATCGCGAAGACACTGAGGGTGGCATCGAAGACACCAACCACCCAGCGATAGACCATGATTTTGTCCCAGTGCCGAATGCCCCAGCCATGGTCGCGAAACGCTGCGCCGTTGATGGTGTAGTCCTTGCCGGCGACTGTCACTTTGCCGGTGACTGCACTCGCGACCTCCATGTGCTCGGGCGCAACATCTTTTCCAAGCTCGCCGCTCTTTGGCCAGATGTCGATGGGAATGTGGTAATCCGTGGCGATCACGTCCATCGACACCTCTGCATCTCGCAAGGTCCACTTGGCCTTGCCGTCGACGAACTCGAAGCGGCAATGACCGTTGCCGCCCGCAAAGCCATTCGGCAGTGTGTCCTCCGGACGCATCGGAATGAACTCCGAACGCCGGTAGACATGATCGCGGGTGAACAGGCTGTTCGTGAGACACACATGCGGGCCCTGCTTGAAGTTGGGCTCGTGTCCGATGCGATGAAAGCCACCCACGTAGCGATCCAGATCCCACCAGATCAACGTAACGCTTTCCTGCCACCACTCATCGCTGCTGGCTGGATGCGGGCCTTCATCGTCCGGCCCACGAATGACCACGCTGCCACCGCCGATCACGTCCATCGTCCACTCCGGTTTTCAGAAGATTCCGGCAGGGTAGCTGCATTGATCGATGGTGAACAGAATTGACTCCTCACCTCTTCGCCCGTCAAAAGTTCATCCGCAACATCAGTCCGTACGTGCGCGGCGAGTTCGTGAGATATCCCACGCGACCGCGGCTGCCGCGCTCGCGATCAAGCGACAACCGTGCTCGCTCGTCCCAGAGATTGTTCACGTAGACCGCGGTTTCCCAGGCGTCGGCGCGCGCACCGAGACGCAGATTGCCGATGTCATAGGACGGCAGCTTCGGATCGAACGTGAAGCTGTCGATCGTAGGATCGCCGAAGTCGAAGAACCCCGGTGCCGGCGTTGCCGGATTGCTGTCGACCAGACCGAATGGCGGCTCCTGGTCCGCCAGCTGCGTGTACGAGGAGCCGACGTGCTGGAACGTGAAGTTCACGAAGGCCTCGATCTCCGCCGCGAACGGCCAGCTGTAAGTTGCACTCGCCGCCGCCTGAAACTCGGGAGATGTCGGCAGGCGATTGCCATCGCGAATGCCGGCAATGGGTATGCCGTTCGAGTCGCGTCGCGTTTTCGTGATTTCGGCCTGAAGGTACGTCGCGGACACGCCGAATTCCCAATTAGCGTCGGGACGCGCCAACACTTCAACCTCACCGCCGAGTGACGCTGCCTGCGCATTCAGCACGATGCGTGACGAACAGGAACCCGCATCGGCAATGACCTGCAAGTCTTCGATATCCGAGTAGAACACCGCGGCGTTGATGACGACGCGGCCATCGACCCACAGCGTCTTGGCCCCGATCTCATAGTTCAGGACCTTCTCATCATCGAACGTCGGCTGACCGCCGTAAGTGACCAGATCCGCGGGCGCACACAGAGGGACATTCAATGGATCGTTGATGCCCCCCAGGCGAAAACCGCGGGCCACTTGCGCGGTGAGCAACATGTTCTCATTGGGCTCGAACGCCAGAATGACGCGCGGCGAGAATCCATTGGAACTGGTCGATCCCGGTTGATCTGTGTAGCCGAGGTCGGCGAATACGCCGCCAAATGTCAGTGTTCGATCCTCGTCGTAGTCGTAGTAACGCACACCGCCGGTGAGGCTCCACTGATGGGTGAAGTGGTAGGTAGCTTCGCCGAAGACTGCGAACTGTTTGAGATCGAAGGGCACCTCCGAGTAGTAGGGTGTGTCGGGCGGCGAGCCCGGCGGCAGGCCATTGCGGGTCAATATCGCGTCGTAGCCAGGCGCCGGGAGATCCTGTCCGTAGTCACGATCGGTGTCCTGATAGAACGCACCGATCAGCCACTCGAACATGCCGACTGCCTCGGAGGCCAGGCGCACCTCCTGGCTGAACACTTTCAGCTTCGTCGTATCGATGAGCGGCGCGTCGAGGCGCACTTCGGCGGACGTGCCGCCGAAGCTGCCGTACGTAATGCTGCCGGTCAACGGACCCGAATCGCGAACGACGACGACATCGCGGTCCGTGTACGAGGTGATCGACGTCAATCGCAGGTCGCCGAACTTCCATCCGATCGTCAGATCCGCCAGCATGAATTCATCGTCGATGCCTTCGCGAATCTGCGTGACCTGTTCGCGCTTGCCAGGATCGACTGGCGGCTCCGTGGTCGTGAACGCATTGCCCAGAATGTCGTAGACATCGAACCGCGGATAGCCGTCGGTTTCGAGCTTCTGATACACGATTCGAGGTGTGATCGAGAGATATTCGTTCGGCTGGAACAGCAGCGCGATGCGCCCGCCGTATTTCTGCCCATCATTGACGTCTTCGCGAGTACCACGTCCTGGATAAATGGAGTCGATGAAACCGGCGAGCTCGTTGTAATAACCGACGAGACGTACTGCGGTCGTATCACCCATTGGCAAGTTGATCGCGCCGCGAATACTGCCGCCGTAGTCGGTGTCGTCGCCCGTGTAGCCACCGATTTCCGCCGTGCCTTCGAACTGGCCAAGCACCGGTTGACGCGTGATGTAGCGCACCGTGCCAGCGGCTGAACCGGCACCGAACAGTGTTCCCTGCGGGCCGCGCAACACTTCGAAGCGAGCGAGATCGAATAGATCGAGATCCGGTGTGAACAGCGCCTGCGAGATGGCGGACTCATCCAGATACACACCCACCGATTCTTTCACGCTCCCCACGAGGTCGCGCACGACCTGGCCGGCACTGATGCCGCGAATGGAGACCTGGCTTTGCCCGGGTCCGAGATCGGTGACCGTGAGTCCGGCGAAGTTGCGTGCAAGCTCGGCTATGTTGCTCGCGCCGGAGTCGCGGATCTGCTCGTCCGTCCGCGCCGCGACTGAGAACGGCACATCCTGTAGCGCCGCTTCTCGCTTCTGTGCGGTCACGATGATGTTCACCAGGATGTCGTCGTCCTTCGGCGACTGTGATAACGCCAACGACGGCAGCAGAAGCACGATGAACAGAATCCTCTTGCTCATGAGCCTAACTCCCGATGCTTGGGTGAGTTGGGTGCGTGCGGACACCATGAAGGTCGTCGGCGCCCCGGGAATCCCGCCGCGATTGCGCAGCGGATGCGACTACGCAATCGCGCGCCCGCTATTCGGATGTAAGTACGAGCGCGGAGGAATACCGGCTTGCCGCTAATGCGTAACGAAGATCGCGTCGGCGGAATGCCGAGAAGGTTTCATTTGCAGTGATGCGCTGCTGCTGTGATGCGCTGCGTCGAAGCACGTTCCGCAACGGTTTTGCGCCGACATTGCCGACAGATTTCTCGCGGAGGAAGATGACGCCGATGAGGCCCGGTGAGTGCACTTATCGTCCGCTGATGTCAGCGCATCTCCTCGACAATCCGATCTGGTCGTCATTGACGACGCAGCAAGCGTGCTTCGCTGAAGGCCGTCTGTACGCCAAGCGCTATCCCCCGGAAGTCGCGCCTTTCGCCGCCGTCGAGTCCGCGAGTGTTCGAGCGGCCGACGAGTTGGCGCAGATCGTTGCCGCCGGTGAAAGCATTTACCTCGTGGGTGTCGCACCCGAGATCGACGCACGATGGACGCTCACGTTGTCAGATCGGATCGTGCAGATGGTGTGGAAGGCCGGCGCGGTCTCAACGCAAAGCGAAGGTGACATCGTTGATCTGAAGGCAGTGGATGCGACCGACATGCTCGCACTCACTTTGCAAGTGTTTCCCGGATACTTCCGTGCCCGCACCCCCGAGATGGGTCGCTATTGCGGAATCCGCAAAGCCGGCATCCTCGCGGCAATGGCCGGAGAACGCATGCGACTCACCGGCTTTCAGGAGATCAGCGCCGTGTGCACGCATCCGCATTTTGCAGGACGCGGTTATGCAACGCGCCTGGTCGCCCATCTCGTGCGCAGTTGTCTTCATCAAGACTGGATGCCGTTTCTGCACGTCAGTGAATCCAACGAACGTGCACGCACACTCTACGAGCGGCTGGGATTCGCTGAACGGCGCTCATTGCCGCTGTGGCAGCTGCAAAGGAATGCCGATGGCGAATGAGTTGTAAGGCAAGTTCGATAGGGACTCGGCGGACTGTGTCTGAGTCGACGGAGTGCTATTTTCAACCAGCGGAACCCAAACCGCGTGCTTCCAGAGGAGGCATTGTCATGTGCTACGACGAAACGTTCTTCCAGCGGTGGGCAAGACATAGAGCGCAACGACGTGAGGATCTGAAATCGATCACCGAGCGCTCAACGCCCGCATCGCCACAGAATCAACCAGCCGAAGCCGCGCCTGTTAGAAAGAACCCAGTGAAGGAAGTCGAACGCGAGCTGGAGGATGTATAGAGACCTCGAGCCCTGGACGTACGGGCGCCCAGGGCTGTTCGAGGATCTCGTGAAAACAGCGCAAGTCTGATGCTAGTCCGCCCGCAAAAACGGCGAAAACTCAAGACACACCCCATTTCAACGAGCTGCGCTGGTCAACGTACAGCGCCTCTTCGACGTGAAAGTGAAGCCCACGGTTCGTTCCACTGCGTCCAGGGTGTGGCGTCACGAGCCATTCGATCTCCGCTCGCACAGCCAGATGCAGCAGCGCTCCCGCTGCCGTATCGATGAAAAGCAAACCTGCTCTCGGCAGAAGCTCGAGGTTGCCCAGTGTGTTGAAGAAGTTGTTGCCGGCGTAGTCATCGACGCTGAGCGTATTGCCGAGTAGTCGCACGAAGCCCGGACGACCGCCACGATGGGAGACGTCCACACCATGCGGTGGGCTTGCGCCAGCGATCGAGCGCGGGTGAGCGCTCGCGATGAAGAAGGTATCCGCGTGTCTCACGATGGCCTTGAACACATCCTCCTGCGAGCTGATCCGCCGTGCTTGCGGAACACGATGCAGCTGCTGCACGAAGTCCACGGACCGAGCCTGTATGTACTTGGGACAGTTGCCGAAGCTCTGCAGGATATGTGCGTCAATGAACGCGGGCGTCAGTTGGTCGATGACACCATTGGCCCGGTTGCGACGGCGTGTGCGCGGTTCGATACCGAGTAGTCCGATTGGCGCACCTTCGCGCAGTGATGCACCGAGCGGGTCGCCCTGCGGCAGTGTTGCATGGAGCCGAAGATGGTGTTCGTCAGGGGCACTCACGAATCCTGGCGGGCCCTCGAGAAGTGTGGCCCATGGCTGACCGTGAGCGTCCAATGCACCCATGACCATGAATGGAAGCTGTTCGAACAGCTCACGGTGTTGCTCCGGCATGCGCGTGCGGAAGTATCGCGACATCGCGAGCTCGCGCGGATCGAGTCGGGCGCGAGCTCGAATCAGCTGCTCGCCCTCGTGGAAGTCCTGAGCGTCCATGAGTGGATCACGCGCTGTCCGCCGCGCGAAGTCCGACGTTGGACTTCACCATCGGCACGAAGCCAGGCAACGCTTCCACCCGAGCCAACCACGCTCGAACATTGTGGTAGGCATCCAGCGAGACATCTCCCTCGGGCGCATACGCCGTGTATGTGTAGTTCGCGAGATCGGCGATCGTGACGTGTAGCGCGGCAAGAAACGGTCGAGTGTCGAGCTCGCGTTCCATGAGGGCCAGCAGCGCGTGAGCGCGTTTGATCATGTCGCTCGTGTCTGCCGGTGACTTGAACAAGACCGCGATGCGGGCTGCAGCGGCACCGTGAGCCAGCTGACCTGCCGCAACCGACAACCAGCGTTGAACGGCGGCGCGCTGCATGGCGTTGGCTGGATACCAGCTGGCTGGTGCATACCGCGTAGCGAGGTACACCAGGATGGCGTTGGAGTCGGGAACGACGACATCGCCGTCTTCCAGTACGGGCACTTGGCCGAATGCATTCAACTGTAGAAATTCGGCCCGCTTGTGCGCGCCCGCAAGCAGATCGACATCGATCAACTCATAGGGCAAGCGGAGTAACGACAGGAGCAGCTCCGCCCGGTGGCTGTGGCCGGAGATCGCCGCTCGATACAGGCGCAACGGTTGAGCGGGTTCGTTCGTGGCACTCACGTCGGGCACCTCGGCTTTGGCTTCAGGATGCCTTAGGCTAGCGCCGCTGCCAGTCATGAAAAATACCCAGCAGCGACATTCACTACACCGAAAAACGCACTGATCGCGGCATGGACAAACTACGGGCGATGCGAACCTTCGTGCAGATCGCCGACAGCGGCAGCCTGACCGCTGCCGCGGGCGCGCTCGATACATCGCTCAGCGCCGTCGTGCGGATCCTGGCGAGCCTGGAACGCGATCTCGGCGTGCGTCTTCTCAATCGCACGACTCGGCGCCTCGGACTCACGGCCGAAGGACGCGCCTATCTCGATAACTGCCGCGAGATCCTGAGCGCACTCACCGAATCGGAAGCGTCCTTGCGCACTCACTCGAAAGAGCCGAGCGGTCACATTGTGCTGACCGCCCCGGTGCTGTTCGGCCGAATGTACGTCGCTCCCGCCCTTACCCGCTTCCTGCGTCGTCAACCCAAGGTCACTTGCGAGCTGCTGTTGTTCGATCGCATCGTCAATCTCCTCGAAGAGAAGATCGACATCGGCGTGCGCATCGGGAAATTGGAGGACTCGTCATTGGTTGCCCAGCGAATCGGCGACGTACGGCGGGTGGTCGCGGCGAATCCAACGCTCCTCAAACAAGTCGGCCGCCCATCGGAGCCTCATCGCCTGAGCCAGTTGAACTGCATCACCACGACGAACCGCGGCGGCACATGGACATTCTGCGGACCGAAGGCTCGCAAGATCAGCATTCCAGTCAGAGGCAATCTACAGGTGAATCACATTGGCCCTGCTATCGACGCATGTGCGGCCGGGCTCGGCTTCGGGCAGTTCCTTTCCTATCAGATCGCGCCGCTGGTCGCGGCGGGCAAGCTCGAGATTGTGTTGGCTAGTCACGAATTGCCGCCGCTGCCAATACACGTCGTTTATCCCTCGCGTGGTTTGTTGCCCTTGCGCACACGCACGCTCATCGAGCACCTCCAGAAGGAATTGGTCGCTGGCGGTAGCCTGGTCGCAGGCCGCACACAACGGGGAAGCGCAGCATGACTATCACCGACCCGCCATTCGCTCCAGATGCTCCGGATATCGCGCGCCCTGCACCGTGACCTGCAATGCCGCAGCTTCGATCTCTCGAAGATCGGCAGGCAAGAGCTCGATGTTTGCGGCACCCAGATTCTCCTCGAGCCGATGCAGCTTGGTCGTTCCCGGAATGGGAACGATCCATGGCTTTTGTGCCAACAACCACGCGAGCGCGAGCTGAGCCGGTGTCGCTTTGAGCGTTGCGGAGAGCTGCTCCAGCACCTGGACCAACGCTTGATTCGCCTTGCGTGCCTCCGGCGTGAAGCGCGGAACGGCGTTGCGGAAGTCGGTGCTATCGAATTTCGTGTTCTCGTCGATCTTGCCGGTGAGAAATCCCTTGCCGAGTGGGCTGAAGGGAACGAAGCCGATACCGAGCTCCTCGAGCGTCGGCATCACGTCTGCCTCGGGCTTGCGCCACCAGAGCGAGTACTCGCTCTGCAACGCTGTGACCGGCTGTACCGCATGGGCGCGACGAATCGTCTGCGCGCCGGCTTCGGAGAGGCCGAAGTGCTTGACCTTGCCTTCGCGAATCAGCTCCTGCACCGCCCCCGCGACGTCTTCGATCGGCACGACCGGATCGACACGATGCTGATAGAACAGGTCGATCGCATCTACTTTGAGCCGCTTCAATGAGGCTTCGGCTACTTGGTTGATGCGCTCCGGCCGACTATCGAGCCCCGCCTGCTTGCCGTCGCGATCGATCTTGAAGCCGAACTTCGTTGCAATCACCACCTGCTCTTTGAATGGCGCGAGCGCCTCGCCGACGAGCCCCTCGTTGGTGAAGGGTCCGTAGACCTCCGCTGTATCGAAGAAGGTTACGCCCCGCTCAACCGCCGTGCGGATCAGGCGAATACTCTCCTGCTTATCGGCAGCAGGTCCGTAACCGAAGCTCATGCCCATGCAGCCGAGCCCCAAGGCCGACACTTCCAGACTATTTCCCAGTGTGCGCTTCCGCATATCGCCTCCTCATGGTGCACAGTCGAAGGCCAGCTCACGTTCAACTCGAGTCCGCAGATCCTCAACGCCGCCCCTGGCCGGATGTGGTCTTGCAGACGTGCCGGAAGATGTGGCGGCGCCGTATCTCGAGCGACAAGAGCTCAAACGCGCGCTGACGATTGGTGCCCCGCGTTTCCGAGTTATCACCTCTACTATCCAAGCCGTCGGCAGGCGTCACACGCATTCTCATTGTTCGTGGACGCGTTGCGCCATCGGGCTCGTCGCTCATCTCTCAAGTACGCAGCAGTGCCTTGATTGCTCTCCGCTCATCCATCGCGCGATAGCCCTCGGCAACCTCTTCGAGCGGCAAGACGAGATCGAACACCTTGCCCGGGTTGATCTTTCCATTCCAGGCCAGGTCGATCAGCTTTGGCAGGAAGCGGCGCACCGGCGCGGGACCCCCATGGAGGTGGACGTGAGTGAAGAACAACTGCTGCCCGTCCAGCTCCACACCATGCGGCACACCGACATAGCTCACGTAGCCGCCTGGGCGAGTGGATCTGATCGCCTGCATCATCGACTCGGACGTGCCGACACACTCCAACGCCGCATCCACACCGATGCCGTTGGTGATGTCCTTGATTCGAGCGATACCCTCCTCGCCGCGCTCGGTGACGATGTCGGTTGCGCCGAACTCACGTGCCAGCTTCTGTCTCGACGGATGACGACTCATGGCGATGATTCGCTCGGCACCCATTGTTTTGGCGGAAAGCACGGCGAGCAGACCGACGGCGCCGTCACCGACGACTGCGACGCTGATGCCGGGCTTCACGTTCGCCGCATCGGCGGCGAACCAGCCGGTGCCCATGACATCCGAGAGCGTTAGCAGCGTTGGAATCATGTCACCCGCGGGAATATCCGGCGTCCCGACCAGGGTGCCGTCTGCGAGGGGAACGCGCAGGAACGGCGCTTGTGCGCCACCGACCAACTCAGCGTGCTGACAAGATGTCTGATAGCCAGCGCGGCAATGTGGACAGGTATTGTCGGAGGAAAAGAAGGAACCGATGACGAACTGGCCCGGCCTGATCGAGCGCACGGCGCTACCAACGTCCTCGACGATGCCGCAGTACTCGTGGCCCATGGCCGTCGGCTGCGTGACGGGATTCGCGCCGCGATAGGGCCACAGATCCGAGCCGCAGACGCACGTGGCCGACAGGCGGATCACTGCGTCGGTTGGCTCGACGATTGTCGGCGCGGGGCGCTCTTCGAAGCGTACGTCACCGGGTCCATAGAGAACGGCTCCACGCATGTTTCATGCTCCTCTTCGTGTATTCATCAATGTGCAGTCAAGTCCGCTGCGATCGATGCCCTAGGCCTGGTCCTTCACCCACCGTGCGGCGTGCCGATACTCGTCGTCCGTAACCTTCTCCATCCAATTCACCATCTTGCCATCGAGCGCCTCGACGATCGCGATGTGCGTCATCGACGTCGCCGGGCCTGCACCATGCCAATGCCTTTCACCGGGCGTACACCAGATCACATCGCCCGGCCGAATCTCTTTGATCGAACCATCCTGGCATTGAGTGAGACCGCAGCCCGAGGTCACGATCAATATCTGTCCCAGCGGATGGGTGTGCCACGCGGTGCGAGCCCCCGGCTCGAATGTGACGCTGACGGCCAGCACCCGGGCGGGTGCCGGCGCCTCGAACAGCGGATCTATTCTTACAGTGCCCGTGAAATACTCGGACGGCCCCTTGCGGGAGGGCTGTGTGCCATTGGGCCGATACTCCATGTGACTTCCTCAGCAAGCTGCGGTGTTTGAGTAACTGCTCACGCACGGGAAAGTTACCTGTTGGGAGCGGCTTCCATTAGAGGTCGGAATTCGCTAGAGGCGATGAGCAGGATTCATGAATCGAGGGGACAGGAGGCGATTCTGCGGCCAAGCCGTTCGCGCCCGGTGGCGCATGCGCAAGCGCCAGCCGGTTCACGGGTTTGAACTGACAGTCGAACCCGACACGAGACGTTCGACTCGCACGATGTGCCGTTCAGCAGCGTCACCCTCCTGCGACTCCAGATAGTGCACTCGCAGACGCATGCCATCGACTAGGTCGATACGGTGTGCGCCAGCATTGTTGAAATAGTTCGTATCCGTATTGCGCACGTAGGCGAACTCGACGCCGCGAATGCGGAAACCCTGCCATTCCCAGAATTCCTGCTTGCGTGGATTACGCAAGGTGCGCTTTTCCCACACTCCCTCGACGGGCCCCTCCACCTGCAGCGGCACCTTGGTGGCGATGCCTCGCTTCTCGTACTCGGTCAGTCCGGCGACGAGCAAGAGCAACAAACTCGCGCCTGCGAACCAAATGGCAAGACCGCCAAACGGCTGGCCGTGGGCGCGCCGCCACAACCACACACCGATTGCCAATGCCATCAATATCAGCGCAACGACGAGGGCATGCAGGGGCGTGCGCGACATGCTTGCCGCGTCGTAGATCAGTGTGTCTTTCATGCTCGAGATCGATTGCTCAGCCCGGTGCCCGTTGCCGACAACGCATCGCAACCTACCATGCCTCATTATCCGAGCCCATCACACCCGAGCCCCGACACATGCCTCAAGACTGGATCGAAGAAGTCCTTCATTTCTGGTTCGTGGAAGTCAGGCCGGAACAGTGGTTCGAACGAGACCACGAGCTGGATACGCGGATCCTCGAACGCTTCACAGCGCTTCATGAGCGGGTGACCCACTTCCGCGCCGGCGAGCTCGACACACCCCACGCGTCCTTGGCTGGCGTCATCGTGCTCGATCAATTTCCCCGCAACATCTACCGTGATTCACCGCAGGCATTCTTGACAGACTCACAAGCGGTTGCCCATGCCCGCGACGCCATCGAGCGCAAGTTCGATCGGCACCTGACACCGCAACAGAGAATGTTCCTGTACCTGCCTTACCAGCATGCGGAAGATCTGGAACTGCAGAAGCAGTCAGTCGAGTTGTTCGATCAGCTTGGCCTCGACGAGCCAGCAGAGTATGCGCGCGAGCACAAACGTGTGATCGATCGGTTCGGCAGGTTTCCGCATCGGAATGCGGTGCTGGGGAGAGAGTCTACGGCGGAGGAAGTGGAATTTTTGAAGAGCCATCCTGGGTTCTAAGCACTGACGAACCTTCTCGGCCTGCGACCGATCGCGCACGCGCAACTTGGGGCGCAAGCGATGCAACCTGTGCAGGGTACGAGGCCGGCAACGCCATATGCAGAACCGGGAAGGGATTGCCGCGTGAGTCATGCAGCGACCGGCCGATGCGATGAAATCCCAGGTAACGGTAGAAGCCGACCGCGGACTCATTGTGCTCGCTCACATCCACCGAATCCGCACGCAATACCTTGATCGCAAACTCAGTGAGCAATCGGCCGGCTCCAAAGCCTTGATGATCAGCGTGGACGAACAACATTTCGATCTTTGGACCTCCCACACCCAGGAAGGCGTAGACCTCACCCGTTCGACTTCGTAAGCAATGGATCGGGCTCAGGTTCGCCAACTCAGACTTGACGTGAGCAATGAGCGACTCGATCGCACCTTCACACAAGAAGGTGTGCGTTGCGCGCACCGAAGACTCCCACACTTCGAGTAATCGAGGGACGTCGCGCGCCGCGGCTCGTGTGATGATGGAGAACGCCAAGGACATTGTTAGTTTCATCCAACGGTTACTCAGCAGTTACCGACATCTGTTCAGGTCGGCGCTTTGCGTCGTCCTCGATACAACGCCAATCTTGAGCCTGCGTTGACTCGTCGATCTCAAGAAGCAACCGATGAGCGCGCGATCGTTCGCACGTGATGTCGTACCGGGCGCATGCGAGTGGCTCCGCTGAGATATTGATCTTGTGTACCTCTAGACCGCAGACGCGGCAGTTCTATTTCGAAGGCGGCCGCAGTTACGCAACCATTGACCTGAACGACGCTGAGCACGCGACAACCTTGACTCAGTGCTCCCTCAAGAATGCCTTGGCCTTCCGCACTTCAACGCGATCAGAACCGTCACCTTCGACCTGCTGCACCAACTGAGCGTAGAACGCTCGGGCTTTCGTGCGATCTCCAGCGAGCTCTGCGGCGTATGCCGCACCGAAAAAGCTGCGAAAGCGCTTCGGATCTGTCCGCTGCGAAGCCTCGAATGCGGCCAGCGCATCAGCCGGACGATCGAGCGCGAGGAGCAGTTCACCGAGCATCTCTCTGACCGGGATGATTCGCCCGGGCATCATGATGTGTTTCTCTGTGCCGTCCTCGTGATCGGCCGCAGCACGCGTCAACTGCATTGCGTCGACATGGCGCTTTTCCGCGTTGGCAATCCATGCCGAGATCGCGTCGATCTGAATGTCCGTTTGATCGACCCAGTAGTCCTTCTTCTGGGCGACCATAGACTTGCGCAGTTGCGTCAGCCGGCCGATCTCCTTTTTTGCAGCCTCCGCATCGCCGCTTCTCGCCGCGCCGAGTCCGCGCGCGTAGGCATTCACGGCCTCGCCTTCAGGGAACGGCGTCCAGCCAAAGTTGGATCGTGTTGGATGGAGCTCCAGCTTCGCCGCTTCAGCCCAATCGCCTCGTTCAAGGGCGTATCGCGCCGGGATCGACGCGCACGCATAGGCAATCTGTCGAGTTTCCTCGTTCGGCTTGGGCGCGGTATAGACGAACTCCACCCAACGTTTCGCTTCTGCGTCACGGCCGAGTTGCAGAGAGGCATAAGCGAGATAGTCGAGAGCGTGATACGCATCGCGATCCTGCTTCGATGAGGCGCGCGAACGGATGTTGCTTTGAATTGACTCTTCCCATTGTCCCCGTCGCGAAAAAATGTGCGACGGCATGTGCTGCGCATGGGGCGAATCGGGGGCGATCAACGCATATTGACGCGCTGCTTCCAGTCCTCGATCGGCGATCGCCGTGAAATCGTACGCGTGGATCAGAAAGTGAATGGCACCCGGATGCTCCGGTTGTGCGGCAAACACTTTTTCGAGAATCCTCCCGCTCTTGAGCTGTTGCGCGAACGTCTGATCGTTTCGATCCGCCGTGACTTGTAGCCAGTAGGCATAGAGAACCGCTGCCTCTGAATCTTGGGGATACTTCCGGTAAAGCTGTTCGAGCGCCTTCTCATACGCGGCGGCGCGGGTCTGGAACGGGACCGTTGCGTAGTCCCGGTAGACGACATCGACTGCGGCAATATAGTCGCGCTCGCGCTGCGTCTTGCCACCGAGCTGCTTCGCCTTCTCCACGGCCGCAACACCCTCCTTCTCCAAGACCGGCGTCGGCGGCGCGCCAAGCGGATTCTCCAAACGCGCGACCGCCTTGGCCCAGTACACCATGGCGCAGCTCGGATCGGCTTCGAGCACAGCCGCGAGTGCAGCGTCAATCGCTTCCCAATAAAAGGAGTACAGCGCCGCCGCGGCGACATTGAAGCGCCGCTGAGCCTCCGGTGTGCACGAGATCGGGAAATTCACCGTGCCAAGCGCCGCATGCGGATGTTCTTCGTGCTCTTGGCCGAACGCCGGTGTTGCACTGAGCACTAGTGCTGCGCAGACACTTGTGGCGGCTGTGTGGATGGTGATCACGCCAGTTCCCTCCCATGGAATCAAGCTATTCGTACGCCGACTGCCGCTTCGCGTCTATTGGCCGATTTCCGATGGGGCTCGATCCGCTGTCCTGGGTTATGCACTCGCCGAGCGAGAGAATCCCTCTTGGCCCGATCACTCGTTAATATCGGCGTGTGGTGACTCACCCCCCGACAGGAATTGGGAAGCCGTTGTGACTGTGTTGCATACACTTCGACTTGTCGCGCTCGCAGGCGTGGCTGCTCACCGGACAGCCTAAGCTGTGGTCGACTGGCTCTGCTCCTGGCAGCAGGCCTTGCTGCAGGCGCCATGAACGCCATGGCGGGAGGCGGTAGCTTCGTCAGCCTGCCGGCTCTGATCGGCGCCGGCCTGCCTTCGGTTGTTGCCAATGCGTCGAGCACGATCGCGCTTTATCCCGGCGGCATCGCCAGTGCGTGGGTCTATCGCGGCGGCTTGAGCCAGGTGTGTGGCGTGCCCCTCCGCCCCACCCTCATCGCGACATTGGTCGGCGGTTTCATCGGCGCCGTGCTGTTGCTCGTGACCCCGACATCGATGTTCGATCGCGTGCTGCCTTGGCTATTGTTCGTAGCGACCCTTGCGCTCGCCTTCGGCCCGCGCCTCGGGCCGGCCATCCGCGAGCGATTCCGCGCCGGCATCGGCACTGTCCTGCTGATCCAGTTCCTGCTCGGGATGTATGGCGGCTACTTCGGCGGCGCCGTTGGACTCATGATGGTGGCGGCGTGGAGCCTGCTCGAAGAAGCGAACCTCAAGGCACTCAGCGCCCCTCGCACATTGCTGGTCAGCGCCGCCAACACCGTTGCCGTACTCTGCTTCGTGATCGCAGGCGCCGTGCGTTGGCCCGAAACCCTGCTGCTCGGCGCCGGAGCTATGGTCGGAGGGTACGGTGGAGCAGCCGTTGGGAAGAAGCTTCCGCCTGATCTCGTCAGATCTGCGACGGTCCTGCTAGCGGCGGCGATGACGCTTCGATTCTTCATTCGAGCTTACGGTTGACGTGAGAAGCACGAGGATCATCTCGCCGCTCCCGCCGATGGCGCAGCCTGGATCGCCCGCGACATGTCTTGAATCACACGCGCAGCTTCGGGATCCTTGGCCGACTTCGTTTGCAACTCGCGCAAATAGGCATCCGCCCTCGCCTTATCGCCACGCGCCAGAGCGACGTCGACCAGTTTTTGATAGGCGTTGAAGCGGAAGTACGGCGAGACCGGCGCGCGTGTGACGGGCTCCAGCAGCGTCTGCGACTGCGGCAAGTCTGCAGGCCGAACGTTCTTGTGAACGAAATCGCGGGAGTCCTTTGAGAAATACACGCCCAGCGCGTAACTCGCGTACGGCGCCAGAGCCGTGTCTGCATAGGTGCTGGTGATTTTTTCGAGATTGGGGCGGGCGTTCTTCAGCGTCTCGCCACCCTGAGCCAACAGGAAAAGCGTCACGTCCGGATCCATCAGCAGTTCGGCAGCCTCGCGTTCATGCGCGGTCGCGGGCGCTTTGATGGACAAGCTTACTTCCGCTGACTTCAAGTTGCCCGAGCTCACGGACACCTTGTACGCACCCGGCTCACGGAACGGCGTGCCGTTGCTCGCGTGAAAGAGCCGTGCGAACCCGCTGATGGAGCTGCCGGGATTCACGGCTGTGGCCTGTGCGCGATCCAGCTCGGCGATCCAACCCGGGTCGAAGTGCCGCAACCTGCCATCCGGCGAGCGGACCCAGTACTGATACGTCCCGTAGGTCGGATCGAAAAGATGCGGTATTTCAATCGGCGCAGTACTGCGGTTCTGGACGCTCACGAGCGCGACGACCGGCTCCCCCTGTGCGAGTTGTGGCCGATCGAACTTCAACGCGAGATCCGCAGGCTGCGCGATACTCTGAGTTGAATAGAGCAGCGACAGCAATGCGCAACTCAGAAGGCGGAATGGTGCTTGTACGCTCATGGGGGATCCCGCTAGTGATCGCATGCGCCTTCGAGTCGCGACGCTGAGTTGAACGCCATCTGTCCTACGCCCGGTCGCACTTCGTTCTCCGGATGCGTCGTCAGGTGCGTGACCGCGTTCGCTGCAAACTGATATGTGAATGCCGTGTCGAGAGCACACGTTTGGTTCATCAGCGTGGTTCCGAGTGTGGAGTAAGAGCAGGTGATGGGCATGCCGGCCGAATTGCGATTGATCACGGCCTCGCCTTCGCAGTGACTGAGATTGAAACCGTGTCCCATCTCGTGCAGCCAGGTACGCAGGTACTGC
The DNA here is from genome assembly GCA_040513115.1 of Steroidobacteraceae bacterium. Taxonomy (GTDB): domain Bacteria; phylum Pseudomonadota; class Gammaproteobacteria; order Steroidobacterales; family Steroidobacteraceae; genus DATELY01. The sequence goes on along the minus strand of JBEVDW010000419.1, from coordinate 1,377 downwards.
ACTTGGCCGGATACGGTGCCGGTGAAAACCGCCATACCGCGGCGATCGGCGGTGCGGAACATGATTCCCAACGTGCAACACGCGCTTGCCGGCTCATCGCGTGTCGTCAGCAGTGCCACGTGAAAGAACCATTCGCCGCCCAATATCTGCGCTTCCATGTCCTGCGCCGTGGTGAAGAAATCAACCATCTCGGCATCCGAGAAAGCGCTGCCGGCACGCGTCGTCCCGGCGCGCGGATCGGCTACGGTGTCATCCTCACGCAGATCGAGCAGCAGGCCCGCAGGCGTATAAGTTCGGCGCGGCGTGTCGATCCGTCCGTCACGGAACAAAACGTTCGGCTGCCAGCCGACGCTCGTGTCGTCGAGACGATCGATCTCAACCAGCACATGACGCGCGGGGATGGTGAACGAGACGATATTCGACACGGTCTGCGCCGTACCGCCGCGCTCCACCTGTGCCGTACACGGACTGCCACGATCGATACCCGGAAATTGATTCTTGTCGACGAATGCAACCAGCGAGCGTCCGTACTCCGCGACCGGATATCCGGGCAGTGTCGCCGCCGCGCTGATGGCGCCGATCAGTGCACTAGTCGGCACACCCGGCAGATACCCAGGAATCTGCCGGCCGCAGATAATCACCTTGTCGTTGGTGTCGAAGCCCGTGCCATGCAGCACGATCTCGAACACGTTGCCCGCGGCCGAAGCCCCCAGGTGGAAGTAACCAACCTCCACACCTTCGATGAACGGCGCGACCGGATCGGGAGGCTGCAACCGAGTAGTCACCGTGAACGTCTGCGCCGGCGTGGACGAATTGGCCGTCTCGAGCACGACGGTGTGGCCACCGGCCGTTGCGTAGTAAGGCACCGTGAATACGACTGGACTGCCCGCACCCTGCGAAGCTACTTCGTAGCCATCGAACAGCACGCGATGGTCGCTGCCGAAATCGTTGCCTTCGATACGAACGATCGTCCCGCCTGTTCCTGAGTTCGGCGACAGCGCACTGATCGTCGGCGAGGCATTGCGCGGCGGACAGCTCGAACCGCTCAGCACAAGCACGAGCAGCAGCAGGCGTGGACCCAGCTTGAGTAGCCGCATCCGAATCTCCCTGACAGCGAGTGCGAGGACGGACGGAGCTTACGCTTGTAGGTTGGGCCAGCACATGGGTACTTGTGGGCGGGGTGTGGGAGTCGCGTCCGTGTGTTCTCGAGCCTGTTGGACGTACTTAACTGGGCACTGACCCAAGCTACTGACTCGCTTGCGTCCTTAGCGTTCGACAACCCGCAGATCCAACAACTCACCGTCGATGTCAACCGCCAAAGTGCGCTGGTTGTCTGAATCGAGGACTTGGGCGATTTGCTTTCCGCCCGATATCTCG
>JBEVDW010000418.1:0-8262 GCA_040513115.1 Steroidobacteraceae bacterium | reverse complement strand
GAAGCCCCTAATTGTTCAGGGTCGCTGGGCCTGAATTGCAGCGAATTCCTCATAGGGGCCCCTGGGTTTGGCCCGTATTCTCGCGCCCTTTCGTCGGACCCTCGTCGGTCCCCTCCTTGCGGGAGCGGGCTGGACTGAGGTTCTGCCCTGCAACTGTCATGGAACATTGTTATGCCTCGCACTACTGCGCTTTCTGACATCCGCAACATCGGCATCATCGCCCACGTCGACGCTGGCAAGACGACGACGACGGAGCGGATCCTCTATTACACGGGGCGTAAGCACACGATCGTCGACATTCACGATACGAAGGATCTGAAGACCTCGACGACCACCGACTATCTGGAACAGGAACAGAAGCGCGGCATCACGATTCAGAGCGCCGCCGTGTCCGCGTTCTGGCGCGATAAGAAGATCAACGTCATCGACACTCCGGGACACGTCGACTTCACGATCGAAGTGAACCGTTCCTTACGCGTGCTCGACGGTGCCGTCGTCGTGTTCGACGGCGTGGCCGGCGTGGAGCCGCAGTCGGAAACGAACTGGCGTCTTGCGGACAACTACGACGTGCCGCGCCTGTGCTACGTGAACAAGATGGACCGCAGCGGCGCGAACTTCCTGCGCTGCGTGGACATGATCAAGAAGCGCCTCGGCGCGCGTCCCCTCCCCGTGCAACTGCCGATCGGCTCGGAAGACAACTTCAAGGGCATGATCGACCTCGTGGAGATGAAGGCGCTCGTGTGGGATTCGGACGATCGCGATGCGAAGTGGCAGGTCCTGGACATCACGCCAGACATCGCCGACAAGCTGGGCATCGAAGTGCCGAGCGACCGCAAGATCCTCGGGGATATCCAGAAGTATCGCACCGAGCTCGTCGACACCTGCCTGGAGCAGGACGACGAGGCGATGGAAGCCTATCTGAACGACGGCCACGAGCCTTCGGCCGCCACGCTGCGCAAGTGCCTGCGCAAGGGCACGATCACGAGCGCGTTCAACCCCGTGCTGTGCGGCTCTTCGTACAAGAACAAGGGTGTTCAGCAGGTGCTGGATGCCGTCGTCGACTATCTGCCGGCACCGACGGACGTTGCCGCGATCAAGACCGTGGACCAGGACGGCAACCCGGTCGGCGAGCGCATCTGCTCCGACGATGAGCCGTTCTCAGCGCTGGCGTTCAAGGTGATCAACGACGCGTACGGCGCGCTCACTTTCGTGCGCGTGTACTCAGGCGTGCTGACCAAGGGCATGTCGGTGACGAACACCACGCGCGGCAAGCGCGAGAAGATCGGCCGCATGGTGGAAATGTTTGCGAAGGAAGCGAATCCGATCGAAGAGGCGCGCGCCGGCGACATCATCGCCCTCGTGTCCCTGCAGGAAACCGACACCGGCGACACGCTGTGCGACACCAACAATCAAGTGGTGCTGGAACGCATGCGCTTCCCGGACCCGGTCATCAGTGTCTCCGTCAAGTCGAAGGTCAAGGCCGAGCAGGAGAAGTTCGGCACGGCGCTCGGCAAGATGGTCCGCGCCGATCCTTCGCTCAAGCTGGAAACCGATCGCGAAACCAACGAGACGATCCTGCGCGGCATGGGCGAGCTGCACCTCGAAGTGACGCTCGACCGCATGCGCACCGAGTTCGGCGTCGAGGGCGTGATGGGTCAGCCGCAGGTCGCGTACCGCGAGACGATCACCAAGCCGATCTCCGAACAGTATGTGCACAAGAAACAGACCGGTGGCGCCGGCCAGTTCGCCGAGGTGTGGATCACGTTCGAACCACTGGAGCGCGGCAAGGGCTTCGAGTTCGTCGACAAGACGGTCGGTGGCTCGGTGCCCAGAGAGTACGTACCTTCGGTCGAGAAAGGTCTCCGTGTGCAGCTGGAGGACGGCGTGCTCGCGAAGTACCCGACCGTGGACTTCCGCGCCACGCTCACCGACGGCAGCTACCACGACGTCGACTCGAACGCGATGACGTTCGAAATTGCCGCCAAGGCCTGCTTCCGTGAAGCCATGCGCAAGGCCGGTCCGATCCTGCTCGAACCCGTGATGAAGGTGGAGACGGTGACCCCGGGCGACTACCTCGGCGACGTCATCGGCGACATCAACCGTCGTCGCGGCATGATCCAGGAACAGCTCGAGCGCGGCACCAACATTGCAGTGGTCGCAACGGTCCCGCTGTCGGAGATGTTCGGCTACATCGGCCACCTGCGTGGCATGACCAGCGGTCGCGCCTCGTACACGATGGAGTTCTCGCACTACGATCCAGTGCCGCGTCAGGTTGCAGAAGCCGTGATCGCGGAGCAGAGCAAGCCGAAGGCCGCGGCGAACGGCTGAAGCTGAGCTATAAGAAGATCGTTATTCGGCCCTCTCCCGCGCCAGTGGGAGGGGGCTTTTTCTTTTCTGCTGCCCAAGCGGATTCCCCTTTCCCTGGCCACTGCAGTAAGGTCGCAGCCGAATTCAACTGATCACCTGCGGTGGTCGCCATGCCCAAGCGCATCGTCATACTGTCGGATGGCACAGGACAGTCCGTGGGTCGCAATGACTCGAACGTGCTGCGGCTGTGCAAGTTGCTCGATCTCTCAGAGCACAGCGATCAGATCGCGATCTACGATCCAGGTATCGGCACGCATGTCAGCCTGAAGCGGATGGGGTCGGGACTGCAGCTCTCCGAGCGTTTGCAGCTCGCGGATTCGAATCCTGACGCATTGTTACTGCGCCATTTACGTCAGCCATTCGAGTTGGGCTTTGGGCTGGGTGCCACTGCCAACATCCGGCAGCTCTACGTCGCACTCGTTCGCGCGTACGAACCCGGCGACGACATCTACCTCTTTGGCTTCAGCCGTGGCGCATTCACCGTGCGGGCACTGGCAGGACTCATCTATCGCTGCGGCGTGTTGAAGAAGCAATCGGTCTCACAAACAGACGCAGCACTCGGGTGGTGCGAACAGCATTACACCGGGCTCGCGCCGGCGGCACGCGAGCAGTATCGATCGCAGGTCGACACTTTCCGGCGTGAGCACTCGCAGCCTTGCAACATTCGTTTTCTCGGCGTGTGGGATACGGTCAAATCGGTGGGTTATCTGCGTCCCAAGAACCTGCCGCACACGCGCCACAATCCCATCGTCGAGCATGTGCGTCATGCGCTCTCGCTCGATGAGCAGCGCTCGTTCTACGTGCCCACGACGTGGGGCGGTCTGCCTGGGGAGCGGAAGGCTGTCTATGCGCCTGCTTCGTTCGATCTCGATGCAACCGACAACCCTCCGGGCCAGCCGCAAGATGTGAAAGAAGTCTGGTTCCCGGGCAATCACGCCGATGTGGGCGGCGGTTATGTCGCAAATGAAGGTGCGCCGGCCAACAACTCACTTCGCTGGATGATCACGGAAGCGCGTGCATGCGAGTTGAAGTTAGACGCGGCGCGCTATCAGGCGCTCTTTCCGCGAGAACAGGACGAAGCAGTCACGCATCGTCACGATGAGATGCGTGACCAATGGACACGACGCGCGCTGTGGGGTACGGCCGAATACGCCCTTCGCAAGGAGTTGCACAACGAGCCACCGCCGCCGCGAACGCAGTGGAGGTTGACTCCAGCGGGTCCGCGGCAAATTGCCAGCTCGCTGCGCATGTTGCCCGACGGTTCGCTCGCCATCTGTATTCACGAGAGTGCTCGCACTGCTTATCCCGAAACAAGCGTTCCATGGGGCGTTGTGCCGAGAGATTCCGTGCGCTTCGTAGCCACGGACGGCGCCATGAGTCGGACGCGCTCCGTCACGTAGCGCGCGATGGCAGCGACATCGGCACGGATGCCACACAAGCCGACGTAGCCGTCCGGGCGTACGAGATAGAACGCCTGACTCGGGATCCGCGCGCGTACCAATGCCTGGACGTTTGCCGCGTCGTTCGGAATGCAGTACGCCTTCAACAGACCCCCCAGCTCTGGTAGCTCCTTCGGCAGCGGTTGGCCGAACAGAATCAAGTTGAAGCGAGTGTCGTCGAGCTTCTCGAACGAATCTTCCGTAGCGCCATTGCTATCGAACTTGAGCTGCAACCAGGGAAAGCGATCGCCTGCACGCGGAGCGCCTTCCGGCAACTTCTCCAGCGCCTGCGAAAGAACGCTGTCCGGATAGTGGATTCCCGTTTGCGACACGACTCGAAATGCCGCGCGCTGAATCCGTTCCCTCCGCATGACCTTCGAAGCAACCCGCGCTGCAACCTGCAGGCGCATCAACCCGACGATGCGGCTATCGGACACCACCAGTTTGAACGCGCGATCCGTCGTTGACAGCAGCTTCTGCGCGATGGGCAGCCGCTCCTGTTCGTACGTATCCAACAATGCCTCGTTCGCGCGACCGTCCACCACCAACGCCAGCTTCCATGCCAGGTTGTAGGCATCCTGCAGACCGGTGTTCATGCCTTGCGCACCCATCGGACTGTGAATGTGAGCCGCATCGCCGAGCAGGAAACAGCGACCGGCGCGGAAGTGCCGCGCAGCGCGATGGTCAATGTGATACGTCGAGAACCAAAAGCACTGTGTGAACCTGACTGACTCGCCCGCTTCCGCGCGCAAGGACGGGACCACATCGTCGAAGCAAAGATCGCGCTTATCGCGTAGCGCCGGCGGGACGATGCCGACGAGCCGCCAATGATCCTTGCCGCGCATCGGAAAGAAGAGATGGAAGCCCTGCTTCCAGAGATACACGTTCACTTCATCCGGTACCATCGTACCGGTCATCTCGACATCGGCAACGAAGAAGAAACTTTCGTACGGTGCGCCGGGAAAATCGATGTCGTTGAAGCGCCGCACGGCACTGTGTGCGCCGTCGCAGCCAGCGACCCATCCCGCATCGATGACTTGAGTGTGTCCATCGAGCGTGTGCAACGTGACCTGTACGCGGTCGGATTTCTGCTCGAGTGCGGTCAGCTCCGTGCTCCATTCGATGTGGAGGCCGTGCTCGCGCAGCTTGTCTCCGAGAATGCGCTCGTTGTCGTCCTGTCCCAGGATGTGGATGAACGGATACGGCGTGATCTGCTTGCCGGCGTCGCCGAAGGGGATGTGTGCCATGTGGCGCCCATTGGCCCACAGGTTCACGCCGCCGCCGCGCCTACCCAGCTCGAGTGCGCGGTCGATGACACCCATCTTCGCGTAGATCTCGAGCGTGCGGGCCTGCACGCCGAGTGCCCTGGTTTCCCGTGACGGGCCTGCGTGTCGATCGATGATGCGAGCACGTACGCCATGCCGTGCCAGTTGGTTCGCCAGCATCAGTCCGGTCGGGCCTGCGCCGACGATCAGCACATCAGTGTTCATGAGGATCTCCGCTGAAACGTGTTGATTTGCTGAGTGAGAGGTTAGGCTTTGGTTCCTGTGAAAGTCGTCTGCAAACGGTCTGGTTTCGGTCGGGATGCGCCCGTCGACGCGCCCGAGCAACTCAAGACTCAGGCGAGCGAGACGATCGTGGGCTGGTCATCGCATCCGTTGTCCGGCGGCTCGTGAGGAACACGCCCAGGAGCACTGCGCACCCGCCAAAGACGGCATTCGCAGATAGCGGCTCACCGAGCACCAGGATGCCGCTCAACAGGCCGACGATGGGAATCAGGTTCGTGTACACGCCGGCTTCGCTCGCGGCGACGTGCTTGAGCGCGGCGTTGTACAACAAGTAAGCAACGCCCGACGCAATGGCCCCGAGGTAGACGATACTGATCCAGGCGTTTGCCGTGATCCGCGGTACTCCTCGCGTTGCGATCTCCAGCGCGGCAATGGGCAGCAGTAATACCGCTCCGATCACCGCCATGCGGGCCGTCAGGTCGAGTGCATCCGCTGCCGCCATTTGCTTGCCCAGTGCGGTGTACACACCCCAGACAACGGTCGTCGCGAACATGAGCAACCCACCCACAACGGAAGTCCCGCCACCCTCTCCCTGACCGGAGAAGATGATGATCACGCCGACAATCGACAGCACGATCCCGGCCCACTGCACTGCCGAAGCTCGCTCGCGCAGCCACACTGCAGCAACGAGCGCGGTCACCGCGGGAATGCAGCTCTGAACGAGCGCTGCCTGCGACGCCGATGTGTGAAGCAGCGCGCCGTTGAACAAGCTGTAGTACAGCGCCACGCCAACGAGACCCATGATGAAGACGATCGAGTGAGGCGCGCTGTGACTCTCCCACCCAAGCGCTCGACGACGCAGGAACGCAGGCACAGACAGCGCAGCAGCACCGATCGCTACCCGCAGAAATGCCAGCGTGAACGGCGGCACTTCGGCGATCACGCCTTTCGTGACGACGAACGTGCTGCCCCAGATCACCATCGTGATCACGAGCATGACGATCGCTCGCTGGTGAGCTGACATTGGCTAGAGGTGTCCGTGATCGCGTGCCAGCACGATCGCTTGTGCCCTCGACTTCACGCCGAGCTTCTCGAAGACGCGCGAAACAATGTTGCGAACTGTTTTCTCGCTCAAGTGCAGGGTAGTCGCAATCTCGGCATTACTGCGACCCGCAATGAGCCCATTGAGCACGTCACGTTCGCGGGCGGACAACGCAGCGAAACGATCGTCCACTTTCTGCGCGCCCTTTTGGCCTGTGAATTCGAGTACGGCCTCTTTGAAGCGTTCCCACGCGGGCTCGTGCTCGAGCAGCACGTGGTTACGAGACTCCAGCTGCACGAACTCTGCATTCGGGATTGCTGCTGCGAGCTCGTGACTCGCGCTGATCGGCGTGACGTTGTCGCCCACGGCATGGATCACGAGCGTGGGAACGCGCACCTGATGCAGCAGATCGCGAACGTCGACCTCGGAGCGCGCGAGCATCAGATGCGCCGCGATCTCCGGCGTCGTCGTGCGTTTGCAGAGATCGTTGAACCAGTCGAGTTGCTCTGCACTCGCGCCCGGCGCGAACCGCGACGTGAACACCTGCCGAAAGGCAACGTTGTCCGTTCCCCAACCCACGCGAATCAGCTCGACGATGGCGCGGTAACGTCGCAGCCCTTCTTCGTCGCCACGCAGTGACCATCCGGTCGCATAGCCGCCATACAGGATCAGGTGCGACACGCGTTCGGGATGGCGCACGGCATAACCAATGCACGTGGCAGCTCCTTGGGAAATGCCCAGCAGCGTCATACTGCCTTCCGGCTGCGCCACGCTGGCAACCGCTTCGAGATCATCGATCCACCGCGGCAACGAGACATCGGGCACTTCCCATTGAGTCATGCCGCAGCCGCGTTCGTCGTAGCGCGTGAAATGGAAGTGCTGCGCGAAGAAGCGAATCCAGTGTTGCCACACCGGGCTTTCCAGATCGTATTGAAGGTGCGTCAGCCAGTTCGCGGCTTTGATGAGTGGGGCCCCGCTGCCCATGGCAGCCCAGGCGAGCTGTACGCCGTCAGTGGTTTTCAGATAGCGGATGGACTGCTGCATCGGATGCGGAGGATTGGAATCCTCGACCCAGTCTGGTTAGGGCCGGGACAAATGTCACCCCTTCGGCCGCAGAAACCGCGCACGCAGTGACATTCTTCATCTCGTCGCGCGCGCCGCACGCGACGATCCTGCGGTCACCCAATAGAACTCGCGACAACAATCGGTGACTTCCATGAAACGCGCAACCGTCCTGCTCTACGGCGTCCTCTGTTACGCCGTCTTCCTGATGACTTTCCTCTACGCGATCGGCTTCCTCGGCAACTTTGTCGTACCGAGCTCCATCGATGCCGCCCCCACCGTAGGACTGGGCGAAGCACTTGCGATCGATATCGGCCTGCTCGCGTTGTTCGCGCTTCAGCACAGCGTCATGGCGCGCCCGGCATTCAAGCGCTGGTGGACGCGCTTCGTGCCGTCCGTCGCTGAGCGCAGTACGTACACGCTGTTCTCCAGCGTCGCGTTGCTGCTGTTGTTCTGGCAGTGGCGCCCGATCGGCACCGTGATCTGGTCCGTCGACGATGACCTCACCCGTGGGCTGCTATACGGCTGTTTTGCGTTCGGCTGGCTGACCGTGCTGGCGACGACGTTTCTCATCAACCACTTCGATCTGTTTGGCTTGCGTCAGGTGTGGTTGTACTTCCGTGGTCGTCCGTATACGGAGATCCCGTTCCGTACCCCGTCGCTCTACAAAATCGTGCGGCATCCGTTGTACGTCGGCTGGCTGTTCGCCTTCTGGTGCGCACCCGTGATGACGGCGGCCCACCTGCTCTTCGCGATCCTCACGACGGCGTACATCCTGATCGCCATCCAGTTCGAGGAGCGCGATCTCGTGCGTGCGTTCCCCGAGTACGCAGCCTATCGCGAG
>JBEVDW010000417.1:0-20694 GCA_040513115.1 Steroidobacteraceae bacterium | reverse complement strand
CGAACCAATGAACGCTTCCGCCGCCAAGGCCGGATCTTCCTTCTGCATTCTGCCCGCCTCCATCTCACGCTGAAAACGCTGTGCGATGGTCGTGACGATGTTCGGTAGCGGATTGGATTTGTTGAGCGCGAGCGCGACAGCGCTCAGATCCGGATGCTCGCGCGAGTGTCCGATGCTCATCCGCAACAGCGCGACTGACGCGGGATGATTGATCACCTTGAGCAGGTAGCGCCCGCATTGGAACAACATTGCTTCCAGTTCCATGTCGTCATCGAGCGCCACGGTCGATTCGACGGCGCGAACGAACAGGATCTTGACCATCTCGCTGAACAGTCGCTCCTTCGTGCCGAATTGGTTGTACACCGTTTGCCGCGCAACGCCCGCCGTGGCCGCGACTTTCTCCACGGTCGCACCGATGCCGTCCCGCAAGAACACGGTACGCGCCGCGGTCACGATCGTTTCGCGCAGACGCTGTGTCTTGCGCAACTCTGCATCGCGGACGCTATTGAGTGTGTGTGTCTGGTTCCGCCAGCGGTAATAGCTCGGGACCGTGATGCCAGCCCAGTGACACGCGGTACTCACGCTATGACCGCGCGCGACTTCGCGTGACACCGCGGCAACGCGTTTCGCGATCTGCTCTGGCCGCAGTCGAGCTCGGTGAGGAAGCGCTGATTGTTTACGCATGGGCCCAACCAAGAGCGTTGCACATGAGGCGTTCTCAGCAGATGGTCTCATGAGTCCAGCGGTTATCAAATATCTCCATAAGCCAATGACTTCACGAAAGATTTGCAATCAAAAGCAGCGTTGAGCGCGGGCCCGACGCGATGTTAGATTTTGGGCCCGCTCACAATCACGAGCGCGCGGAGTGCAGCCGATGCCCACGACCGATTCGATCGTCTTCATCAGCGGGGCAAGTAACGGCATGGGACGCCTGACCGCGCGGACGCTCGCGGAGAACGGCTACACGGTCGTAGCCGCAATGCGGGATGCGAACGGCAAGAATGCCGCCGCGGCTGACGAGTTGCGCAAGGTGAAGGCGAAGACACCCGTGCGCGTGGTCGAGCTCGATGTCACGCACGATGCATCGGTGAGCTCGGGCGTGCAGGCGGCATTGGATGCATACGGCCGCATCGATGTGCTCGTGAATTGCGCCGGTGTGATGTGGACAGGCATCACCGAGGCATTTACGGCACAGCAGCTGCAGGACATTCTCAACACGAATCTCGTCGGCACATTCCGCGTGTTCAAGGCCGTGCTGCCCGCGATGCGCAAACAGCAACGGGGCCTCTGCATCACCATCACCTCGCTTGCGGGGCGCACGATGGCCCCGGGGATGGGCATCTACGCAGCGAGCAAGGCCGGCACCGAAGCGCTCGCAGAGATCATCGGGTACGAGATCGCTTCGCAGAACATCGATTCGGTGATCATCGAACCAGGTTTCTTCCAGACCAACCTCCTGGCCGGTCAGCGCGAGCCCGAGGACAAGAGCGTGGCCGAGGCTTACGGACCCCACTTCTCTCCGTTCCAACGGGTGCATGAGAATGTGACGAAGGCGATCATGGAAGCCGGAGTTCAAAACACCGATCCGCAGATCATCGCGAACCTCGTTCGATCGCTGATCGAAACGCCTGCCGGACGACGACCGCTGCGCGTTACGGCGGGACTCGATTTCTGCGCGACCGCGTTGAACGAAGCGGCCGCACCTCATCAACAACAGTTCCTGCGCTTGCTCGGCTTTCGAGACGAATTGCGCGTGCGAGCCGGAGAGTAAGCCGATATCAGCGGAGGTTTCGATGAACAGCACGCTCGCAGAGCAAGCCAAGGCATTCGCCAGCGATCCGACAGAGTTCTTCGGCTATTCGTACACAAGCATGCAGTCCATGCCGCGCGAGGAGCTGGAGGCACTGCAGCTCGAAGCGCTGCGCTTTCGCTTCGAGACGCTGTATCAGTCCGTGCCGATGGTGAAGACGCTCGCGGACAAGCAGCACATGGACGGGCTCCGGCAGCTCGGGGATGTGGTGCCGATGCTGTTCGAACACACCATGCACAAGTCGTATCCGCCGTCGCTCCTCGAGAACAACCGCTTCGATCAGCTCACGCGCTGGCTCAACAAGCTGACAGCGCATGACTTGTCGAAGCTCGACACCCGCGGCTGCGAAGGCATCAGCGACTGGGTGATGCTGCTGGACGAGCAGACACCGCTGAAGATCAATCACTCTTCCGGCACCTCCGGTTCGATGTCCTTCAATCCGTTCTCCAAAGAGGAATATCGCCTCTTCGGCAAGACATGGCCGATCAACCATTTCCAGGAGTTTGGCGATCCACCAGCCGACCCCAACGATTACGTGCCCAAAGTACATGTCGTGAGCCCCACCTTCCGCGCGGGAGCGAACGCATTCATTCGCGGCACGGAGATGTTCGCGGTATCCATAGCCGGTGGCGACGAGCGCGTGCACACGCTGTATCCGGGCCGACTCGATTCTGACGTGCTCTATCTCGCAGCCCGTATCCGCGCCGCGAAGGCGAAAGGCGATCTCTCATCCGTGAAGGTGAGCCCGAAGATGCGAGCGCGACAGAAGGAGTTCGAAGCACAACAAGCGGCGATGCCTGCGGACATGGACCGTTTCTTTCAACGCATCGTCTCCGATCTCGCGGGCAAGCGAGTCTTCGTGCTTACGACTTGGAACATGATCTATGACCTGGCGAAGCAGGGCCTCGAGCGCGGGATCAGGGGCGTATTCGCGCCCGATTCCATCGTCATATCGGGCGGCGGCGCGAAAGGTCTGGTGCGGCCACCGAATTGGCAGGCTCCCATTTGCGAGTTCACCGGTGTGAAGCGCTTGAAGGGCGGCTACTCAATGTCCGAGATCTGCGGCGTCTGCGTGATGTGTGCGCACGGTCATTACCACCTCGCTCCTTGGCTGATCCCGTTCGTATTGGACCCGGATACGAGCGAGCTGCTGCCGCGCACGGGTCGGGTGACCGGTCGCGCTGCGTTCTACGACCTGCTGGCGAACAGCCACTGGGGCGGCTTCATTACGGGTGACCAGATCACCATCAACTGGGATGGCGGCTGCAACTGCGGCGCCAGCTCCGCGTTCATCGAGGAACCGATCGAGCGCTACTCAGACAAGCGCGGCGGTGACGACAAGATCACTTGCGCGGCGACGCCGAGCGCGCACCAGGAAGCCATGGAATTCCTGACCAGCCTTGAGTCGTGATGGAGGAATCGAAATGAACGCCGAAAGCAGCCGCTTATCGCAGCTCAAGTCGCAGCCGCACGTCGCCAATGCGATCATCCGCGGGGAAATCATCAGCACGAACCTCGTCGAATTCGGCGGCCGCGGGGCAGGCGATTTTCGCTTCCTTTCACCGGATCCCCACACCCTGCTCGAGCGCCTGGCGCTCGGCCATTCCGGGAAGATGGCGGATCTCTACACGCTCAAGTTCGACGACATCCTCGACTATCTCGCAGAGCTCGGAGCGCGACTCGACCTGCGCACCAACCAGCACCTGCAGCAGGCCATGGAAGGTTCGTTCCACACCGCGCCGACGACGCGCTCCATCATCGAGTACTCCTACAAGACGCTTCGCAATGCCTTCCGCCGCGATGTCGTCACCGAGATGGCGGAGCAGACGGTAGGCATCAAGTACCTCGAAGGCTGGGTGCCGACGACGCTGATCGACGGGCGCATTGCGCATATCCGCGCCTTTGGCTCGCGCGCCTTGCACATCGTGGCGGGGAACGCTCCCTTGATCTCTGCCATGACGATCGTACGCGGTGCGATCTCGCGCAGCGATACGATCATCAAGACGCCGTCGAACGATCCGTTCACCGCACTGGCCATCGTCAATACGATGTGTGACATGGCTCCGGATCATCCGCTGACGAAGCACATCTCCGTCGCGTACTGGAAGGGTGGCGATCAGAGGTTCGAGAACGAACTCTATCAACCACACAACATCGAGAAGATCGTCGCCTGGGGTGGCCTGGCCTCGGTCAAGCACGTGACGCGCTACATCCAACCCGGGCTCGAGCTCATCTCACTGGACCCGAAGCGCAGCATCAGCATCGTGGGCGCAGAGACATTCGCGAGCGATGCCTCCATCCGTGAAGCGGCGCGCAAGCTCGCCATCGATGCCGGCACGATGAACCAGGCAGGCTGCGTGTGCGCACGAGTCGCGTATGTGCAGTCGGGCACGTCGGACGAACAGCTCGAGTTGGCGAAACGCTTCGGCCGTTACACGTACGAAGCACTCATGAACCTGCCGCCGCACATGAGCACGAAGCCGCGGCTCTACGACCGCGAGCTCAAGCGCGAGGTCGAGGCGATCCGGCTGCAGGATGAGTGGTACCAGGTGATCGGCGGCGACGAGGACGAAGGCGCCGTGATCGTATCGCTGTTGCCGGAGCCCGTGTCGTTCGCAACTCAGCTCGATCACCGCACGATCAACATTGTCCCCTTCGAGAACCTGGAAGAAGTGTTCCGCGCGTGCGATGCGTACACGCAGACGGTCGGCATCTTTCCGGAGTCGCTCAAGGCCGAGCTCCTCGATCGCCTGCCGCTGTACGGGGCGCAGCGCATCGTCTCTCTGGGCTTCGCCACGACAGCGAGTATCGCTCTGCCGCAGGACTCGATCGAGCCGTTGCGTCGTGCGTGCAAGTGGATCGTCAATGAGCAAAGCGTCCCTGAAACCATAGCGCCAATCTGGCCGGAGCCTTGAGCAGCATCGAGCAGTCGTTTCATCACAACCATAAATCAGGCAGGGGGATCCGATGAAAAGCAGTAAGCAGTTAGCCTGCAGAACCATCGTTGCGGCCGGTATTGCCTTGACCTCGACGGCTGCGCTCGCGCAGTTGGACGAGATCGTCGTCACCGCACAGCGCCGCAGTGAAAACATCCAGGACGTGCCCATTTCGGTCAGCGCCATCACGGCGGATACCTTGGAGAGTCTCGGCGCACAGGGCGTGACGGACCTGGCAGCCACGGCCCCAGGCCTCTACGTGGGCCGTCAGCTAGCCTCGCCGTTGATCTACATCCGCGGCATCGGCACGACCAGCACGCAGGGCGGACAGGAGTCGCCGACGGCGCTCTACGTCGATGGCGTGTACTACCACAATCTGCCGGGACTGAACTTCTCCTTCAACAACATCGAACGTATCGAAGTGTTGAAGGGTCCGCAGGGCACGCTCTTCGGGCGCAATGCCACGGGCGGCTTACTGCAAATCATCACGAAAGATCCGTCGCAGGATACGAGCCTGAAAGTAGGCATGAGTGTCGCGAACTACGACACGCTCGCCGGCAAGCTCTATGCAACGACGGGCTTTGGCGAGAACCTGGCGGCCGACATCGCGTTCGTCGGCTCGGACCAGCAACTTCCGCAATCTCTCCGAGACGATCTCGCGCGGCGCGGCGGTGAAGGTGACGCACGGTATCGGCGACCTCGATCTCGTGAGCATTACCGCTTATCGCAAGACGCGCACCGATCTGACGCTCGACCAGGACAGCACGGCACTGCGGCTCATCGATGCGCCGATCTACTATCGCGATCGAGCCTTCAGTCAGGAGCTGCAGCTGCTCTCTAAGAACAACGACCGATTTCAGTGGATCGCCGGCCTGTACTACACCGATCTGAACATCTTCTATCGACTGAATCTCCAAGGTGGCGCGCTCGCAGCGTTGGGCGGACGGCGCGATGTGAGCAACGACCAGCCGCTCAACTCGTATGCAGGTTTCGCACAAGCGACCTGGAGCATTGGCTCAGCGGGCCACCTGACCACCGGTGCCAGGTACACCAGAGACGAGCGTAAGCTCGACGGTCAGACGCTCACGGGAACCGGCGCCGTGATTCCGAGCACCGCGCCTGGGAAGACCACCCAGAGCGAACCTACATGGCGCGTCGCCTACGATCATCGCTTCAGCGAGCAGTTCATGGCGTACGCCAGCTACAACCGCGGGTTCAAGAGCGGGCTGTACAACATGGTCAACCTCGCTCAGCCTGCCGTAGATCCGGAGCTGGTCGATGCGTATGAGATCGGTTTCAAGTCGGACTTGCTTGGCGGGCGGTTGCGGTTGAACGGCACTGCCTTCTACTACGATTACCAGGACCTGCAGGTGCAAGTCGTTCAAGCCGGTATTACGGTGCTGCAGAACGCGGCCGAGGCCGAGTCAATGGGACTCGAACTGGAACTGCAGGCGGCGCCGACGAACAATCTCACGCTCTTTGCCGGTCTCGCCTATCTGGATACCGAGTACAAGTCATTCCCGAACGCACAGATCACAACGCCGCCGCCACCACCACTCGGCGGCAACATCGTGACCACGGGTGATGTCAGCGGCAACGATCTCGTGCGTGCGCCGAATCTCAGCGGCTCTTTCGCCTTCGACTATCGCCTCCCGACTTCCGTTGGCGAATGGGCCCTCTCGGGCTCGTACGTGCACACTGGTGAGTTCTACTGGGAGCCCGACAATCGCCGCGAACAATCCTCGGTCGGTCTCGTGAACGGTGAGTTCGGCTGGTCGAGCACCGACGAGCGTTGGCATTTGTATGTCTTCGGGCGCAACCTGACGGATGAGGAGTACTCGCAGTTCACGAGCGGTGGTCAGCTCGGCGATCAGGCTGCTCCAGCAGCGCCTCGGACTTACGGTATTGGCATTGATGTGACGTTCAAATAGCGGGGTGTCCCGGAGTGCGTAACGCGCCTGGGATGCGCCTCATTACGGCCACCAATCGCAGGCTGGAGCTTGGAGAAGTGTTAGAACTTCTCCAATGTCTCCACCAACAACTGCACGTTGTCGATCGATGAATCCCCGTCGAGAGGCACTGCCAAGTCGACGTGGATGACATTGCCCAGTCCCGAGCGACTGCTGCCGATGCGCAGGCCCACGCCGATATCCTTCAGCAATCCCTGGCTTGGCGTGCCGAGCGGCGATCGTCCCCAGGTGCGCCCCATATCGAAGAATGCAGCGCCGCCGATGCGAAACAAACGCCATGGATACCAATCGGTGAAATAACGCTGCTCGATCGTGAATAGCGCGCGCGCATCGCCGGACTGATAACGCAGCGGATAGCCTCGAAGCCCGTTATCGCCGCCCAACACCATCTGTTCGTCGAGATCGATGCGCTGACCTGCGGCGCCGTTGACGGTCGCAAACAGCAGCGCCTTCTTCGACTGCTGAACGTAGTAACGCACGGCACCTTCAATGACCGTGTTCTCCCAATCGCCATCGGAGAGCCGGCCGCGCAGGTTGGCAGAAAACAGGAGCGTGCTGCGATCCGACATTTCCTCGGCGTGCGCTGCCTGCGCCAGGAATAGCAACGCATCGCGGCTCGAGCCGAATGAGGAGTCCGCCCATCCGACTCGCCCGTAGAAGCGAGTGCCGAGGTAGAAGTCCTCGGTGCGTCCGATCTGGTCGTGATTCTTGAACTTCTGAAACTCGTCCTGCAGCAACTCGAACCCGATCCATGGATAGATGAACTTGCGATCCTCCGGAACGAGACTGCGGCCCGTCCATTCCGGCGCGGTGTCGTAGTGGCGGTCATCGACGGTCCCGCCAAACGTCCAGCGCTGCACCCAGTCGCCGACCAGCCCTTCCGACAGGCCGCCATACACGTTTGCGTACTGCCAGTCGCGAAAGTACTTCGCTCGTGTATGGCCCTCGTCGTAGACCGGCTGCACGAGCTCTTCATCGAAAACAAAGCCACCGGCGGCCCAGCGCGTATCGAGCGCATAGAAGGGGCGATCCAATGAAACCCGGCGTGCATGACCATCGCTCGTATCCGAATAGCTCATGTCCAGCGTCGTGCGACCGTCGAACAAGTGCGGATCCTTGAGCTGCACGGACGTGCGATCGCGATCGACCTCGGAGTTGTGCGACATCGCAAGCGATACGCCAGTGCCGAGAATGTTGAGCTCTTCGAGCTGGAAGCCGGTTGTGCTCTTGCCGCCTTTGCGGCCGAACGACACACCGGGGTTCAACGTCCACACGTCCCGCGTCGTGACTTCGATGTCGACCACGCCGTCGTGCCAGGCGACGGGGCGGATCCACGCATCGTAGAGATAACGTGCCGATCGCAGGATGCGCTCGGACTCTTCCAGCTTGCGGTGCGAATAGCGCTCGCCGGGCTGAAGCAGCAATTGCTGTCGGATGACGTTTTCGCGCGTCTTGATGTGCAGGCGATTGGCGAGGCGGTACAGCCGCTTGTCTTCGCGCGGATCGCTCAAGTCGAAGATGTTCTGGTTGTCGATCGAAATCGTGCCGATCAGCGCCCCGGCCGCTTCCAGGTCTTGCGGCGACGGTATGTCGGGCGTGGGCGCGGGGGCCGGCGTGGGCGCGGGCACGCTGTTGTCGGCCGTGTCATCCTGCGCCTGCACCGAGGCCGTGGCCAATACCAGCAAACAGGCCAACCCGCGTGCGCACGAGCGCCGCACCAGGGCGGTCCTACAGCGAGATGACATCAATTCGGCGATCCCCCGACCGTGACTACGGCGCGCTGGCTTGCGTCAGCGTCGTACGTGTACACGGTTTGACGTCGGCCGTGCGACGTACCAATCGACGGTACTGCGTGGACAGAATGCCGCGGTTGCACGTAAATAGCCCTGTCGGAATATCGCGCGGTCCGTCGTCCTAAGCTGTGAACCAGCGCTCAGAAGAGACTTTGCCCATGTGCCGCAACATTCGTACGTTGTTCAACTTCGAGCCGCCTGCCACCGAGGACGAGATCCACGATGCAGCACTGCAGTTCGTGCGTAAGCTCAGCGGCTTCACGAAGCCTTCGCAGGCGAATGAAGCCGCCTTCAATCAGGCCGTGGAAGATGTCGCTGCCGCGGCACGTGCATTGATTGCGTCCCTGCATACCAGTGCGCCGCCACGCGATCGGGAGGTGGAAGCCGAGAAAGCGCGCGAGCGCTCCCGCATTCGCTTCAGCAGCGTGACGCGGGCGTGAGCGTACCTAGCCACTCTCAACCATCTCCGCCGCTTCCGTAATCGCACTTGCATCCGTCGGCCTGACCACGCGCGCGACCTCTTTGCCATCGCGCAAGAAAATCAACGTCGGCCATAGCCTCACCCGGAAGGAGCGTCCCAAGGGACGTCCCGGGCCATCCTCGATCTTGAGGTGGCGGACGGTGTCATGTGTCGCCAGGCCCGACGTGATGATGGATTGCGCGGCACGGCAGTAGCCGCACCAGTTGGTTCCGAAGTCGAGGACCGTGGCACCCGTCATGCCATCCACTTCCGCACGAGCGGGTTCGTCGTTGGTGTATTCGGCGCTATTCATGAGTTCATTACGTTTGTCGTGGGGTCGAGGTTGCACGCGCAATTCGCGCGGAGTTTTACGCGGCCCGCGTCAACCATGCATCATGGGCTCATCAATTCAACTGCGTGGGCCGTCATGAACAACCGCTGGATTCTGCCGCTGGCTGGACTGCTTGTTGCGCTCGCGACGATCTTGGGCGCCTTCGGCGCACACGCGTTGCAATCGCGGCTTGCTCCGGAGCGTCTTGGGATTTACGAGACAGCGGTGCGTTATCAGTTCTATCACGCGCTCGGGTTGCTCGTGATCGGGTGGATAGCGCGGACGACTGACTTGCCGCTGTTGCGGTGGTCGGCATTGCTGGTCGTTGTTGGCATCGTCTTGTTCTCGGGAAGCATCTACGCGCTGAGCTTTGGGGCGCCGAGGCCGTTGGGCATCGTGACACCGTTCGGTGGGCTGGCGCTGATTGTCGGATGGATTATGTTCGCGGTGGCTGTGACTCGTGTTTAACCCATCCACACTTCTTATCAAGAACGGCATTTGATGACGCCCGTGGCTTCGAGCGCCTCCCACCGCAAGTTCCTTCCAGGACCGCTGTGAATACATCCCTGTACGCTCTGAGGGCCGACATCCATGTCGGCCACAGTGCTGGAAGAAACTTCCGGCGTGAGTCACTCGCTAAACCGTAGTGGCACCACATGTCCGGCAGCGGTGGATGGAGGAAAGCGGAGGTTACCGCGTCGTCAGCAACCGCCGATACTGCCCCAGATGACGAATCGCATGCTGCGGCTTGCCTTGCGCTTCATACAGCCGCGCGAGGTTGTAGTGACAATCCGCGAGTGTGGGGTCTTCTTCGATTGCGTTTTGATACGCATCGAATGCTTCGTTCGTGCGCTCCAGATCCTCGAGCAGCACGCCGAAGTTGAATAGCAATAACGCGTCCCGATCGGCGTGCTCAACCGCGCGACGGTAAACACGCTCTGCTGCTTCGAGATCGCCGTGCTCGTGCAGCAGACGGCCCCAGTTGATCCAGGCGGACACATCCTTGGGATCGTCCGTCACGACGCGTTCGTACGCTGCCATGGCTGCGCTCGGGTCCGTCGCTTCGAGCTCCATCGCCTTGGCGAACCAATCTTCGTCGTTGACCGGAACAGGTGCCGCTTCCTCTTTGCGCTCGATGACCCGCAACGTGCCACCTTCGATGCTCACATCGAGGCCCAGCACGTACTGACCGTCATCGACCTGCCAATGATGATGACCATCGCGTACGACCACGCGATCGCCGACGGCACAAATGCTCAGGCCAGACAGCGGAATGGTTTCCGGCAGATGACGCCGCAAGTCTTCCAGCGCGCGATTGATGCGTCGACGCGAAACCTTCGCATCGATGAGTGCACGCGCTGCGCGCAGGACGATGAGATCTTGAAACGAAAAGCGATACTCGCGGCGCGCGCCCCGGGCAGGCGTCACGTACCCGGCATTGATCAGGCCGCGTAACGTGCTGCGCGACAGGCGCAGGACACGCTCCACGTCCCGCACGCTGTAGGTATGCATCGGCGGGTCTGGATCGTGTGTTACCGCCGGCTCGACTTGCGTGCGGCCTTCGCAGGCTGCTCGACGCGCTTCGGTGCTTTACGCGGCCCGAGTTGCGATACCGATGCCTTGGCCTTTTCCGTCTTCTCGAGACTGGCCCGCAACGCTTCCATGAGATCGATGACCTTGCCGCCGGTTTCAGGGGGTGCTTCAGCCACGGATATCTCCTGACCGTCGACTTTCTTCTGGATCGCCGCTTCGATGCGACCGCGAACTTCATCGACATACGCCGTCGGATCGAACTTCTCCGCAGCCTGCTGTTCGATGAGTTGCTTCGCGAGATTCAGCTCGGCCGGCTTCACATCCTGCTGCGGAATCTCCACTTCGCTCGCAGGCTTCACTTCGGCTGCAAACCGCAACTGCTGCATCACGAGCATGTTGTCGATCGGCCGCAGCATCACGATGTTCGCGGCACCGCGTGCAGCCCAGCGGCCGATTGCACAGCGGCCGGTGTCTTTCAGTGCTTGAGTCAAGAGCGCATACGGCTTTGCTGCCCCCTTGTCCGGCGCAAGGTAGTAGCTCTTGTCGTAGTAGACCGGGTCGATGGAATCGATCGACACGAATTCCGAGATCTCGACCGCGTGCGTGCCGACTTCTTCCAGCGCCTTGATCTCTTCGGGCGAGAATTGCACGTACTGATCCTTCGCGAACTCGTAGCCCTTCACCATGTCGTCGCGCTCGACGATCGAGCCGTGCTTGATGCAGGTGTATTGCTGCTTCAAGCGCGAGCCGCAGTCCTTGTGCAGCAGGTTGAAGGAGATCGAGCCGCCCTGGGATTGGGTGGCGGTATAGAGCTTCACGGGGATCGCGATGAGCCCGAAGGAGATGGTCAGGGATCCCATGGAACGTGCGGCCATGATTGCCTCTCGTGGGAAGCGTAGAAAAGCGCTGTGGCGGTTAGCGATTAATCGGACTTTTGCAACGCTGCAGCCAGGTTTTGCTTGGAAATCAAGGCATCATGCCACCGGTCTCCCGTTTTTTCCAAGTAGCTCAGCACATTACGCATGGTGAAGTGCATTGGTTCGGCCGCTTCCAGCTCTTCCCACGTCAAAGGCATGGAAACGGGCGCTCCGGGCACCCCGCGGGGTGAGTAGGCCACGTTCAGGGTCTTGCCGCGGACGTTCATGTTGTAGTCCATGAAGATCTTGCCGGTCCGCTTGACCACGGCCCATTCCATCGTGATCTCGCGCGGATGCTCCCGCATCAGATGCCGCCCGACCATTTCGCACACGTGGCGGCTTTCGGTGAAGGTCAGCGTGCGGTCGATGGGGACGAAGACGTGCAGGCCGGTCTTGCCCGAGGTCTTCACGATGGCCTCCAGCGACATTTGCTTCAGCAGTGTGTGCAGCCAGAAAGCCACACGCTTGCCCACGGCGAAGCCCTTCTTGTTCAACTCCGGCTCGGCGCCCTGCGGTTCCTTGCCCGAATAAATGTAGGGATCGATGTCGAACACCAGATAGTCGGGGTAGTTCAGGACGGAGCCTTCGAGGGCGGCGATCGAGCTCGAGAAGTCGGTGCTGCGACTGAGTGCATCGGGCTCGACCTTCGAGCGCGAGTGCCACACATGGAATTCCAACGTGCCGATCTGACCGAGCCACAACAGCGTGGGCAAGTTGTTCGCCACGAGATAGTCCTGCTTCTCGTCCTTGTGCTCGGAGAAGATCTTCACCGTGTCGACGAACGGCGGGAGCGCCGCATCCCAATGCTTTTGAAAGAAGCGCTCGCCATCGATGCCTTCGGGCATGCGGATCATGGTGAGCGGCCGATCCTGCAGATGAGGCAGCATGAAGTTTGAGACCGCTGCGAGATAGCGAATCAGATCGCGCTTCGTGACGGGCGCGAGGCCGGCGCGTTTGTCGCCGGGCCAATACTCGCGGTCCAGGTTCGTGAGTTTGATGCGCGCATCAGCGACCGCCAGCGTCAGCTGGTTCGCGGATGCCTTGAGCTGTTGCAGCACCTCTTCGATCGGATTCGCGGGCGTGACGCTTGCCTGGGCTGTGCCGCGTTTCTGGGGTGCCGTGCGAACGGCGTGTGCCTTCACGTCGTCGCGTAGCCGCAGAAACACCGGCGCGCGCAGCAGACCATCGGCCGTGCGGTCCTCGAAGCTCACCTCGGCCACCAACGTGGGTTCCAGCCATGTCGTCGGTCTGTGCAGCGGCGGTTTCTCGACGAACGGCGATGTCTTGCGCACGAGTGCCTCGAAGCGCGATTGCAGCTCCGCAATGACCTCGTCGCTCAAACCTGAGCCTGCGTGTCCCACGTAGAGCAGCTGCTTGTCTTGCCAGTAGCCCAACAGCAATGCACCCACCGCATCGCGCGCGCCCTTGCCCTTGGTAAAACCGCCTACCACGAATTCAGCCGTGTGCGCGGACTTGATCTTGAGCCAGTCCGACGAACGCTTGCCTGCGCGATAGGCACTGTCCTTGCGCTTTGCCACGATGCCTTCGAAACCGTATTCGATAGCGGCCGTGTAAAGGGTTTCCGCTTCGCTCGACGTATGAATCAACTGAATGTGTTCTGACGGCAGCAGGCATTGCATGAGATAGCGACGGCGATCCACGTACGCGTGCTCGCGAAGATTGATCCCAGCAAAGTGGAGTAAATCGAAACAGACGAGCGTCACGGGTGTCTGACGTTGCGCTGTTGCGATCTCCTTTGCTGTCTTCAATTGCGCGCGATTCTGCAGCGCGTTGAATGACGGTCGGCCGTCTGCATCAAACGCCACGATCTCGCCGTCGACGATCATCGTGCTAACCGCCTGTGCGGCGAGCCCATTCACGATCTCAGGAAACGCGTGCGTCAGATCGAGCCCGCGACGGGACAGGAGGCGCACGTTCTCGCCGTTCACAAACGCGAGCGTGCGATAGCCATCGAGCTTGGGTTCGTACAGATAGCGCTCGTCGGTGCGCGGTTCATCTGCGATATCAGCAAGCATCGGGGCCAGCTTCGCGGGGATCGGTTCAATCGGTCCCGTTGGCGCCAAGTGCGTCGCATCGAGCCGCGCTACGGGATCAGCCGATCCAATGTCCTCCACCGTCGATCCCGAAAGCACAGAAACACTGCGCGCCAGGACGTCGTTCACGCCCGCAAAACGATCGCGATGCTTGATCAGCAGCCATTGCTTCGGTGTGGCGGTGCGAACGAGCGCGAACGATCCTTTCACTTTTTCGCCGCGCAGGAAGAAGCTCAGCTTTCCTTTGGCCAGCTCCGCTCGAACACGCTCTTGGGCGCGCTCGCGATCGTCGAACGAATAGTCCTTGTCCTCATCCGGTGAGTACACGCCGCAATCCCACACGATCACCTTGCCCGCGCCGTATTCGCCGGCGGGAATCACTCCCTCGAAGGAGCCATAGTCGAATGGATGATCCTCCGTCTCGACTGCCATGCGCTTGTCGCCGGTGTCGAGCGAAAGACCCTTGGGCACGGCCCATGACTTGAGCACGCCGTCCAGCTCCAAGCGGAAGTCGTAGTGCAAATGTCGCGCGGCGTGCTTCTGGACGACGAACAGCAACGGGCCGCGACGGTCCTTCGGCACTCTGGGCTCA
Source organism: Steroidobacteraceae bacterium (assembly GCA_040513115.1). Taxonomy (GTDB): domain Bacteria; phylum Pseudomonadota; class Gammaproteobacteria; order Steroidobacterales; family Steroidobacteraceae; genus DATELY01. Next base: position 6,298 of record JBEVDW010000417.1, on the reverse strand, counting down.
GGCTCCGGCGTGCGCGCGAATGCACGCTTCCGAGCGTACTGCTCCAATGGTCGCTTCATGGCGATCTGACGACGCGCTCTATCCATGTGGCCATGGCAGCCACTGCTTCGCGTCTGACATCTGCGTCCTTGCGACCGCTGCGAGCGGGCACATGGAATGAGTGGTCGGCATCAGCGACCAGGTATAGGGAAGCCTGCGCACTGAGTCGCTCGACCAACGGCTGCAGCAGAGGAAGCTCCGCAAGCTCATCGCGGGTGCCTTGCACGAAGAGCATCGGCACATGCACGTTGCTCAAGTGCTGTGCGCGCTCGATGGAAGGGCGCTTCGCCGGATGCAGCGGAAAGCCGAAGAAGGCGAGCCCGCGCACAGCCGGCAGGGCAGACAGCGCTTGCGCTTGCGACGTCATGCGGCCGCCGAACGATCGTCCCCCGGCGAAGAGCGGCAACGTTGGCGCAAGCTCTCTTGCCTTCGTGACCGCTGCTCGCACCGTCGCATGACACAGCGCCGGCGGATCCGTTCGCTTCGAGCCTCGCTCGATGTATGGAAAGTGGTAACGCAAGGTCGCGATGCCTGCAAGCGCGAGCTCATCCGCCATCGTGACCATGGAAGCGTGATGCATTCCCGCTCCCGCGCCATGCGCGAACACGTAGCAGGCGTTCGCATTGTTCGGTACCAGCCACGCGCCCGACACATGCTGGCTCGCATCGACATCGATCGTGACAGGTTGTGCCGTGGTTTCGCTCACGTTCTATTCGCAGTGTCTGCGCGCTGGCCGATCAACAACAACGCCATCAGCGTCAGGACCCCGGCCGCGGACAGATAGTAGCCCACGTACGCGAGCCCATAGTGTTGCGCGAGCCACGTTGCGATGTACGGCGCCAGCGATGCACCGACGATCCCGGCGAGATTGAATGTCAGCGACGCACCCGTGTATCGGACCGCCGTGGGGAACAGTTCCGACAGCGCAGTTCCCAACGGTCCATACGTGAGTCCCATCAACCCCAGGCCCACGGACAACGATGCGACGACGCCGACCGTCGTTGCCGATCCAAACATCCTTCCGAACACCAGTCCGAACACGATGATGCCCACCGTGGCGGCGATGAGCATGGCACGTCGACCGATGCGGTCGGCGAGCGCAGCGGAGATCGGAATCGTGAGACCGAAGAACAGCACGCCGACGATCTGCAGGACCAGGAAGTCCTGGCGCGCATAGCCCAGTCTCGAGACGGCCCAGCTCAGCGTGAATACCGTCATCAAGTAGAAGATGACGAACGTGGCGGTGGCGGCGAGCGTACCGAGCACCAGCTCGCGCGGATGGTCGCGCACGACGGCTGCCATCGGCACGCGCACCCGTTCGTTGTTCTGCATCGCGTGCAGGAACGCGGGCGTCTCTTCCAGTTGCAGGCGGACGTAAAGCCCGACGAAGACGAGCAGGGCGCTGGCCAGAAACGGAATGCGCCAGCCCCACGCCAGAAACTGCGGATCGCTCAGGCGCTCGGTAAGCAGCAGGAACACGCCGGTCGAGCAGATGAATCCAAGGGGTGCTCCGAGCTGGGGAAACATGCCGTACCACGCGCGCTTGCCCGGCGGTGCATTTTCGATTGCGAGCAGCACGGCGCCGCCCCATTCACCGCCCAGTCCAAGCCCCTGCCCGAAGCGGCACAGACACAGCAGCACAGGCGCGAGGACGCCGATGGATGCATAAGTCGGCAGCGCGCCGATCAGCACTGTCGACAGACCCATGGTGAGCAGCGCTGCCACCAATGTTGCTTTCCGCCCTGTGCGATCACCGAAGTGACCGAAGAGCGCAGAGCCCACAGGGCGCGCAAAGAACGCGAGGGCGAACGTTGCGAAGGACTGGAGCGTTGCAGTGGCAGGATCGCCCGCGGGGAAGAACAGTGTCGGGAAGACCAACACGGCAGCCGTTGCGTAGATGTAGAAATCGAAGAACTCGATCGTCGTACCGATCAAGCTCGCGAACAACACGCGCGCGGGTGAGTTGCCGCGCGCGCGTGGCATTGGATTCCCCATGACCCTGCATCTTTTACATTGGGATGCGCGTGATTCTGCCACGCATGTGGCTCGGTTCACCGCCCGTCATATCGAACGCTATGATTCAAACGGCCGGGCATATCGGCCCGGTGAGGACCACGATGAGCTCCGAGCCCGCGTCGTTGAACAATAATAATGACCCCGTGTCACCCTTTCTCGCGGGTGGCGGCGAGATGGGCGAACGCATTCGAGCGTTCGACTGGAGCAGCACGGCACTGGGCCCGCCCGCACAGTGGCAGCAGAGCCTGAAGACGGCCGTGCGCATCATGCTCACCTCGCGCCAGCCCATCTGGATCGGCTGGGGCGAGGATCTGACCTATTTCTATAACGACCCCTATCAATCGATCATCGGCGGCAAACACCCATGGGCGCTGGGACGCCCGGCGTCGGTGGTCTGGCACGAGATCTGGAACGAGATCGGACCGATGTTGGCGACGGCCATGGCGGGCCACCAGGGCACATACGTCGAACAGCAGCTCCTCATCATGGAGCGACACGGCTATCCGGAAGAAACGTATTACACGTTTTCATACAGCCCGGTGCCCAACGACGATGGCAGTGTGGGCGGGATCATCTGCGCCAACACGGACGATACTCAACGCGTCATCACGGAGCGGCAGTTGGCGCTGTTGCGGGATCTTGCGGCGAGCGCCGATTCGCGTTCCTGGCAGGAAGTCTGCGAGCGCAGTGCCCGCGCGATGGAGACCGCGCCGCGCGATCTACCGTTCGCATTGATCTACACGGGCGAGGCGGGCAGCGAGGAAGTGCGTCTAGCCGGCGTATGCGGCATCGAGCGCGGACATCTCGCGGCCCCCGAAACCCTCCGCGTCGATGCCCAGGTGTCATGGCCCATCGCCGATGCAGTGCGTGGGCAGGAACCGAAGCTCGTCGCCCATGTGCAAACGTTGTTCCGTGCGCCGCTTCCAGCGGGGGCTTGGTCAGAGGCGCCGCATCAGGCAGCGATCGTGCCGATTCCCGCCACGGGCGAGATGGGTCGCGGCGGTGTGTTGATCGTCGGCTTGAGCCCGTTTCGCCGGTTCGACGCAAGCTATCGCGCATTCCTCACGTTAGTCGCGGGCCAGATCGGCGCAAACATTGCGCATGCACTTGCGTATGAGGATGAGCGCCGCCGGGCTGAAGCGCTCGCCGAAGTGGATCGTGCCAAGACGACGTTCTTCTCCAACGTCAGTCACGAGTTCCGCACGCCGCTGACCTTGATGATGACACCGCTCGAAGACGTGCTGGCAAAGCCGCAGCACGAGCTGTCGGACGATGCACGCGGATTGCTCGAAGTGGCTCATCGCAATTCGCTGCGCCTGCTGAAGCTCGTCAACACGCTGCTGGATTTCTCCCGCATCGAAGCCGGACGCGTGCAGGCCAGTTACGAGCCGGTGGACTTGGGGGCCTTTACGGCTGAGCTGGCCTCGAACTTCCGTTCTGCACTCGATAAGGCGGGTCTGCGTTTCACGGTGAGTTGCGCGCGACTGCCAGAGCCGGCGTACGTGGATCGGGACATGTGGGAGAAGATCGTACTGAACCTGTTGTCGAACGCGTTCAAGTTCACGTTCGAAGGCGAAATTGCCGTGCAGGTGCGGGCGACGAGCGATGGCAAGCGGGTGCAGTTGATCGTGCGTGATTCGGGCACCGGCATACCGGCCGACGAGCTGCCTCACGTGTTCGAGCGCTTCCGTCGCGTCGAAGGCGCACGAGGCCGCTCGTTCGAAGGCAGCGGCATCGGTCTTGCGCTCGTGCAGGAGTTGGTGAAATTGCATGGTGGTGCAATCGAAGTCGCGAGCACAGTCGGTCGCGGCAGCGAATTCACGGTATCGATACCCCTGGGTGTCGCGCACTTGCCTGAGAACCGAATCAACGGCCAGCGCAGCCAGGCCTCGAGCAGCGTGCGCGCGCAAGCCTATGTCGATGAAGCGTTGGGCTGGTTGAGCGATCACCCGCTGCAGTCGAGTGAAGTGCCGCTCGCCTCGCGTGCCGAAGACTTGAGCGCGGTCGCTGCCATGGCGGGTGCGGAGGAGCGCTCGGTTCTGCTCGCCGATGACAACCCAGACATGCGGCACTACATGCAGCGCTTGTTGATGTCCGCAGGTTTCAGTGTGACTGCGACGAGCGATGGTGAAGAAGCACTCGCGGCCGTTCGCCACCGCCGTCATGATCTCGTTCTCTCCGATATCATGATGCCGCGGCTCGATGGGTTTGGTTTGCTGTCCGCTCTACGCGCCGACGCGCAGCTGCGTGACATTCCCGTGCTGTTGTTGTCCGCCCGTGCTGGCGAAGAGGCGCGCGTGGAAGGTCTCAATGCGGGTGCGGATGACTACCTCACCAAACCGTTCTCCGCGCGTGAGCTACTGGCGCGGGTCGATGTGAATTTGCGTCTGGCGCGCATTCGCGGCGAAAGCGCACGCCTGCTCGAGGAAGAAGCGAAAACACTGGAAAGCCTGATCCGCGTGGGCACCGCGATCGCCGCGGAGCTGGATCTGGAACGCGCGGTACAAGTTGTGACGGATGCGGCCACTCAACTCTCCGGCGCTCAGTTCGGCGCGTTCTTCTACAACGTGATCGATGCGAAAGGTGAGTCGTACATGCTGTACACGCTGTCCGGTGTGTCGCGTGAGAGCTTCGCGCGCCTTCCCATGCCGCGCTCGACCGCCGTGTTTGCGCCCACGTTCCGCGGCGAAGGCATTGTCCGTTCCGCCGACATCACCAAGGACCCGCGTTTCGGCAAGAACGATCCGTATTACGGCATGCCGTCCGGCCATCTGCCCGTGTGCAGCTATCTCGCTGCGCCTGTCGTCTCGCATTCCGGCGAAGTCCTGGGCGGACTGTTTTTCGGTCATTCGCAGCCGGATGTGTTCGACGGGCGCGCCGAGCGCATCATCGCCGGCATCGCCGTGCAGGCGGCCATCGCCATCGACAAGGCCAGGCTGTATCGAAATGCGCAGGACGAGATCGAACGACGCAAGCGGATCGCGGCCGCGTTGCGCGAAAGCGAACAGATGCTCGAACGCAAGGTCGCGGAGCGTACGCAGGAGCTGGTGGAAGCCAACGAGCGTCTGCGTGCCGAGGCGCGTGAGCGCGAGCGCGCGGAAGAAGCGCTGCGGCAGGCGCAGAAGATGGAGAGCATCGGACAGCTCACAGGCGGTGTCGCGCACGACTTCAACAATCTGCTCACGGTCATCATCGGCAATCTGGAAACGACGCAACGTCATTTGCGCGAGCCAAACGCGAATGCCACTGCGCTGTCGCGTGCAACCGATCAGGCGATGAGGGGTGCGCAGCGAGCGGCCTCACTGACGCAACGCCTGCTGGCGTTCTCGCGCCAGCAGCCATTGGACCCAAAGCCGCTCGACATCAATCGGCTGGTTGCCGGCATGTCCGATCTACTGCGTCGCAGCCTTGGCGAGCAGATAGCCATCGAGACGGTGCTGGCGGGTGGGTTGTGGCTGGTCAATGCGGATCCGAATCAGCTCGAGATCGCCATTCTCAATCTGGCCGTCAACGCTCGCGATGCGATGTCGAACGGCGGCAAGCTCACCATCGAAACGGCGAACACGCATCTGGACGAGACGTATGCGGCGTATCAGGCGGAAGTCGTTCCCGGTCAGTACGTGGTCATCGCCATCACCGACAGCGGTATCGGCATGAGCCGTGACACCATCGCGCGTGCCTTCGAGCCGTTCTTCACCACGAAGGAAATAGGGCACGGCACGGGCTTGGGCCTCTCGCAGGTGTATGGCTTCGTCAAGCAGTCCGGCGGGCACGTGAAGCTCTACAGCGAGCTCAATGAAGGCACGACCGTGCGGATTTACTTGCCACGCATTCACTCTGCCGTGCGTGTGATCGAAGCGGAAATCCCGAGCGATGTGCCGGATGGTGCGCGGGGCGAAGTGGTGCTCGTGGTGGAAGACGATGCCGACGTGCGCGCGCATACGACGAGCATCCTGCGCGAGCTCGGTTACGAGGTGTTGGAAGCGCCGGAGGCCGCAACGGCATTGAAGCTCATCGAGCAGCACCCGGAGATCAAAGTCATCTTCACGGATGTCGGCTTGCCCGGCAGCATGAACGGACGTCAGCTGGCGGATGCGGCTCGACACCTGCGTAGCGACTTGAAGGTGCTGTTCACGACGGGTTACGCCCGCAATGCCATCGTGCACGAAGGGCGCCTGGATCCCGGCGTGCAGCTGATCACGAAGCCATTCAGTTACGCCGGCCTGGCAGCCAAGTTGCGCGA
>JBEVDW010000416.1:0-2931 GCA_040513115.1 Steroidobacteraceae bacterium | reverse complement strand
GGGGGCTCGGCAGAACGATGCATCGGCGAACTGCAGCGAGGTGTGGCGCGACTCTGGCGATGATCACCGTCGTTTGCGCAGGTGCGAGGGCGGAGAGTGATCAGTCGATTCCCGTGACCATCACGCTCGAAAGCGTTGCCTTGAAGATCGAGACGGAAAGGTCCGGGGCGAAGATCGACCGCCAGATCTTCGGTCAGTTCGCCGAACATCTCGGCCGCGGCATCTATGAAGGAATCTGGGTCGGCCTCGAGTCACCGATTCCGAACACGCGCGGAATTCGCAATGATGTCGTCGCTGCGCTGAAGGCGCTGCGGGTGCCCAACGTGCGCTGGCCCGGCGGTTGCTTCGCGGACGAATATCACTGGCGCAACGGCATCGGCGCGCATCGCCCCGTCACGCTGAATCCCAACTGGGGCGGCGTCATCGAACCGAATACCTTCGGGACGCACGAGTTCATGGACTTCGTGCAGCAGATCGGTGCGCAGGCCTATGTTTCGGTGAATGTGGGCTCCGGCACGCCGCAGGAAGCCGCCAACTGGCTCGAGTATCTGACGACGAATCAACCGACGGCGCTGGCGAAGGAACGTGCGGCCAACGGCCATCCCGAGCCCTTTGGCATCTCTTTTCTCGGCATTGGCAACGAGAACTGGGGCTGCGGCGGTTCGATGACACCGGATTTCTACGTCAACCTGCTCAAGATCTTTGCCCGCTACTCGCGCAACTACAACACCGCGCATCCGATGCAGAAGATCGCCGTCGGGCCGGACGGCAGCGACACCGGTTACACCGAAGCGGTCATGAAGGCGTGGAAGGAGCGCAACTGGAGTTGGGACATCGACGGTCTGTCACTGCACAACTACACCGTCGGCGGCTGGCCACCGAGCTACGCGGCCACGGGTTTTGGCGAGAAGGAATACGCCATGCTGCTCAAGGACACGCTGCGCATGGAGGAACTGGTCACGACGCACGGCGCCATCATGGACAAGTACGATCCGGAGAGGAAGATCGCACTGGTGGTCGATGAGTGGGGTGCGTGGCTGGCGCCGACACCCGGCTCGAAGCAGGGATTCCTAGAGCAGCAGAACAGTCAGCGAGACGCCATCATCGCGGCACTGAACTTCAACATCTTCGCGCGCCACGCCGCTCGCGTGCGCATGGCGAACATCGCGCAGATGGTCAATGTGCTGCAGGCGGTGATCCTGACCGACGGTGCGAAGATGCTGCTCACGCCGACGTACCACGTGCATCGCATGTACGTGCCGTTCCAGGATGCGACGTTCGTGCCGGTAGCCTTCGACGCAGGCAGCTATGTGCATGGCGAGATTGCGCTGCCGCGCCTGGATGCCATCGCTGCGAAGGACGAGGACGGCAAACTTTGGCTGGCGCTGGTAAACGTCGATCCGAAGCGGCCGGTACAGATCGAGCTTAACGCTGCGGGTGTCGAGCGAGCCGCGGGCGAAACGCTGTCAGCACCCAGGATCGACAGCGTCAACACGTTCGAGGCGCCGGCGACCGTGGCGCCAAAGCCGGTGACGGCGAAGTCTGCGGGTGACAAGCTCGTGCTGGATCTGGCGCCGCAGTCGGTCACGGTCGTGGCGCTGGAGAGATGAGCGTCGCGTCTGCTCTATAGACCCTACGTAGGGCAACATGTTCTCGACCCGGTCGCGCCGAGCGTTGCTCATTCCTGGCCTGGCTGCCTGCGTGTGGGTGGGAGTCGCGGCAGGCGCTGCAACGCAGCAGGGCCTGCTGGAAAAAGCCGATCAGAAAGCCGCGGCGCTAGTGGCGCAGTTGACGCTCGATGAGAAAGTCGACCAGTTGCTGAACGTTGCCCCGGCAATTCCGCGACTGGGCATTCCGGCTTACAACTGGTGGACCGAATCGTTGCACGGCGCTCTCGGCCCCGTGGCGACCACCAACTTCCCCGTACCGATCGGGCTTGCTGCGTCGTTCGATGAAGCGCTCCTGCATGACGTTGCAGCGGCCATCAGCGTGGAAGTACGTGCGCTCCATGCGTTGGGTCGAAAGACCGGGCGATTGGGCCGCATCGGTACGGGCCTGGACACCTGGTCGCCCAACATCAATATCTTCCGCGACCCACGCTGGGGACGTGGGCAGGAAACGTACGGCGAGGATCCTTTTCTTACTGGTCGTCTTGGCGTGGCGTACGTGCGCGGAATGCAGGGCCCGAACCCGGATCAGCCCGATGTGATCGCATCGCCTAAACATTACGCCGTGCATAGCGGTCCCGAGTCGACACGACATGAAGCGAACGTGTACGTGTCGCCGCACGACCTCGAAGACACGTACCTGCCCGCATTTCGCGCCGCAGTCGTCGAAGGCCGGGCCGGCTCGATCATGTGTGCCTATAACCGCGTCAACGGCCAGCCGGCCTGCGCGAGCGATCTGCTGCTCAAGGAACGCCTGAGGAAGGCCTGGAATTTCCGGGGATATGTCGTCTCCGACTGCGACGCCGTCAAGGACATCGCTGACAACCACAAATACGCGCCCGACCCGGTGATCGCCGCGGCAATCGCCCTGAAGGCGGGCGTCGACAACGAGTGCAACACCGCCACGCTGTTCAACATCGGTGGCCTTAGCAATCGGTACCGTCAAGCCTACGAGCGTGGCTTCATCAGCAAGGACGACATCGATCTTGCGCTGGTTCGCCTGTTCTCCGCACGCTACCGCAACGGCGATCTGGCGGGACTCGCGGGCCGCCCGCCGATCGATACGCCTGCCGCACCGGTCACGACGCCACAGCGCGACGCCCTGGCGCTCGAGAGCGCCGAGAAGAGCCTGGTTCTGCTCAAGAATGATGGCGTGTTGCCACTCAAGGACATCAAGCGCATTGCAGTGATCGGACCGCACGCGGATGCCACGCGCGTACTGCGAGGCAACTACTCATCGCAGTTGTCGAGTCCGCCGGTGTCG
>JBEVDW010000415.1:0-14450 GCA_040513115.1 Steroidobacteraceae bacterium | reverse complement strand
CGTGCGTAACCAGGTCTCGATGATTTTCGAGAAGCTCGAGCTGGAAACGCGCGCACAGGCCATTGTGCGGGCTCGTGAGGCGGGATTTGGTCGCGAGTAGAGGGTTCGGTGTTGCTGAGCTGTGCTCGCTCACTTAGCCGACCAATCTAACTTCGAGTCTCTTTCCCAGGGCTTTCGCCGCCCGCGCTACCGTGTCGAGCTGGACCGTTGCGGCATCGGGATCCAGAAGGCGATCTAGTTGCGACCGACTGGTCGCCATGCGTTTTGCCAGGGCTTGTTTACTAACACCCTGCGACTTCATGGACTTTTCGAGCTGCCACGCTAGCACGCGCTTGAGCGCAACCAGCTCGGCGTCTTGCAAAAGCCCATCGGCTTCGAGAGCGCTCGCTGCACTTGATCCGGTTCGCGGTGACCGCTTGGTCTTAGTACGGGATGCCATCAGGGGCTACTCCGTTGATGTTGCGTCATTCGTTGTCGCGCAAGGTCGAGTTCGCGCTTCGGCGTTGTGCGACTACGCTTGATGAAAGCATGAAGCAAGATGAGTCGTTCCTTCCCATCCACGTAGAAGAAGATGCGAGCCTCGCGTGCACCGCTGATTGAGACCCGAAGCTCATGAAGGCCGCGGCCCATCGGACGACTCAACGGCATGCCAATCGGCCAACCGAACTCGAGCGTCATCAAACTACGACCAACGTCACGACGGTCGTCGCGCGGCAGGTCCTTGAGCTACTCTCTTACAGGCTCGCGCCCTGCTTCGGTTAAGAAGAAGTACGCATGCAAGCGCTTCAATCCTGAAGCTGTCATTACACCTCCATGTGGCTTTTCCGACTGTACCTTATACGGTACGCGCGGCTCAAGCAGAGAAGTGCCTTTAAGTCAGTGAATGTGAGTCGCCTCTAAAATTCTCTAACTATGGTCATCATCATTCCTGCGTTGGCCGCAGCAGCGATCATGGAGCATCCGCTGCATGACGGCCAACGACTGGAGTTCGGCGGGTGAAAACCACCCATGCGCGCCCGTGAGGCCGGCTTCGGTCACGAGTAGAAGGGTTGATGCGAGCCCGCTCATGACCAGGCACCCGAGCGCACCGTCTCGCGCACGTACACCGAAAAGTCGCGTGCAGGGCGACCGAGGGCTTCTGCGACGCCCTGTTTCACCTGCGTGTTGCGACCGTCGAGAACGACCGTGAACAGCTCGTTCATCAGCTGCACGATGTCTTCCGGTACATACGCTCGCAGGCTGATGACGAAGTCCTCCGGTGTGATCTGTGTGTAGCGGACGGGCCGGCCCAAGCCTGCGGCAATCTCATCGACGGCTTGGGTGAAGGTCAGAGCTCGAGGTCCGGTTACTTCGTAGATGCGATCGACGTGGCGTGCATCGACGACCGCGGCCGCGGCGACTTCTGCGATGTCGTCGGCGTCAACGAATGGTTCGGGTATGGCGCCCGCGGGCAGTGCGACCTCGCCCGCGAGAACACCATCGAGCATGTAGCCCTCGCTGAAATTCTGGTTGAACCAACTCGCGCGCACGATCGTCCAGGGGACGCCGGAAGTCTGCAGTGCTTTTTCGGCGCGCTGCGCGCCGGGTTCGCCGCGGCCGGAGAGGAGCACGACTCGTTCCAGTCCCTTTCGGCGTGCAATGTCGCTCAGCTCGGCGATAGCTGCGTCGGCGCCAGTGACGGCGAGATCGGGCTGACAGGTCACGTAGGCTTTCGAGACGCCCTCCAGCGCGGCGGCCCATCCTTCCGGCCGTGTCCAGTCGAACGACGGCGTGGTTGAGCGGGATGCACCGCGCGTGGCGACTCCTCTTCTTTCAAGCAGCGCGTTGACTCGTCGGCCCGTCTTGCCGTTTGCACCAATGATCAGCACGGGCGCTTGTTGAGATTTCATCACTGTGATCTCCATGCAAGTCGTGAGTGGGTGCATGAACAGGTGGTTCATGGTTTTGAAGAACGCGAAGCACAGCGCTTGCCTTGCTACCGCGGCGCTTCGTGTGCGCATCGCGAGCCAGCAGCAGCGCGAGTTGCGATGGGTTGCCGGTCGCAATGGCCGAGTGGAAGGCGAACAGCAATCGGCGCTGGGTATCTACGGCTGGTACATAGCGCGCCCTTTGTTGGTCGATATGCACACGGCCGCGCTCGACCAGCTTCTCGCAAGCGCCTGGAGTCATGTGCAGGGTCGCTGCAATCGTTCGGTACGGTTGCTCGAAGAGCTCATGAAGCACGTAGGCCGCACGTTCCTTCGGGCTCAAGCGCTGTAGCAACTGCGAGAAGGCAATCGTGAGCGAGGCAGGCAGGTGACGATCGATGTCTTCATGCCGGTCGGGATCCGCCGTGTCGGAAAGCGACGCACCCACGTAGTCGACGCGAGAGCAGCGTGCGGTTCGCAGGACATCGATGCAGCGGCGCTTGCAGATGGTCTTGAGCCAGCCCACGGGCGAGGCGATTCCAGCGCGATCCGAATCGCTCCACCTCAGAAAGCAATCCTGCACCGCGTCCTCGGCCTCGGTTCGCGAGCGCAGCAGTCGGCAGGCGATGCCCATCAGTGCGGGACGCGTCGTTTCGAAGAGAGCGAGATCCTGGGCGTTCATGAATCCAACCCTGAAAGTTCATGGGCAGGATCGTGCGCCGGGGGTTACAGGAGGCGCGTCGGGGAGCTCACTGATATTGGGTCACTGAGGGAGGGAAGGTGGTCGACTGCGTCGACAAGCGGGCCTGCGGCTGCCGCAGCGCGAGGAGCCGTTGGGCACCTCAGCGTTGGGCTACTCGCTTTCCGCTTCTGCGAGTGCGCGGATGAGTTGCGTACGTCCCGCGATGCCGAGCTTGGAATACACGCGGCCGAGATGGGTCTCGACTGTCTTACGAGTTACGAATAGCGCCTGAGCAATCGCGGGATTGGAAAGCCCTTTGGCCGCAAGCGTCGCCACGCGCCGTTCGGATACGGTGAGTTGCTGCACACCGCTAGCCATCGGGTCGCTCGATCGTCCGCCCGCGGCACGCAATTCGGTGTCCGCGTGCTGCACGAGTGCTCCGGCGCCGCAACGCCTCGCGAGCTTGAGTCCTGCTTCCAGCGTAGTTCGTGCCTCGGCGCGCCGATTGCTGCGTCGTTGCGCGGCGCCAAGCGCAATGAGTGCGCGCGCATGCTCGAGCTTTGCTGGCGAGCGTTCCAGCACGCTGACTGCCTCGTTAAGGCGCTCGACCGATGCGGTATCGACGTCGACCAGTGCGGCTGCGTGCAACGCAATGCCGATACCGCTGGCAGATCCCCAGCGACGCGCTCGTTCCAGGTCCTCAGCGGCCATGCTTCGTGCGCCTGCCTCGTCTCCCAATGTGCGAAGCGCGAGGCATGCACGTGAACGCCAGCGCGATGCGAGCGGGTTGGCAGCACCCCAAAGCTGATCGCGTCGATCGAACTCGAGCAGGTCATCCAGCCCCGCACGCGCAGTGCCTTGAGCAAGTCGCAGAAGTCCGCGCGCTTCGACCAGCGTGTTGTTGGCCAATCCCGCTGGAATATCGCTGTCGAGTCCACTGGTGCGAAGCGCCTCCCCGGCCGCATCAATCTGTCCGGCTTCGATCAAGGCTTCGAGCAGTAGCGCCAATGCGAACCGGCTGCCGAGCCGGATGTCGTGAGCGGTCAGCAGATCGAGCGCGGCGCGTGCGTCCGCTTCTGCGTTTGGCAGATCACCGGCACGCAGGAAGAACCAGCCGCGATGTACGGTCAGAAACGCTGTCGCTGGAATCGAGCTGCGCGCATGCGCTTGTGCAAGCCCCTGTTCGAGATAGGAGCGTCCCAGGTCCAGTGAATCCGTCGCGAGCAAGCCGATGATCAGCGCATAGAAAGGTCCGACGACATCGGGCTGTTGATCCAGCAAACCGCCGGCCGCGAGCGCGCGCTCGATGTGTTGCACCGCTGCGCGTTCGGTGTCGCTCTGCCTGGCACGTTCGAACGCCAGAGTCGCCAGCACCAGGCGCTCGCCGCGTGTTGCGCCTTTGCGGCTGCTGTGCCGTGCCAAACGCTGAGCTGCTCTGTCGCGAGCCTGGCGACTGCCCTGCTGCGCCTTGGCCGCGAGCTCTGCCTCCAGAACCAACGCCAGCTCGGTGTCGTGCGGTTCGATGCGCGCGATGGCCGACTCGATCGCAGCGACAGCCAGGTCATAGTTCCCGGACATACTGAGCGCGTTTGCAAGTTGACGGACCGCGACGGCCAACTGCGCGGGTGATTGGTTTGCCGTCACCGCTTCTTGTAGTTGATCGAGCGCTTGCGGCATGCCGAGTCGAAGCTCCGCGGTGCCCAGCTCGAGAAGCACATCGGGCCGCAGTGCGGCGGGTGGCGGCTCCGCCAGCGCACGTGCGAGCCAGCAAACCGCGGCGCTCGGCGCTCCCTGCGCCAGAGCGCGATCCGCCGCGCGCCGTAACAACTCGACTCGATCGATGGCGCCCACCGGCTCTGCTTTGAGAATCTGGATCGCAACACGTTCGTCGTCAGCGCCGCGCTCGGCAAGAATTCGAGCAGCGCGTGCATGCGCTCGTGCTCGTTCGTGCGCGCCGATGTCCTCGTAGATTGCCTGCCGCACGATCGGATGCGCAAACTCGAGCTCGTCGGCTTGCTTCAGGATGCCGAGGCCGACCAGCAGATCGGCTCCTCGTGCCGCCTCGTCCGCCGAGAGGTCTGCCAACCGTGCCGCATCGACGACCGTCGCGGCATCGCCCAGCACCGCAATGGCGCGGACGAGCACGGTTGCAGCGGCAGGTGCTGCTCCGAGCCGCAATAGAACTGCTCGAGCAACCGCGGCCGGACCGATCCGGCGCACGCGCACCGCTTCACTCGCATCGGTCAGGAACCTGAGTTCCTGTGCCTCACGCAAGAGCGTGTTGAGGAAGAACGGATTGCCTCCCGTCGCACCATGGCAAGCGACCGCAAAATCGTGAGCCACTGACGTACCGAGCGCGCGCTCACAAAGCCTCGTGGTCGCTTCGACACTCAACGGCTGCAGGCGCAACACCTTCACTTCTGGCGACCCAAACAGCCGTGCAAGATCCGCCGTGACATTCTCACGCGAACGAGCCGTTGCGACCACTGCGATCGAAAGACCATCCAGACGCGGCGCGAGATAGTTGAGAAAACGAAGCGACTCCTCATCGCACCACTGCAGATCATCGATGCAGAGGACGAGCGGTCGCTCGCGGGCGAGCTTGTTCAGTAGCCAGTACAAGCCGTGGAGGATCGAGAAAACATTCTCGGCGGCTTGCGCTGCCGAGCTAGCAGCGGTGCCGTGCGCAAAGAGCGGCATCGACAACGCTGCCGCATCTTCGAACAGCCGATCGCGATCGGCCTTCGAAGCCGCTGCAATGGCGGGCTCGAGCAACTGACGAACGGCCCCATAAGGAAACTCGCGCTCGATCTCGTTGGCACGCGCGCGCAAACAGGCAAAACCTTGCTCCGTCGTCGTGCCGATCGTTGCGCGAAGCAGCGTGGTCTTGCCGAGTCCAGCAGGTGCTTCGATCAAGACGAACTGACCGCGCTCCTGCCGCGCCTCGTTCAGCGCGGTGATCAGCGCGTGCAGCTCATGGTCGCGCTCCAGCAGTGTTGCATCGCTGCTCGGTAAATGCTGAAGGTGGGGGTGAGATTGCATCTGCTCGGAATGGATGGGCGAGGGTCGACTTCGTCGACAGGCGGGACTTCGGCCGGAGGTGTTCCGCAGGATGGCCGTTCGGCAGGTGGGCGTGCAAGCTCGGTTGGAACCTTGCGGCATCCGCACCGGGCTCAACGATCCTTACGCGCCGCGGGCTGCACGGTGGGCCTGAAGACAGCCGCCTCGAAGCACTTGGCAGGGCTACCGCGTGCTCTTCCTATGGCCCTTAACTAATTATTGAGGTCGCGCTCGGGGGCTGAACATCCACCGAATCGCGACTTCAGCTTTCAAAGACTTCGTCCAAGAAACTCAACATGGAACGCCATGATCGGCGATCGGCTTGGGGGTCATAAGCACTTCTATCCGGTGAACTCTGCCTGTTGGCGTCAGGCCGGGTGAAGGAGTGTTTGGCGCGGCAGTAGATATCGAGTTCCCAGTTCACGCCGCCATTGCGCACGTTGTTTTGAAAGGCGGTGAGCGCCGCCCATGGGACGAGGGGATCTTCCACTCCGGTGCAGACCAGAAGCCTGGCTTTAACCTTAGTGCTGTCCCAATCGGTTCCGACAAAGTCGAGGCCACCGTGGAAACTGACCACTCCCCTTATATCGCTGCCAAAGCGAGCAAACTCGAGCACGGTGGAACCGCCGAAGCAATAACCAATTGCAGCGATCCTGGTCTCGTCGACGTTGGGTTGCGCAACGAGAAGTCGGCGCGCGGCTTCCATGCGGCCCATCCACCTTTCGCGATCGTTTGCGAGATCAGTGACTGTGCTCATCACATCAGCAGGACTGTTGAAGCGACGGCGACCGCCCCAGAGATCGACCGCGAGAGCGGCAAACCCGTTTTCCGCGAGCCGGTCGGCGACACCGATGCAGTGTGAGTCCAGGCCAAAGGCATCGTGCACGATCAGAACACCCGGACGTTTAGCTTGTCCTTCCCTGGCGAGCGAGAAGTATCCGTTCATTCGCAAACTATCGAAGGTGTATTCGATGTCCTTCGTGAGCAGTTCTGCCACAGGAGTCTCCTCTTATGTTTGAGACGCTTCCGCCAGCTAGACGCGGTATCGGCAGTCTGCCATGAGTGCGGGGGCAAGCACGCCGGGGGGCGCGTTCCATCAATGGCTACTTGCCGAGTGCTTTTCTGGACGTCTTTGGACGTTCTTGGATGCCCTTCCTGAAGGAAGGGTAACGTTCATTCCGAGCACATAGGTAAACACTTTCCGGCATTCAAGGGGACTCCCAAATGCCGTGGCGGGAGTGTTGCAAGATGGACGAGCGGCCTCGACTCAGCCAAACAACCCTATGTCGCCGCCTGCGACAAGCGCGCCTGCCATTACAGCACGCTTGCCGCTCCTTGCTGCGACTAAGATTCGTTCTCGTACTTGGACTTCGCCGGCACCTATGGGTCGTTTGCGATCGCCGTCACCGGCAACACCTTGTCCGCAACAGTGGGGCGGCCCCCGTCGGTGACGCTCATTTCGTTGCGTGAGGACGTGTTCTTCGATGCACAGGATCCCTCACATCGATTCGTCTTTGAGCGTGCGAACGACAAAGTCGCAGCATTGCGCGTCGTCGACTCCGCCGGCACTGAGCGACGGCTGCGGCGCTCACCACCCTGAGCACTGACTATATCCGCCCCCAGGCCGTCCCATACTGCGCTCAGTGAGCTGTTTGCCCAGCGGCCTGAACATTCAGAGTGTGCACAGCGATATCGCTGATTTCTGCATCCACGGTCTTGTCATGGGTCGCGTAACGCCCGAAGCACTCGGCGTCCTTAGTACGTCCAAGCACTCGGGCATGAGCAGCCAGCGTTCCGTGTTCAGCAATCATGTAGTGCATGATCACCTGGAGTGCGCCGGCCAATGCAGCATCTCGAATGCTCTCGCCGTAACGCTCCGCTGTGCGGCTCGCCTTGAATGCAAGCGCCTGCATGGCTTCGTCGGTGCGGTCAGTTCCGTTGCGATCAAGCTCCTTAAGTATGGTTTGCAGTTCTAAAGCACGCGAACGTAAATCCACGGCATACGCGCTCAGTCGTTGGGCGAGTCTCTCGTCACGTACAGCGATCCAGATTTCATCTGCGAGCGTCGAGAATTGAACAGCGGCGCTATGCAGTTCTCGAAGCTCCGCCACGTAGACGTCTTGCAAGCTCTGGATTTTCGCATCGCCGTTAATTTCTTCCCGCAAGCGCTGCCAGCGTTCACGGATTGAATTGCGGATGGACGTCGTACTCGGGTTAGGGTCGTGCTTCATGGGAGTGTCTCCAACGCAAACGTATACCTCGCGCCTCGATCGGACTTCCTAGGTACTCGTTCCGACTTCGTCACATTGCGAGCGAGCCTCGTCGCATGGCATCCGGAATTGCTCGTAACTGTTTTGATCTCGGCACAACATCAGCATTCAGAATGCTCAACAGACAACCCCCTGCCTCCCCTGGATTCCGACCGTCTTTCCAGAAGCCTGAAGGCGTGCGCGTCGGTGCAACGTCCGCCTTGTCGCTCTGCCCAGCGTGCTTGATCTTCTGTCTCGAATGGAATTCCTGAGGAAGCGAACCGCCAGATCACCTCGCACGGATGGCCTTTTTCAGGGTCAACACGGGATGCAGGGAGCCGGAGGTGTGCGGGCAGAAGTGGGCAGCTGTTTCATGATGGCGTTGATATGACTTCTGCCGTCAAGTGTGACGGTGAGATGGTCGAAGCGATATCAAATGTCGCCGAATATCCGCAGCAGCCCATTGCGGCGCAGCTTGAGCGCCGCGCGACGCTCCTCCCGCGTCAGGAATTTCGTGCCACTTGGCAAATGCTTCTTCAGGTCGGTGAACTTCGTGAGCTTGACCATGGGGGTAGGCGGCGTCACGCGCGCGTGATACGCGCGTCCGACGATGGTGCCTTCCCTGTGACCGTCGGTATCGAGCCAGTTTGCGACCCCGGGATCCTTGAGGCAGATAACTGCGCGGAACTTGCCGTCGCTGTCGATGATAGCTCGCTTGTGATTGATGTCGCTTTGGTGGTCCAGATAGTTGATCGGCTTGGTCCAGACATCCTGGACTTGCAGCGACCAGAAGACGGATTGCGGCACCGCAGATTCTATGATGAGCGCCTCGTCCTCTTGGATGTCGAAGACGCCCCAAGTGTAGACGGTGCTCGGACTGCCGGCGGTGTCCGAGGCTATTTCGCTTCCGGGGACCACGGCGACGCTGTTCTTTTTCCCGTTGTTCCGGGATAGATAGATATCGTAAACACCGATGTTCCATCTCTCTACAAGGAAGGTTAGAACGTCTGCCGCGCGCAGGACACGCCGCGTGATTTCAGCTTCGTCCAAGTCTTTGTTGTCGATCGGGCCATCGAGCAGCTCGATATCCAGGGTGCCGCGATCGCCATACCAGTCATCAAAGAAGCGGCGAATGAAAAGGAAGTTGAAGTCGGATTTCGCATCGATGGGAATCCAGTTTCCGCGGCGCGGCTCGGCGCTCAGGATCGCCTCGAAATTGCCGCTGGCGTCAGCCATCTTCGCTAGATCGACGTTCACTACTTGTTTCTGACCAGCACCTCCGAGAATCGTGTTGAAAACCTGCATCACGAGGACTTTCAAATCACCCACTCGTCCGAACAGCCGGTAGGAATGACGCCCATCAACAGCCGCGGAGACATGATAGAGATCGGCACTCGTTCCACCCAGCGTATGGCTATTGTGGTACCACGAACGCGTGTTGATGATCGGGTGGTCCATGCGCGTTGCGAGCGCGAAGCCATAGGCCATGGACTGGGCTTCCGCCAGGCTGTAATAAGCCGTCGCGCGATGGTCGGTTCTCTCTTTGAAGCGCGGTGTCGCCTCCATCGCAAGCCGCGCACTTTCGACCGCCGCGTTGTAAGCGGACCATGCATCTTTCAGACTCGGTCCAGGCTCCATGGTTTTAGCCTCTCTGTTGTTCTCTGTTTCTGACGCACCGAGGCCGGAGTTCGCGGTGAGCAGGAGGCTCGAGGCTGCAAGCCCCGATGCCATTGCCGTTCTTCGGGTTATCACCTGGGTTTTCTTCTCAAGCGACATATTCGAGTTCCTATTGGTTCAGGAAATTCATCGTGAACTGCAAGGCAACCGATCTCGGTCGCTCGGGATTGACCTGACCTGCACCCAGCGATGACGGCAAAGGACTCCAGAACTGAAATGTCTCTTCATCGGTCAGGTTCTTGCCGATGACGGCAAGCTCCCAACGACGGTCTGCCGAACCGACTGCCAACCGTAAATCCCACTTGGCAAAGCTATCTTGCTGAGATAGCGGATCGGCATTGGCCTGCGTGAAGTATTCGGCCGTGAAGAAGAGGTCGGAGTTGACGCGAAGCTCCAGGGTGTCTGTTATCGGCCGTGTATAAGCAATGCCGAAGTTGCCGCTGTAATCCGGCGAATACGCGCGATCCTTTCCGCTCAAGTCCGCAACGCACTGGGGCGTTGTTGCTTGAAGAAACAGGGGACACACGCCCCTGGGATGCTTGTCGTATTCCGAGGATAGGAGCGCTACATCCAAAGTAAGCTGAAGCTCCTCGCTGACTTGAAACGCACTTTCAAGCTCGACGCCTTTGGAGGTGGATTCCGCTGCATTGCCCGTGATGCTGACGGGGATGCCACTTGCCCCTACTGAGAACGTTGTCTCTTGCAAGTCGGTGTACTCGCTGTAGAACGCAGCAATGTTGAATCTCACGCGACGATCGAAGAATGTCGATTTCACACCCATCTCATAAGCGTCGACGGTTTCGGGGTCGAACGAATCCGCCGATGTACCGATGGTGTAGCCGCCAGCCTTGAACCCCTTGCTGTACGACACGTATCCCATGACGTCTTCAGTGAGATCGTGCTCAAAAGAGATCGACGGCAACCATTTGTCATCGCTGCGCTTCGGGTCGGGGAAGTCTCCCGCCGTATAGCCGAACGTCCTGTTCAGCACGGCTTGTTCAGCAGGGGTAGCCGGCGTGAAATCGGACTCTCGTTCATTGGAAAGTGAGCGACCAATCTGATGATTCCGACTCACTTCCTTTTTCACTTTCGAATAACGCAGTCCCAGATTCATGCGCGTCAGATCAGTGATGTGAACAGTGAGTGCGCCGAATCCCGAGAGAGTCTCGTCATCCTGGGAATTCGTCGTGTAGTTCCCAATGGGGTCCCCCGGCTGCAGCGTGGTGAACACGGGGGCCACTGGGGAAAGTATGCGGATCCAGTCGTTGAAGTAGAAACCGGTCTGCGCGACGTCATCCAGGTCAGTATCCGAGTAGTAAGCTCCTAGCATGTAATCGAATCTTCCTTTGCTGGTCGATTCCAACCGGATCTCTTGACTGAAGAAGCGCATATCCTCATGTGATCTGGTGGGCAATCCGGAGACGGTACCTACCTGGCTCGCATTGAGCGTGGGCATCACGTTGTTATTGTTCTCCCACTCGATATCCGAGTAACCCGTCAGGAGCTTTATGGAGTGGTTCTGGAGATTAATGGTCGTATGTAACACCGTATCCACCAGGTCCATGTCGAAATGGCTCGGCCCTGTAACCGTCTCGTAATCAAACCCCGCCTCGCCGCCTGCGGCCAAATGGCGCGCGCAGGCACCCGCAAGAGCGAACGGAGGTGAGCTAGGCGGGCAGTCAACCAGATCGGAGTCATAAACCCCTTTATCTCTCGACTTGCCCACATCGACACGCCCAAAGAACTCCAGGATCTCGTTGGGCTTCCATACGGCAGAGATGCGGCCCATCTTGGAGTCGAGGTCGGGCCCATCTTCATCGAGGAGATTGTTGTCGATGTATCCATCCATACCGGAGAGCTGGGCCGCAGCGCGAATGCTCAGCGTGTCCGTCAGTGGGAAAGTTGCTCCGACGTTGGCGCTGTATTCACCGTCGGATGGTGAATACAAACCGCTGACGTTGATTCCCTTTGAAGAATCAGGCCGTCGGGTAGTGATGTTGAGAGCTCCAGCAATGGCGTTGTTACCGAAGAAAGTCGTCTGAGGGCCACGCAGGATTTCGATTCGCTCGACATCGAAGAACGCGAATCTCGAAGCTCTGGATCTGCTCCGATAGTTACCGTCTACAAAAGTGGCCACGGACTGTTCGAAGCCGAGATTGTTGCCGGATCCGACGCCGCGAATGTTGACGAAATCAGCGCCTGGATTTTGTGCGATGTTGACATTGGGCATCTTCGATGAGACTTCACCAAGGGAGTTAATGGCGTATCGGTCGATGTAGTCGCCGCCCATGACTGCCACCGAGATCGGTACGTCTTCCAACGATTGCGCACGACGCTGGGCCGTCACGATGACTTCCTCCAGCTGCGTGGTTGTGGATTCTTGTGCAGAGGACGGTTGTGGACCGGCAAGAACCACAACTGCTGATCCCAAGGCCCATCCCAGAATGGCTCTGTTCATCGCAGTACCCTCGAGTTGCCGTATAGGATGCACACGTTGCGGCGTTCAGCATCGTGGGGACTCCCGATGCCCTGCATATAGTCGTACGTCCCTCCCCCCCTTTTAATCGGATAGCGACCGAGCTTGCAGGTTGCAATACCGTCCGCACGCTCCGGAGAATTAGTGGTTAGGTGAATCCACGTAGTAGGACTCGTCACAATCTTGAGAGAGCCTCGCGATGGACGCGGCAACAGGCGAGTGCGCCGGCAGTCACCTCAAGATAACGAGAGCGATTGCGCAGCTTTGCTAAGGAGCGCTAAGACAAGCCGGAGTGAGTCACCCCATCAGTCACTCAGAAAGCGTAGCTGGAAGCTGCGCTGGCGCTGCAACAGTTGCTGCCGCCGTTGATCCGGTGACACACGACGCATGTCCCGGGGCAGCGCCTTGTCTAGTTCGGAGAACTTCACGACCCGCCCGGTTGCGAGCGGCAGCGCACGATTCGGTTCGCGTGGCATACCCTGCCAACGATGTACGAGCAGCGTATGACGCAAACCTGCGGTGTCGAGCCAGTTGTGCACTCCAGGATCCCGGGCAGAGATGACGTACGTGGTCGTGCGGTCATCGTTGGGCAGCACTTGGCCGATACACAGGCTCGTCTGACGTTCCCAGTAGTCGATCGTGCGAAACCACCAGTCATGTACGACGAGGTCGCGGAATGATGCATCGCCCATGCCGAAGGTGCCCACGTAAGCCTCATCATTCGCAAGATCAAGACGGATAAAGCTGATCAGTTGCGTCACGAGGCCACTGATGTCGCCTGTGCCAAACGGCGCTGTGACTGTATTGGCGTCTAGTCCCGCAAAGACGCGCATGTACCAGAACATCGGCGCCACGTGGTCGAGCATCCAGCGGGCCGCTCGATCTGCGAGTTGTTGTTCGGTCAGCGGTGGTGCTTTCGGAGGATCGAGTCGCTGCACACTCAACGCGATCGGTACATCTCGCCAGTCAGCGCGGCAGTGTCTGACGAAGAGCCAACGCGCATCGGGCGGCAGTTGAATGTGATGGCGCCGTCCGTTCGCGGCCTCTGGTCCAAGAGTGACACGGAACTGTCCCGCGCCATCGACGGTGACATCCTGCCAATCGAGCATGGCGCCCGTGGAAGTGACTGCGGTGTCCGTGAGCACCATGAACGGAACATCAGCAGGTCGCGGGTCGAAGCACTGCGCCAATACCTCGAAACGCGAGAAGCCGTCGATGGGAATGATCGTGTACTGGTTGTCGGGCCCGTCTCCACCCGAGCCGCGCGATCCAGGAATGCGGCGACCCCACCACTGCCGTGGAGGCGACCATAGATTGCCCAGGACTTTGGGGTAGTTGGGATCGCTGTTGGTTGCCTTCAGTACATCATTGAACGCGAATTCTTCGATCAACTCATCGAACCGTGCCCAGGACTCCTGCGGTGCATCGCGACCAGCGATGGTTCGCCAGCGGCGAGCCAGCGCCTGGCGACCGCGGATCACAACGGCGTTATCCCACAAGCGTAGTGCCAGCTCCTCCAGTGCCCGCTGGTCGGCCGTGAAGACGGGATTGCGAGAAGCGACATAGTGTTCGTCGGGCACCAGCAGCGGTGCGCGTGTGCTCGCGTCCGCCTTAGGTATCTCGCTGTTGCGAACGACGGCCGGAACCTTGTGTGCCGCGGAACGCTCGCGTTCGAGCACGTCGCTCTCCGTTGCTGCGAATGCCGGCACACACGCGCTACCGGCAAGGACGGTCGCTGACACCATCAACTGCCGGCGAACCTTATCGATATCGTGTTGCATCATGCGAGACATCCTCATGCAATCGAATGAGAACGATGCCTGAACCCGAGTGACGTCGCAGTGTCCGCTTCAGAGCGATTGACTGCAGCGTCAACGCTGCAACATCACACGCCATGATCGGCGGTCGGCTGAAGGATAGTAACCGGATGCACACGGCAGTGCGCTTGACGCCAAGCGGCGGCGCGCTCATCTACGGAGATGCCCGTCATACAATCGCTGCAAGCTGGCTAATTTCCAATCGCTTCTTTAGATATCGTCTTCGCCGGTTTTGCCGCCCTCGCCTTCCCAACGGTTGATCGCTCGTACCTCCCGACGATTGAACCTGAGGCGCGCGCCGGCGCCACCCCCGTTCTCCCCGATGAACACCACGCCTGCCTCTTCCAACGCGCCGCGGATGCGGCGCAACGTCGCATCGTCCGGTCTGCGAAAGCGAGCTTCGAGACTTGCGATCGTCTGCACATCGACAGAGCATGCCTGGGACAACTGTTCTGCAGACCAATCGATCAAGGCCCGTCCGGCGCGACATTGGGCCGCAGTAAGAATTGTGGGCAAACTCGACATGGATGATTCTCCATCAGGGACTGCACCGAGAATATTCACTCGGACTTCGCCATCAGG
>JBEVDW010000414.1:0-18424 GCA_040513115.1 Steroidobacteraceae bacterium | reverse complement strand
GAAAGGGCTTTACAACCCGCAGGCCTTCTTCACCCACGCGGCGTCGCTGGATCAGGCTTTCGCCCATTGTCCAATATTCCCCACTGCTGCCTCCCGTAGGAGTCCGGACCGTGTCTCAGTTCCGGTGTGGCTGGTCGTCCTCTCAGACCAGCTACGGATTGTCGCCTTGGTAGGCCGTTACCCTACCAACTAGCTAATCCGACTTGAGCTCATCTATTAGCGCCAGGCCTTGCGGTCCCCGGCTTTCCACCGTAGTGCGTATGCGGTATTAGCCCGAGTTTCCCCGGGTTGTCCCCCACTAATAGGCAGATTCTCAAGCGTTACTCACCCGTCCGCCGCTCGCCGCCAGGTTGCCCCGCGCTGCCGCTCGACTTGCATGTGTTAGGCACGCCGCCAGCGTTCAATCTGAGCCAGGATCAAACTCTTCACTTGAAGGCTGTTAGACCTTAATTGAAGCGAGTGTCCCAACCAGCTTTACTGGCTAATTGGTAACTCATCATCGATGTTGCGTTTTGCAACGACCGACACGAGTCCCCACACAAATTACCTGTTTCAGTTTTTAAAGAGCGACCCAGACGCTCGGGCTGGGCAGAAGCGGAACTGTATCCGGCTTTCTTTCTCTTCGTCAACCCTCGTGGCGAGAGTTTCGGTCGATTTTTTAGCCGGTCCAGCGCGTGCTGGGCCCCGCAAGAGGTGGCGCAGTCTACTCACCGAAACTGCACTGTCAACACCAAAAGTGAGCCGAAGAAGTACAAGCTGTTGAAACGATTTTTTGTACTGAAGTTTGTGTGCGCTATGACGCGCGGCGAACGGCTATTCGCATGAACTCGCGCTTGCCCACTTGAAATAGATGAACCTCGTTTACAGGTATCGCGCGTTTCGCGTCAGTCAATTTCTCACCATCGATACGCACACCTCCTTGCTCGATGAGCCGATGTGCGGCGGATGTACTTGCGATGAGTCCGGCTTGCTTCAGAAGAAGTGGGATGCCGATTGTTTCTCCCTCAATAACTATCTCTCGAGAGTCTATGTTTTCAGGTATTTGGCCCTTCTGAAAACGCGCGATGAAGCTCTCTCGAGCAGCGGAGGCTGCACTTGGCGAATGAAATCGACTCACAATCTCGTGACCCAGCTCGAACTTGATGTCCCGAGGATTTCTGCCATCGCTGACTTCCTGCTTCAGTTTGGCGATGTCCGATGATGGTCTGAATGACAGCAGATCGAAGTAGCGCCACATCAATTCATCCGATACCGACATCAACTTGCCGAACATGTCGTCGGGCGTCTCCGTAACTCCGATGTAGTTGCCAAGGCTCTTCGACATTTTGTTCACGCCGTCGAGACCCTCGAGCAGTGGCATCGTGATCACGACCTGCGGCTCCGCATCGGCAGACTCTTGGAGTTGCCTGCCCACCAGCAGATTGAACTTCTGATCTGTGCCGCCAAGCTCAACATCGGCACGCAGCGCAACCGAGTCGTAGCCCTGAACCAAGGGGTACAAGAACTCGTGGATCGCGATGGGCTGGCCGGACTTGTATCGTTTGTGGAAGTCATCCCGCTCGAGCATGCGAGCGACCGTGTGCTTGCCGGCGAGCTGTATCAGCCCGGCAGCCGACATCGGACCCATCCAATGGGAGTTGAACTCGATGCGCGTCCGATCCCTGTCGAGAATTTTGAAGATTTGCTCTGCGTACGTAGCAGCGTTCGCCTGCACAGCGTCCGGGGTAAGCGCCGGACGAGTCGCATTCCGTCCCGTCGGATCTCCTATGAGGCCGGTGAAATCTCCGATCAAGAAAATCACATCGTGACCGAAATCCTGAAAAGTGCGCATTTTGTTGATCAGGACCGTGTGCCCCAGGTGAAGGTCCGGAGCCGTGGGATCGAAGCCGGCCTTGATACGCAAAGGCACGCCGCGCCCGAGTTTCTTGCGCAGCTCCCCTTCTGTTAACAGCTCGGAGACTCCCCGTTTGATTTCGATCAGCTGTTCTTCTGGCGATTTCATGAGCTAAGTCAAATGACGATGAATTCAGGTGCTCTAGGATGCCATCTCACGCCGTTCGACCGGGATCGAGGATGCCGGCTTAACGCGATGAGCGCTTGAGGCGGGTTGACGCGCCCGCGACCTGTCTCTAAAACTTCGACCCTTGAGCACCAACTGGACGTAACACCGTGAGACGCGAATCCAACATCGCGCTGGACTATAAGCCGGCTGCCGAACGAGCCGGCACCTTGAGTCACGCGCGCTGGCTCGTCTCCGGACTAGCTCTCCCGCTCTTTGGCGGGGTCGTAGCGTACAAGCTTGTCGACACTCCGAGCACTCCTCCAGCTGCCATTGAGGCAGTGCAGCCCGCAGGCGAACCCGTGGCAGAAGTGGCACCCCTCGCCCCAGCTCAAGTTGCCCAACCCGATCCCGTATTGGGCCATACCATCGAGTTCGTCGTGCGTCAGAACGACACGATGGACCGCATTTTCCGGCACCTCGACCTGAGTCTTGGGGATTTGGCGGACATTCGAAACCTGCCGGGTGTGCGCGAGAGTCTCGATCGATTGCGCCCAGGCGACCTCATTACCTTTGTCCACGAGAACGGCATCGTCAGTGCTCTCAAGCAGCGCATCAGCGACACAGAGATACTGTCCGTTACTCGCGCGGATGACGGTTTTTCCGCGAAGGTCATCGAGACGCCGCTGGAGATCCGTACAGCAGAAGCTCACGGCACGATCGATTCGTCGCTGTTCGTGGCGGCTCGTGCGGCCGGTCTCAGCCCCGAGGTCATCCTGAAACTCGCTAATGAGGTCTTCGGCTGGGACATCGACTTTGCCCTCGACATTCAGCCGGGCGATCAATTCACGGTCCTGTACGAGCAGAAGTTCCGCGATGGGGAGTACGTGGCCGACGGCAAGATCCTCGCCGCAGACTTCACCAGCGCCGGCAAGCTCCATCGGGCCGTCCGCTTCGAATCTGCCGACGGCAAGATTGCTGATTACTTTGCACCGGATGGCCGTAGCATGCGCCGTCAGTTCCTGCGTGCGCCGCTGGATTTCACGCGGGTGAGCTCTGATTTCAATCCCTACCGCCGACATCCAATCCTGAACACGATCCGAGCGCATAAGGGCGTGGATTACGCCGCCCCCACCGGGACCGTCATCAAGGCGGCTGGCGAGGGGCGGGTAGCATTTGCGGGAACGCAGGGCGGGTACGGCCGTGTGGTGATTCTCGAACACGGCGGTGGCGTCTCGACGCTGTACGGGCATATGTCCCGCTTTGCGCAACCCATGCGGCAAGGCAGACGTGTGCGTCAGGGCGAAACGATTGGCTTCGTCGGTAGCACCGGCGCTGCGACGGGCCCCCACTTGCACTATGAATATCGCGTCAATGGCGTGCACAAGAACCCAAGGACCGTGCCGCTTCCGCAGGCGCTGCCAATCCCACCCGAGTACCGTCAGCAATTCGAGAGCGCCGCCGGCCGAATGCTGACCGAGCTGGATCGAGCGCGGTCTGGCGGTATGGTTGCCAGTGGGTCGGGCGAGGAAGGGCTCGGCACCCGCAGCAGAAGCTGAGTTCTTGTGGCGCTGGCTCGTGTAGGCGATTCGCTGTAACACAAGCGCCCAAAGTGTCGATGTATCCTCGGACCATCACCAGTGAGTCCAGACGATGCTCGATATCAATCTCAAAGCTCCCGAGCACTACATCAATCGTGAGCTTTCGTTTCTAGACTTCAATCAGCGCGTCCTGGCACAGGCACACGATGAATCGCTTCCCCTGCTGGAGCGGGTTCGTTTCCTTTGCATCTCATGCGCAAACCTCGATGAGTTCTTCGAGATCCGGGTGGCCGGCCTCAAGCAGCGTTTAGAGCTGGGCTCCTCCGGTGGCGGACCGGATGGCATGACAGTGCCCGAGCAACTGAGCGCGATTCACCAACGCGCCTCTGCTCTGGTCACTGATCAATATTCTCTGCTGAATCAACTCGTCTTCCCGGCGCTGGGCACCCACAACATCCAGTTTGTGAATGCCAAGACCTTCACTCCGTCGCAGCTCGACTGGTTGAGTGAGTACTTCGCTCAAGAGGTGGAGCCAGTTCTCACGCCGCTCGGACTCGACCCGGCCCGTCCATTTCCGCGCATTCAGAACAAGAGCCTCAACTTCATCGTGCGGCTCGAGGGCAAGGACGCGTTCGGACGCGATGCGGAACTGGCAGTTGTACAGGTACCTCGCTCGCTGCCGCGGATCATTCGTCTGCCGAATTCGCCCGACGCTCCCAACGTGACGCACTTCGTCTTTTTATCGGCCGTCATCTCCACGTTCATTACGCACCTATTCAGTGGCATGAGCGTGGTGGGGGCGTGGCAGTTTCGAGTCACACGCAACAGCGACCTCTTTGTGGACGATGAAGAAGTGGATGATCTGTTGCGGGCCATCGAAGGCGAATTGGCTCAACGTCGCTATGGCGCCGCAGTGCGATTGGAAACCTCATTGGAGTGCCCTGATGACATCTCGACTTTCTTGCTGAAGCACTTCGCGCTAACGCGCGACGATCTGTACCAAGTCGCTGGTCCCGTGAACCTCAATCGACTGGCATCGATCTACGACCTCATCGATCGGCCGGACCTCAAGTACCCTGCGTTCACGCCGGCGATACCGCGGCCGTTCCTGATGAAGGAAGACCTGTTTACGGTGACCCGCGAACAAGACGTCCTGCTCCATCATCCCTATCAATCCTTCGCCCCCGTCATCGATTTCGTACGGCAAGCGGGTTCCGATTCCTCAGTGTTGGCAATCAAGCAAACGCTGTACCGCACCGGTCCCGAGTCACCTATTGTGGATGCGCTCGTGCAGGCCGCACGAGCGGGCAAGGAAGTCACCGTCATCATCGAGCTCATGGCGCGCTTCGATGAGGCTGCGAACATCGCACTCGCAACGCGTTTGCAAGAAGCGGGCGCTCACGTCATGTACGGTGTGGTGGGCTACAAGACGCACGCAAAGCTCATCATGGTCGTGCGACGTGAGAACGGAAAGCTGGTGCGCTACTGCCATTTCGGCACCGGCAATTACCATCCGAACACGGCTCGCGTTTACACGGATTACGGCCTGTTCACGTGCGATGAAGCCATGGGGAACGACTTGCACGAGTTGTTCCTGCAGCTCACGAGCCCAACGCGCGTTGCGACCATGCACAAGATCCTGCAGTCCCCGTTCACCTTGCATGATTCTCTGCTGGAGAAAACCCGTCGCGAAGCGGAGATTGCACGCGCTGGAAGGCCCGCTCGAATCATTGCGAAGATGAATGCACTCATCGAGCCGCAGATGATTCAAGCCCTTTACTCCGCTTCGATGGCCGGCGTGAAGATCGATCTCATCGTGCGTGGGATCTGCGCGCTTCGGCCTGGCGTGCGCGGTATTTCCGAGAACATCCGTGTGCGCTCAATCGTGGGTCGTTTCCTCGAGCATTCCCGCGTTTTTTACTTTCACAATGACGGGCGATCGGAGATTTTCGGCGCGAGCGCAGATTGGATGGAGCGCAATTTCTTCCGCCGCATCGAGGTCGCATTCCCCATCGAGCGCAAGGAGCACCGCGAACGGATCATCTCTGACCTTGAGATGTATCTCGCCGATAACACTCAAGCGTGGATATTACTTCCCAACGGAACGTACGCGCGTCAGTCCAGCGATGGACCAGCGGTGTCGGCCCAAGGAATGCTGATGAGGCGTTTCAGCGAAGTGAACTGATCAGGTCACGCGCAACCTGAAGCCGGCGGCAGCGAGATAGGCTACTTCCTGCTCGATATCGACAGCCGTCAGGGGGTGATTGTCGAGCCACCCCTCAAGGAACTGCACTTCCAGGGTCCGTCCCTTTGCTTGCAAGCGAATCGCCGGTAGCGACTTGGAACTGCGACCGCGATGCAGCAGCACGGCAAGCCGCAGCAGCACGATCAGGAACTCCGTTTTCAGGTGCCATGGCGGATTGAGATCTTCCAGCGAGTCGACGTGCAGCTTGCGCCGATGGCTTCCCACGATGCACGCCACAATGCGCTGCTCCTCTTGTGGGAAGCCCGGCAGATCGGCGTGCTCAAGGAGGTATGCGCCATGCTTCTGGTATTGCGAGTGGGAAACGTCCAACCCAGCTTCGTGCAGACGCGCTGCCCA
This sequence comes from Steroidobacteraceae bacterium, assembly GCA_040513115.1. Taxonomy (GTDB): domain Bacteria; phylum Pseudomonadota; class Gammaproteobacteria; order Steroidobacterales; family Steroidobacteraceae; genus DATELY01. Next base: position 12,282 of record JBEVDW010000414.1, on the reverse strand, counting down.
CGACAAGACGAGCTCGGCAAAAGGATCATTCAGTTCCCAAGCTCCTTGAACCTGCGCGAGAAACTGCAACGCTGTGCCTTCTACCCGCTCCGCCTGCTCGACATCCACGTGATAGCGAGCTTGCATCGCGCGCACGCTGCGCACGCGGGCATCTTCGTCCGTCAAACGACCGACCATGTCGTAAAGCAGGCCTTCGCGTAGTGCGCCATCGGACACTCGCATGGAACGCACGTCCAGCATGTTCACGATTTCGGCAAGAACGGCGAGCCCGCCAGGCAAAACGGGTGCGCGCTCGTCGGGCAGCCCGGGAAACTTCAGCCGACCGACATTTCCGGCACGAATGACGTCTTGAAGCAGGGCTTCAACGCCTTCCGGAGTGATAAACGATTGCGGCTGCGCACGCGCGCGCAGGATGTCGTGCACCGCTCGAATCGTGCCGGAGGCACCCACGGCGTGCTCGAAGCCGACCTTTTTGAATGCGGCCTGCACAGGCTCCAGTTCCAACCTGGCCGCCAACCGCGCGCGCTTCATACGCTTTTCGGTGATTTCTCCATCTCCGAAAAACTTCGCGCTCATGCTCACGCAGCCCATGTGCAAGCTCTCGAGCTTACGCGCGGTGAGTCCTTCGCCAATGATCAGTTCGGTGGAGCCGCCACCGATGTCGGCCACGAATCGCCTGCCTGGCTCTGCGGGACTCGTCCTGGCAACGCCCAGGTAGATGAGGCGTGCTTCTTCCATACCAGAAATGATTTCGATCGGATGTCCGAGTGCCGCGCGCGCGCGATCCAGAAAAGCCCCTCGCCGTTTCGCCTTTCTCAGCGTGTTCGTCCCCACGACGCGAACGCTTTCCGCACGGACGTTCCGCAGACGCTGACCGAAGCGCTCGAGGCACGCCAGCGCCATTTCCGTCGCTTCGCGGTTCAAGCGCCCATGCTCATCGAGACCGGCCGCCAAGCGCACCATCTCGCGCAGGCGATCGAGGATCAGGATCTGGCCGTGTGAATAACGGCCCACCACCATGTGGAAGCTGTTGGAACCAAGATCGACAGCGGCCAGGACGTCCGGGATCTTGGCACGAGGCATGAAGGTGACGTTTTAGTTCTGAGATGAGGAGCGGAAGGATCTCACTCAGAGACTACAACGGCATGTCACATCGAGAAAGAAGAACCACAGCCGCATGTCGTGGCGGCGTTCGGATTGCGGATGACAAACTGAGCACCTTCCACGTCCTCGCGGTAGTCAATCTCCGCACCCGCGAGATATTGAATGCTCATGGGATCAATGAGCAGCGTGACGCCCTGGTTCATTACCGTGGTGTCACCCTCCTCGATGTTTTCGTCGAAGGTGAAGCCGTACTGAAAGCCAGAACACCCACCACCGCTGACAAACACTCGCAGCTTGAGGTTGGGATTGGACTCTTCCTCGATGAGCTGGCTCACCTTCGCGGCAGCCGAATCGCTGAACACCAAGGTCGGGGTCGGGGCCGTAGGAGCAGTTGCTGTATTCATGAGGATCGCCAATGGGGCAGAACCCGAGGACTTCAAGTCTAGCGACCTGGGCTTTTCAGCGTCAAAGAACCTTCAGTGTGCGGCTGATACCGCCGCTGTAGTCCCATCGGCAGTCGCCTCGGCCCGCGCCGGGCGATGGACGAGCTTGCCGTTGATCTCGGCGCCGATCGCCATTTCGATCAAGCCGTAGTAGACGTTGCCGCTGACGCGCGCCGTCGCTCCCAATTCGACTCGCGCCGTAGCCCAAATATCCCCATGGACGGCACCATTCAGCACAACGTGCGGTGCAGCGACCGAGCCTTCGATCACCCCGCTGTCACCGATACTCAGTGTGTCGTCCGTCTTGGCAGAGGATTGGACATTGCCCCGCACGTGGCCATCGACGTGCAGGCCGCCGGCAAAATGGACATCCCCCTCGATGCGCGTGCCTGCGCCGATCAGCGTATCGATGCGCTGGAGCTTCGTGCGATTGCGATTGAACATTGCGACTTTAAGCCTCGGTCTGAATCTTCCACGGAAACGATTCGCGCAATTCGGGCGAATGCGAGCTGCGAACATGAACCTCGACGCTGTGAGGCTCGAAATCGGCTGGTAATTCCACTTCCTGTTCCAGATCCTGGAAATAGCGGAAAGAAAACGGCAGCGAGTCATGCGCTTGCGCGATTGCAGGCAACGCGAGTCGTACCGCCTCCTGACCTCGCAACCCGCTGACTTCCAGCTCCACCGACCCGCTCGCGACAGTGTTCTGGCGCAAGGATTGGACCAGAACGAGCCGCAACTTGAAGTGGCGCTCGACCTCTGTCGGAACGACCTGGAAGCGCTGCACGCGTAGTCCGCCGATGCCATCCTCGGGCGAGACGATTCCGCGGTAGAACGCCAGCTCTTCCCGCTGACGCATCAACTGCGCCTGCAGATCGGCCACCATCTTCTCGACATCCGCGTACGACCGTTGGCTGACTTCGCGGTTGAGCTGAGCGCTCGCCTTGTCGCGCCGCAGAGTTCCGTTTTCGACCTGCAGCTCGCGCACTTGAGCGTGTAGCGAACTGCGTTGCCGTGCGGCGCTCAGCACGTCGTAACCCGCGCGATGGCGGCCCAACTCGTATGCACCGTAAATCAGCGCGAGAGACACCAACACCAAGCCCACGAGAAGCGCGCGACGCCTGAGCGGCGTGTGATACCGGACGACGAGCTGTCCGGTCCGCAGCGGCGCGAACTCTCCCATGGTTGTGACTCTCACCCTCGAATAAGGGGGTGAGAGATACCCGCTCATCGCCCGGGCGACTGCGGACTAGGTCACAGTGCCGCGCTCTCAGATACGGACGACAGGCAACCGAGGCGACGCCTTACAATCCAATGACCTGAAATCGGTGCTACACCATGCTGTGGATCAAGGCCTTACATGTGGTTTTCGTCGTGACCTGGTTTGCAGGGCTCTTTTACCTGCCGCGCCTGTTCATCTACCACTCTGAAGCAACTGACCTAGTCAGCCCGGACCGGTTTGTCGTCATGGAGCGACGCTTGTTCGCGATCATGACGATTGGAGCGGCGCTCGCCGCAACCTTGGGCCTGGGCATGGTGGTACTGGAACCGGGGTATTTGGCCCAAGGGTGGCTGCAGCTGAAGCTCGTTCTCGTGCTCGGGCTCGTCGCCTTTCACGGAGCGTGTTGGCAGCTGATGCGGCAATTGAGAAGCGGCAGCATGCGCCGGTCGAGTCGCTGGCTGCGGTGGTTCAATGAAATCCCGGCCTTCTTTCTGCTCGCAATCGTAGTCTTGGCGATCGTCAAGCCGTTCTGACGAGCACCGCTCAGGCGTTCTGCCGCTTCACCAGATTGCGTAAGTTTTTTTCCTGCTCGGACCACTCAGGGAAGGGCGGGCGGTCGTTCGGGAACGCCTTGCGCGCCAGCTCATCAAGCGCTTTCACGTAAACCGCACGCTTGAAGTAAATGACCTCGCGGACCGGCGTCCAGTAGTCCACCCAGCGCCAGCGATCGAATTCGGGTTCCGGAGTCGAATCGAAGCGCACGCGGTCCTCGGCGCTGCTCAACCTCAGAAGAAACCAGCGCTGCTTTTGGCCGATGCATGGCGGGTCGCTGTTCTTGCGCACGTACTGGCGCGGCAGGCGGTAACGCAGCCACCGTTCCGTTGCAGCCATCAACTGAACATCGTCGGGCTCCAGGCCCACCTCCTCCTTGAGCTCGCGGTACAGCGCTTGCTCCGGCGTCTCGTTGGTGCGCATCCCCCCTTGGGGAAACTGCCAGCCGCGGCCACCAACGCGTTCGCCCAGAAACACCTGGCGGTCGTCACGAATCAGGACGATGCCCACATTCGCTCTGAAGCCATCCGTATCAATCAAGTCTGTCGAGAGTGTCGCCGCGTTCATCGGATCGATTTTTCCATACGTGAGCTCGGGCGGCCAACCGTGCGCTGTACTGGCGAGGGCTGGGGGCATACGCTTCCCAGCCCCCAAGCGGCGTGGTTCGTCTGTGTTTCTGCAGGTCGATCGCAAATTCCGTCATTCGCTCGTTCTGCTGGGCCTCGGACTGGCGGCTGCCCTGGTGCTCGTGGCGTCAGTCACCATTGGCAGTGTCACGATCGGTTGGGAAGCGCTTTGGACGGGATTGGTAACGCGCGGCTCGCTCGCGGGCGCGTTGATCTACGAGCTCCGGTTACCCCGCGCACTGACTGCCTTTGCCGCGGGCGGTGTGCTCGCCCTGACAGGTGTCCTGATGCAGGTACTCCTGCGCAACCCGCTGGCGGATCCATTCGTGATGGGTGTGTCGGGCGGCGCTGCCGTCGGGGCACTCACCGGCATTCTCATCGGCTTGTCTGGTATCGCAGCGGATGCCGCCGCAATGACCGGCGCGCTGGCCAGTACTTTGCTGGTGTTCTCGCTTGCACGTGATCGTGAGCAATGGGGCTCACAGCGGTTGTTACTGACTGGCGTGGTGATCGCCTCGGGTGCTGGCGCGATCATCAGCATGCTGCTGGCCATCGGCGAAGAATCGCGTCTGCGCGGAATGCTGTTCTGGCTGATGGGCGATCTCTCGCTGAGTACGAGCCCCGTGCGGCTGCTGATCACGTTGGGTGTGGCTCTGCTCGTCGTGCTTCCCTTTGCGCGCGATCTCAACGTGCTCGCACACGGGGATGTCCATGCGCAAGTGCTCGGCATCCCGGTGCGTCGGCTACGAGTCGGCATCTTCGTCGCGAGCTCCGTGCTGACAGGGGCCGCAGTTTCCACCGCGGGGACGATTGGTTTCGTGGGACTGCTTACACCGCACCTCGTCAGGCTCATCCTCGGAGCCGATCATCGCCGTGTGCTGCCTGCCGCAGCTCTGCTCGGCGGCACGCTGGTGATGCTGGCTGACCTCATCGCTCGCAGCGCATTCGCACCACGTCAATTGCCGGTTGGCGCTGTTACGGCCGTCGTCGGTGTGCCGTTGTTTCTAGCGCTGATGCGTCGCCGCTAGCGGATATTTACGCCGCGCTGGCGGCGGCGTGTTGCTCGTCTTCGGCGAATGCGACCAAGTGGTCCGGCTCGATGCGAATGCCCATGGTCTCGCCGATCTCGCGGTTTTCGTGGCTCGGCATGAGCGCGAGTACCTGCGTGCCGCTGGGCAATTTCAGTGTGTACAGAAACTCCGCTCCGCGAAAACTGCGGCTGCAGACCTGGCCGCGTAACGCACTCGTCTCGTCGTGAATGACGTCATCGGGACGCAGCAACAGTTGCACTCGCATGCCGGGTTGCAATGGCTGCCGAGAACGCGCACGCACGCGGCCGATCTCGGTAGCGACTTCCTGCTCGCTGATCACCTCGCCGCTGACGAACACGCCCTGACCGATGAAGTCGGCCACGAAGCGCGTTGCAGGGCGATGATAGAGATCGTAGGGCACGGCCCATTGTTCAAGACGGCCAGTGCGCATCACACCGATGAAATCAGCAAGGGCGAATGCCTCCTGCTGATCGTGAGTGACGAGCAGTGCTGTCGTCTTCAAGCTCTTGAGCAGTTCGCGTACTTCGACACTCAAGCGTTCGCGCAGCTCGACATCGAGATTCGAGAAAGGCTCGTCCAACAACACGAGTTCGGGCCTAGGCGCGAGCGAGCGCGCCAACGCGACACGCTGCTGCTGACCACCGGACAGTTGGTGCGGATACTGCGAGCGCTGCTCCATGAGTCCGACTCGCTCGAGCATCTCCTGCGTGCGCGCGTCACGCTCGCTCCGACTGCAATCATGCAAGCCGAATGCGACGTTCTGCGACACCGTCAGATGCGGAAACAGCGCGTAGTCCTGAAAGACCATCCCGACTCGTCGCAAGTGCGGCGGCGTGGACACACCTGGCGCGCACAACACATGCCCATGCGCGCGAATCTCGCCTTGATCTGCCGGCTCGAAACCCGCGATGCAACGCAATGCTGTGGTCTTGCCACAGCCGCTCGGACCCAACAAACAGCCGATCGCGCCCTCCGGAAGCGAGAGGCTCAGTCCGTCCACCGCGGCGCACTTGCCGAAATAACGGACCAGGTTGCGGATCTCAAGCGACATCGCTGCCTCGTCGAATCAAGAGCGCAGTCGGAATGAGACCCACCAGCACGATCGCCAGTGCGGGGAGCGAGGCTCGCTCCCACTGTCCCTCGGATGTCATCTCGAACACGCGAATGGCCAACGTATCCCAGCCAAAGGGCCGAGTAAGCAAGGTAATGGGCATCTCCTTCATCACGTCTACGAACACCAGTGCAGCCGCCGTGGCCATGCCCGTGCGCAGCAGCGGCAAATGAATTCGCCGTACGAGGGTGCGGCCCGTCACGCCAAGATTCATAGCGGCTTCGTCGATCGATCGGGTCACGCGCTGCAAGCCACTCTCGATCGGATTGAATCCGACCGCGAGGAAGCGGGCTATGTAAGCAATCAAGACCATGAAGAGCGTTCCATGCAGCATCAACAGAGGTGCTTTGGTACCCAGCACACGCTCCAACAACGCCTGCAACTGATTGTTGAGAACGATGACGGGCACGAGCAAACCGACGGCGAGGACAGTACCGGGTATCGCATAGCCAGTCGTCGCAATTCGAATCAGCCAACGCCGCAACCCGGTGGGCTGCTGAGTCCTGTCGACATATGCGAGTGCAATGCTGGCGGCGAGAATCACTGCTGCGGCACTCGCAGCCAGAGCAATGCTACGCAGCACGAACCCCACATAGCGCCCGTCGAAATCCGCGATCGCATGCCGGGCCGTCCACTGCACTAGCTGCAGCATGGGTAACGCGAAGGCGAAGGCGAACACCATCGCGGCACCGGCAGCAGCCAGCCATCGCTGTGACGACCCGAGTTCAATGCGATTCGCTTGTGCATCGGCGCGTGTCGAACCGTGAAAGCGAGCGCGCCCGCGGGAATATCGCTCCAGCGCGAGCGCTGCGATGACGAACAGCATCAACACGCCTGCCAACTCCAATGCAGCTTGCGCGGAGAACAGTCCGAACCAGGCGCGATAGATGGCAGTAGTGAACGTGTCGTAATTGAAGACGGAAACGGTGCCGAAGTCGGCGAGTGTTTCCATCGTCACCAACGCCATGCCAGCAGCAATCCACGGTCGCGCCAACGGCAATGCAACGTGCCAGGCGCCACGCCAACGATCGAGGCCCATTGTCTGCGCAGCTTCGAGCGCTCGCCGTCCCTGTGTCAGGAACGCGCTGCGCGCAAGCAAATACACGTACGGATACAACGTGAGCGATAACACCACCGTAACGCCACCCCACGAACGAATCGGTGGCACGAACGCCGAAGTGCCGAACACGTTGCGCAGCGTCGTCTGCAACGGACCGGCGTAGTCGAGAAAGCCCACTGCGACGAACGCAAGCACGTAGCCCGGAATCGCCAGCGGCAATAGCAGTGCCCAATCGAAGAAACGCCGGCCGGGGAACTCACACATCGCCGTGAGCCACGCGAGACCCGTACCCAGAAATGCACTGAGCAACGCCACGCCCAGGCCCAGCGTAATCGTGTTGACTGTCACACGCGGCAACACGTGCTCGAACAAGTGTTGCCAGACGTCTTGATCCGGTGTCGCCAGCGCGGTGACGATGCTCACGAGCGGAACCAACGCCGGCAACGCCAGCAGCAACAACAGGCCGGTACCTGGCGGGATGCGAACTGGCACGGCACTCATGATCGGCGCCAGATCAACGATAGCCCGCGCGATCCATCAACTTGACGGCATCCGCCTGCAGTTCCCCCGCGCGCGACAGGTTCATCGTGCTGGGTCGGAACGGTCCCCAACTCTGCACGAGCGGATCGGCCGCAACAGCGGGATTTGCCGGAAACTCCATGTTCAAGCCGGCGAACATTTCCTGCGCAGGCGGTGACGACAGCCATTCCAGGAACTTCACAGCGGCATCTTTGTGGCGCGAGAACTCAGTGACTCCGGCGCCGGAAACATTCACATGCACGCCGTTGCCTTGCTGGTCGGCCCAGAAGACCTTCACCGGCAGATCCGGCTTATCGTGCACCATGCGGCCGTAGTAGTAGGTGTTCACCAACCCCACGTCGCATTGTCCGGCTGCGATCGCCTCGATCAGCAAGTTGTCGCTCGAGAACACATCGGTCGCGAGATTCGCGACCCAACCGCGAACGATTGCTTCCGCCTTGGCTTCACCATGCTCCGCAATCAGCATGGCGACGAGCGATTGGTTGTAGACCTTCTTCGACGTGCGCAGGCATAGGCGCCCATGCCACATCGGGTCTGCCAGATTTTCGTAGGTGCTGAGTGTCTTCGGATCGACGCGTGCGGTGCTGTAGATGATCGTTCGGGCGCGCAAAGACAGCCCGAACCAACGGTCCTTCGGATCGCGCAGATGCTCAGGGATGTCTTTTTCCAGCGTTGCGGACTGCACGGATTCGAGTAAGCCGCGCTCGGCGGCATTCCATAGTTCGCCCGCATCCACGGTGAGCAGGATATCCGCGGAGGTATTCTTTCCCTCCGCCGCCAGCCGCTCGATCAGCGGCCCCGCATCATCGGTGACGAATTTGACCGACTGTCCGGTTTCCTTGGTATAGCGATCGAATAGCGGCTTGATGAGCTGCTCGTTGCGAGCCGAATAAACGACCAGCTCATTGGCTGGACGAGTGCACCCGCTGATTGCCGCGAGCACGGACACCATCCCAGCCCACTGCGCCAAGCTCCGCCATTGAGTCCACATGCCGAATTGTCACCTGCTTAATGCGAATCACTTGCATTTGCATGGTAGCAGGAATCCATCCGAGGTCGCTGCGCATGCTCAGCTGTTAGCAACCTCCACGCGATTGCGGCCCGCTTCCTTGGCTCGGTACAGCGCCTGATCAGCCCGCGCGAGCAATTGCTCGGACAAGGTCTGCAGATCCGAGTCTCGAGTGGGTTTCACGGAGGCCACGCCGATGGACACGCTCATCAAGTGCTGCTGGCCCGGCGCCACCTGCAAGGGCTCATCTGCTACACGCCGACGAATACGCTCGGCCAACGCCGTGGCGTGTTCAGCGCTCATGTCGGGCACGAGCAGCACGAACTCATCGCCACCGAAGCGCGCCGCCGCGTCGCTGCCTCGAACTTCTCTGTTGATGCGCACGGAGGCTTCGCGCAGCGCTCGGTCGCCGACCAGATGCCCGTAACCGTCATTGATGGCTTTGAAGTGATCCAGATCGATGATGAGGCACGTGAGCGTGCCTTGCTGGCGCTGCGCGCGCGCGACCTCCTCCTTCAAGCGCTCGTGCAAATAACGGCGGTTGTGCCAGCCAGTGAGGAAATCCGTCAGGCCGCTGCGCACGAGGCGCGCGCGATTGATGGCGCTTTCCAGCGCGAACGCGGCAATCACACCCAAGTGCGCGAGGAAGTCCGTCGCGAGATGTCGGGTAAAGCGCTTCGGGTCAGTACTGCCGAAGTTCAAACTGCCCATCAGTTGGTCGTGCCTCCGCAAAGGCACGAGCGCGATGCTGACCAACTCAGCGGATGGCACGAACAAGCGGCCGTGATCGCTGCCGATGTAAGGCCCAAGCCAGGGGCGGGTCAAAGTCCCGAGCTGTACGCTCAGATCGTTCAGCGAATCCACGAACACGACCCCGGCGAGCCGCTCGCTGACGACGCCGTCGCTCAACAGCAAATGTCGTATCTCGTGCTCTGGATCCTGCAGCACCAGGGTGATGGCTTGCAGGTTGTAGGAGCGCTGCAGCCCCGAGCAAATCGCCGCGAACAGATCGGGCAGTTTTTCCGCGCGCAGCAATTCCAGCTCGCGCGCTTGATTCTTCTTCAGCAAGCGTTCGTTCGCGCTCGCCTCTTCCATGAGCGCCGTGATGCGCGCACGCAGCTCGCGGGTCTCGCCGACGAGATCCCGCTCGGCCATCAGCGTTCCCGCACGCGGCCCGCGAGATACTCGCGTCCCTGCTGCATCAAGCGCACGAAGGTGGCTTGGTCCTGCTGCGCCACGGCTTGCCACAACCGCTCCACCGAGGAGCGCAGCGCCTGCAACGACTCGCGACCGTACTCGTTCAAGCTTTGGATCTCGAAATAGAGCTCCGGATTCTCCACTGAAACGCGAGTGGCCACATCGACCTGTGCGTCATACGTCGTGCTCGACAACTGGGCAAGTCGCGGAGCGGCCTCACCGCTCTCCGCGAGTGCGGTGAAGAAGGCGATATTCAGCGCGTGGGATAGCCCGAGCACGTAGGCGATCAAACGATCGTGCTCGTCCAGGGTCATCACCGCGCGTTCGGCCATGGTGGCACTGAACAGATCCTGGGCCGCGTGCAATGCCTCCTCATTGCCCATGTCCACAAAGATCACATGACGTCCTGACAGCAGCTCGGTATCAGGCCCGAACATCGGGTGTACGGAAGTGACCTTGCACCCTGCATCGCGCAGGGCCTGCAACCCTTGTCGCAAAGGAGTCTTGAGCGACCCGAGATCGAAGATCACGCCCCGTGGCCGATGTTCGGCAAGCTGCTGCAAAACGCTGTTGCCCACCGCGAGCGGGGTCGCGACGACAATGAGATCGAAATCGAGCGGTGTGCGCGCCCAATCGGGAACGTGCTCGAATCCCGGCACAGTGCCGGAAGGATCGTTGATCGATACCCGATAGCCCTGCGAAGCCAGGAACTCGCTGAACCAGCCGCCCATCTTTCCGGCACCGCCGATCACGAGCGCCGTACGCCCGCTACCGCGATTGCCTGCCGCCACCTGCTCGCGCTCCTGCGTCGTCAGCGAGCCGCGGATCAGCATCCGCAAAATGCTTTCCGTGAGATCAGGGGAAATTCCCAGTTCGGTTGCGCTGGCGCGCGCGCGAAGCAGCACCTCGCGTTCGCGTTTGAAGTCGCGCGTGGGCAGCTTGGAGGTCCTCTTGGCCTCCGCCACTTTCTTGCTGAGCGCTTGGCGCTCCGCAATGAGCTCAACGAGCTGGCGATCAACCGTGTTGAGCCGTGCGCGCAGTTCTTCGAGGGTCATGTGAATGATCGTCGATGCTCCGGGCGCATCCTTTTACAGAGTGCGCCCTACCCTCGCAAGACGAGCACCGGCGGGTGAAAAAACGTGCTTTAGAGCGGGAAGCTGAGGATCACCGTCGCCTCTGCATCGTGACCCCGGTCAATAGCGCGGTACGGGTAAGGTGAATAGGCTTCACTGCGGTAGTACCGAACCGGCGCATAGAAGGGCGAGTAGCCATAGTGCCGATGATTGTCGGAACGATAATTCCAGTAAGGTCGGGCACGACCTCGATAGCGGTCGTCCCAACGCCCATTGTTGCGATAGCTGCGGTCGTCCCAACGCCCATTGTTGCGATGGCTGCGGTCGTCCCAACGCCCATTGTTACGATAGCTACGATACTCCCGACGCGGGTAGTCTCGACGTGACCACTCGCGCCGATCGTAGTCATGGCCGCCATGACGACCGCGATCGTCATAGCGATGGTGCGAGTCGCGACGGTGCTTCCACCCGCTGTGATCGTCCGCATTGGCGCTGGCCGTCAAAAGCAGCCCCATGGCGCAAACTGCTGCGCTGAAATATCGAGTGACCCGGGTGAACATACATCCTCCGAAGGTTTGCTTGGTTTGCAGGATGAAGGCTAAGAATCCAGCACTGAATGCGTACTGAATCACCTCAAGGGGTGTGGATTAACAGACGGCACCACCATGCATATCAATGACTTCCTGCCCGAACCGCTGGATGACAGCCCCTGGCCGCTGTTCTCCGATTGGTTTCACACCGCGCGCGCCGACAACGTCCAACCGAATCCGGATGCCATGGTGGTTGCGACGGTTTCACCCGCAGGAAATCCCGCTGCACGCGTGGTGTTGTGCAGGCATTTCGTGCCGGACCCGGGCTATCTCGTTTTTTTCACGAACTATCGTTCCCGCAAGGGGCGCGAGATTGAATCTCACCCGCGCGCTGCGGGCGTGTTGCACTGGGATATGTTGCATCGACAAGTGCGCGTTGAAGGACCTCTTGTCAGGTCGCCGGCAGCGGAAAGCGACGCGTACTTTGCACAGCGCCCACTCGACAGCCGCCTGAGCGCTTGGGCGAGTGAACAGAGTGAGCCGCTGGCGAGTCGGCAAGCGCTGATCGATGCCGTTGCGGATGTCGCCAGGCGATTCGGCATCGAGCCAGCCGCGACCGAGGGTGTCGTGCCGCGTCCGCCGCACTGGGGCGGTTATCGCCTCTGGCCGGATCGCATCGAGCTCTGGGTTGAAGGGCCCAATCGCACCCATGATCGCGCGATGTGGACCCGCAAGCTCGAGCGGGTGAATGAGTTCGCGTTCA
>JBEVDW010000413.1:0-3511 GCA_040513115.1 Steroidobacteraceae bacterium | reverse complement strand
GCGACGTCACCGAGCGCAAACGCGCGGAGCTCGAGCAGAAGCGCTACGAGTTGAAACTGCGGCGCCAGAACGAGGCCCTGGAGAAGGCCAATCGGGTGAAGTCGGAATTCCTGGCGAACATGAGCCACGAAATTCGCACGCCCATGCACGCGATCATCAATCTGTCGCGCCTGTGCCTGGGCACGGAGCTCCAGGAGCAGCAACGCGATTACGTGGAGAAAGTCTACGTCGCATCGCAATCGTTGCTGCACATCGTCGATGACATCCTCGACTTCTCGAAGCTCGAATCGGGGAAGGTAAAGATCGAGAGCATCGGCTTCCGCTTGCCGCACGTGTGCGATCAAGTGCGCAGCCTGATGCTGCCGGCCGCGGAGAAGAAGGGGCTCGCGCTCGCCGTCAACGTGGAGGTGGATGCTGCGCTGGAGCTCGTCGGCGATCCGTTGCGGCTGGGCCAGGTGCTGCTGAATCTCGTCAGCAACGCCGTGAAGTTCACTGAACGCGGTTCGATCGACGTACGTGCCGTGGCGAAGAGCGTGACGGCGGAGTCCGTCGAGCTCGAATTCAGCGTGCGCGACACGGGTATCGGCCTGTCCCCGCAGCAGTGCGCGGGTCTATTCCAATCGTTCTCTCAGGCCGACGCATCCACCACGCGCAAATACGGTGGTACGGGTCTCGGACTTGCGATCAGCAAGCGGCTGGTGGAATTGATGGGTGGTGCGATTCGCATCGACAGCGAACCGGGTGTGGGGAGCACGTTCACATTCAGCGTGCGCCTGTTGCGCGGCAAGGCCGGTGCGTCCAGCGGCAGGCTCGATGCCGCCGTGGATAGACACAGTGCTGTAGCCGCGCTGCGCGGCATGCGCGCCCTGGTCGTTGAGGACAACAAGATCAACCAGCAGATTGCGCGCGAGCTGCTCGTCCGCGTCGGCATGGTCGTGACCGTGGCGGACAATGGCCTGCAATGCCTCGAGCTTCTCGAACGCCAGTCCTTCGATGCCGTTTTGATGGACGTGCAGATGCCGGTGTTGGACGGCCTGGAGGCCACGCGCGCGATTCGCGAGCGACTCAAGCTCACCGCGTTGCCCATCATCGCCATGACGGCGAATGCAATGGAAGGCGACCGGCAGCGCTGCCTGGCCGCCGGCATGAACGACTACCTGCCGAAACCCATCGAGCCGGAAGCGCTGCTGAGCGCGCTGGCGAAATGGAAAACACCGCATGCACATGCAACGCAGGCAGGTTCAGGTGGGCGCGCCGAAGCGCCGATCACGATGCCCACAGCACGCGCTGATGCGGCGGCACGCGCACATGCGTTGCCCGCAACCTTGCCCGGATTGAATCTACGTCTGGCGGTGAAGAACGCCGACGATGACCCCGCGTTCCTGCGCGAGCTGCTGCAACACTTCGCCAGCGATCAGGCTCAGGATGTGGAGCGCATCAAGCAAGCGATCGCAGCGGGTGAGCTGGAGCAGGCACGCCGCATTTCGCACACGCTCAAGGGCATCGCTGCAACCTTCTGTGCCGATCGTTTACATAGTGCGGCGCTTGCTGTGGACATGCATTTGCGCAGTAGCGGCGCCACGGATTGCAGCGCGCTGTTGCCCGAGCTGGCGGCCGCGCTCAGCGAAGTGCTTGCCAGCGTCGCGACGCTCGCAGTCGACGGGCACGCGGCGGTTGCCTGAGACAACGCACGACGCTTACGCGATACCCCGCGGCGCTGACACCGAGAGTCGCCGCAGCTGAGTTCAGGGCGCGCGTCGTGCCGCACGCTCAAGCGTCGCACCGTCGCCGCCGATAGAGTGCATATGTTCTCGAGCTCCAAGAGGGCGCACCGTGGCATCGCGTGACTCCGCCAGCGCACAGCAACTCGACGCCGATCGGCGCCAGGCGCGTCGTAAGAAACTACATCTGCGGGCCGACGTGACGTTGCCCGGCGATTTGACGATCGCCAGTCACACGGTCGACCTGTCTGCCGGCGGCGCACTGATCGAAGTGCCCTACAAACTGGATATCGGCGCTGAGTGCACTATCGAGTTCGTGACCGCCCCGGTTGCGGCACTGCGAGGCGTCGCCATCAAGGCAACGGTGAGGCACTGCGGCTTACGCGGCGAACGCTTCTACGCCGGGCTGCAGTTTCCGCAACAGGACCCGCAAGTGCAGGCCGGACTGGAAAGCCTGTCGGGTGATCGTTTGCCATAACGCGGTGCTACCGGCAGCGATCGATGGCTGCCACGAGGTGGTAGAAACTCTGCAGCAGCGGCGCGGCGACGTTCAGTTTCGTCGCCAGATTCGCAGCATGGCCGAGCGTTTCCTCCACTTCGAGCGGCCGGCCCGCCATCAAATCCTGCAGTGACGACATGCGGTGATCGGGCGCATTGGCCTGGTATTCGCGGCCCGTCGCAAACACCGCTTCCAGTGCCTCTTGCTCTGTGCCATGAAGAATGGCTGTCAACGGCAGCAGCGAGTGCTCCTGGACGAGCTCAATGCCTCGAGCGCGAGCGAGCGCAGTGACCTCGCGCATGAGTTGCACGATCACCGCTGCGCTATGCGGCTCGCTCAGGTAGCGCCACGTCAGGGCACGCGTGGTGACCGACAGGCTCATCAGCGCCACCCATGCGACGAACTTCGTCCACTCGATCGACGATATGTCATGTACGGCAGTTGCCCGTACGCCGGATGCGTCGATGTCGCGTGCGATGTGTTGCGCCCGCTCGCTATCACCCGCGCTAAGTTCGCCTAGTAAGACATTGATGTTACGAGTGAACAGCACCGAGCCGTCGGCCTGCAGCTCGCCGCTCGTATTCGCCACAGCGCCAAGCACGCGCGGTGCGCCGAACATCTCGACCAGCACTTCGTTTTTCCATATTCCATTCTGAATCGAAAACGCGGTGCCGATCGCGGCGCTGCCCAGGGGTGCTAAGGCCGCTGCCGTGCCCGGTGTTTTCATCGCCACGATGAGCACGTCGGCGCTGCGCAAAGTGGCAGCATCGGTGATCACGGTCACCGGCACCGAGAAATTCGCGAGGCCGCGAATTCGCAATCCATCGCTACGCAACATCGCGGCTCGATGTTCACGCACGATCATTGCGACCTCATGACCGGCACGCGCGAGATGTGCACCGATGATCGAGCCGATCGCGCCGGCACCGACGATTGCGTATTCGACTGTGTGCATGTGTGTGATTGCGGATGAGCAAAAAGAAGGCTCGGCGTCCGTCGTGGGCCTCACAATGGAGCACGTCTCTCGGTGTGACGTGTGGGTGCTCGCGTAGGCGCGTGCAAAAGATCGAACAGAATCCAATCGCCGCGAGTAGTATCAAGGCTTGCCTGCGCATAGCACGCGCCAAGCCAGTCTGGCACATCGGTTGCACTGGTATTCGGCGACGCAAATAGCTCGCGAATAACAAGGGGAAGCGCGATGGGAGCCACGAGCCGCGATGTGTCCATCACATCGACGCGATTGGTACGCACTGTCGTGCGTCCGCAGATCGTGCGCCCGCCGATCACAGTG
>JBEVDW010000412.1:0-8726 GCA_040513115.1 Steroidobacteraceae bacterium | reverse complement strand
GAAACCTCCATACATCTAAAAAATCGGAGAAGCAGTGGTCAAAAGTATGAGGGAACCAACGCAATCGAATTCCACAACGGAAGCGAGTCCGAACCCTCGGAATGAGCTGCTCGTTTGGCGCGTCAACCTGATCGACGTTGTTCACTTTCTATCCGGCACTATGGTGGCTCGTCACCGCCTATCGGCCCGACGAGCGCACAGCGGAACAACTATTCCCTCAACGACTTTGTCTGGATCAACGTTATCGGCGCCGCCACATTGGTCTATCCGATGTTCATCGGGGTGGGCATCGCCGCGTTACACGACCGCAGCGCGACTCTGGCCTTCCCGCGATGGTTCGGTTATGGCTCCATTTTTGTTTTCGTCGCGAATTGTCCAGCGCAGCTCTTGTATTTCTTCAAGGCTGGCCCTTTTGCGTGGAACGGGTTGTTTGCAATCTACGCACCCTTCACGGTCTTTTTCATCTGGATACTGACCGCAGGCTGTCTGATACGCAAAGCGTTGCTATCGGCTGCTACCGATTCCGTTGACCCCGCGTTCAGCCCTAAAGCCGCCATCTTCTCGTAATTGCTTGGACTGGAATAACCAATGTGGAGTGTCGATGTAGTCAGATACATGCGCACGTGATTGGCCCATTCGGCAAGTGTTTCTGCCATTGCTGCATGATGCGCGGAGATAAACTCGAAAATTATTCTCCAACCGCGCTACTCGTTACGCATTCATGGCAAGCGGACTTCTCGATATGAATGAAGCCTCTTTTCTGGCGGCCGCCATCCCCGCCAGCGGAGGGCTCACCGAGTATGGCGATGAATCCTTCAGAGAACCGCTGCGAATCCTCATCGCTTCGATAAGAGACGAAGCGCGAATGAACCCGCAAGGGCTATTCGGCTGGCAACAACGCACGCTGCAGTTGCTCACGCTGCGCCTGCAGATGCAGGACCTCGTCCGTCGCCACCCCGAAATCCTCCATGAACCGATCGAACGCCCGCTCATCATGGTGAGCATGCAACGCACGGGTTCGACCAAGCTGCAAAAAATGCTGGGCTGTGACGAGTACTGGAACGCACCACTGTTCTGGGAGATCTTGTTCCCGGTGCCATTCCCAGGCGAAAAGGCGGGTGATCCGACGCCGCGCATCGCAGCCGCCAAGGAATGGCTCAAGATGTTTTATGCCGGCATGCCCGAAGCCAGGTCGGGCCATGCCATGGTTGCGGAAGAGACGGACGAGGAAACCTTCGCCGTGGAGATGTCGTTCCGTTGGACCGTGGCTTCAATCCACGGGATGATCCCGAGCTATATACGTTGGGTAGAGGAGCACACGGCCGTGCCCACCTACCAGGATCTCAAGCGCGTATTGCAAGCGCTGCAATGGCAGCGAGGAATACGGAAGCCCTGGCTGTTGAAGGCGCCATGGCACATCGGATTTCTCGATTCCATCATGAAGGTATTCCCCGACGCGACGGTGGTGCAGTGCCACCGAGATCCATTCGAGTCGGTGCCATCGAATTGCGCCCTGATGTATCTCGGCAGACGTGTCGGTCGTCCGACTCTCTCCAAGCTCGAGCATGGTGCAGATGTGCTGGCGATGATGGGCCGCCAGATGGCCACGCATTTGCAGCAGCGCGATGCACTGGGCGACAAGGATTCGACCATTGATGTGCATTACAAGGACATCGTGGGCGATGCGATCGGCGTAGCGCGGAAAATTTATGCCGCGCGCGGCGAAACGCTGGATGCCGATGCCGAGCAGAGCATGCGCGATTGGGAGCGTGACAACGCGCAGTACAAGCACGGCAAGTTCGAATACACGGCGGAGGAGTACGGCATCACACGCGAGAGCGTCGCCGCCGCCTTCGCTCACTATTACAAGCGGTTCCCATCCAACTGACGGCAGAGCGCCGACGGTAGACGACCATCGGCAATATCGATAGCAATCCACGGGAGACATTGACGTCGTGGCAACAAACTGAAGCCGATATTTCCAGGAGAGTGCATGCCTATCGTAATCATTGCGCGCTGGTACCCGCGCCCCGAGCGGCGCGAGGAATTTCTTCGCACGGTTAGTGGCTTGAAAGACGCGCTGACGCCCGAGATGGCGGAGTCGTTCGCCGTTCTCCTGCCGACAATGAGTAGCGATGGCGCTGTCATTTTCCTCGAGATGTGGAAGAGCGAGGAGGTGATGAACAAGCTGCGCGCATCGGAAGCTTTCCACCAGGCTATTCGCGCTATGAGCGCCTGTTGCAGCCGTCCGCTGGAAATCGAACATCTGAACACGGTGGATGGCAGCGGAGATTTCTTCAGCCTGAGTCCAATCGACAAGGAGCGCTATCCGCCGGGCAAGGCGGATCCGAAGTTCTATCCGGATCTGGGTGCCATGACGGCGCTTTACCGGTGATCGAGCCCTCGCGCTCAGGAGAGGACACATGAACGCATCGATCACGGCCGGCATATTGGCCACGGCGGATCAGGATGCCGTCGAAGCTCGCGCGCTGACAATTCTTCAAGCGCCCGAAGTTCGAGAGCAGATCGTGGCGATACGCCGGATCTATGCCGCCGATCCGATGGCGGCAATGCCCGGTGGCAAAGCGATGCTGGAAAGTGCGGTGAACGAACTCGCCTGGGCTGCCGTGCTGCGTGGCGTCGACACCGAGCCGACCCGCCCGAAAATTGTCTGGGTGGATGCGAGCCCGCGCGAATGGCGGGGACGCAAGCTGCCCGGCGCGCGCTGGGCGGTCGACAATCCTGACAACGTTTACCGCGTCGCGCCGATCGATGGCACCTCGAAGTACGAAATCAATGTCCGCCGGCATGGCGCTGGGCCGGTGCAGTTCAGCTTCCTAATCTACTCGCATTGGGTGGGGGAAGACGGCCATCAGAATCAGGTTGACGCGCCGCTGGGCGGTCTGCGCAGCGACGAAGTGAAGTGGAACCCCGACGGCTCGTTTACGCTGACCATCGACGCAGAGCCCGCCAACGGACGGCCGAACCATATCCAGAGCACGCCCGATTCCGTGCAACTGTTGATCCGCAACACGCTGGGCGACTGGACGACGCAGCTTCCGCTCGAGATGTCGATCAAGAGAGTCGGCGGACCACCCGCCGAAACGCCGGCCAGCGACAGTGAACTGGCGCGGCGCGCCGCGAAGCTGATGCAGGCGGCGGCCGAGTTGAGTCTCAACTGGAAAAAGAAATCGCTGTTCGGCCACTGGCAGGACAACTTGTTGTGTCAACCATTCGGTCGCGGAATGCACTGGGGGTTCGGCGCGTCGGGCAATTTCAACCTCACAGACGACGAGGCACTGGTGGTCACGGTCGATCCCATGGACGCTCACTACCTCGGATTTTCCGTTGTCAGTTTATGGCTTGCATCGCTGAGCGATGTTGGCAAGTTCGGCAGCCTCAACGGCCAACAATCATGGCGCAATCCCGATGGCACCTACACCTACGTGATCGCGGCGCAAGATCCGGGTTTCTACAATTGGCTGTACACCGGTGGGCTGAATCAGGGCGGCATGTTTTACCGCTGGCAGTCGTTGCCCGACTCGAGAACATCTGCCGAAGGTGCGATCAGAAGTGTCAAGCTCGTCAAATTCCAGGACCTCAAGCGCGTGTTGCCGTCAGACGCCAAGTTCATCAATGCCGCGGAACGTGGGACAATTCGCAAGCAGCGCGCCGCTGATTACGCGCGCCGCTATGTCTCTGCCGAGTGACCGAGTGATGACAAGACGAAATTGGATTTTCGCTGTCGTCGTTGTCACGGTGAGTGGCGTATGAGCAGAGTTAAAGGGCGACTAGTCATCATGGCGAAAAAAATTCAGTAGCAGACACGATTCCATCAATAACGCTCGGGGGATTACGCGATGAACACCGCTGTCCAGCACCACGACAATCTGCGACTCCGAATCGTGCTGTCGTGCATGACGACGCTTCTGTCGGTCACGCCCGGGTACGCGGCGGAAGAATCGCCTGAACCTGAGCGCAATCAGTTGGAGGAAATCGTCGTTACGGCGCAGAAGCGCGAAGAGAACATACAGGACACTCCGCTTAGCATCACCGCAGTTACCGGAGACGCGCTCGACAAGATTGGTGTCACCACCGTGCAAGAGCTCAATCGCATCGATCCGGCGCTGCAGATCGGCCAGGCGACCGGAACGGTCACGACCTTCATTCGGGGTATCGGCAATCCGGTGACGACCGCTGGTAATGAAGCCAGCGTCCCGGTGTACATCGATGACGTCTACTTCGTCCGCGCATCAACGAACTTTTTTAATCTGTCGAGTGTAGAACGCGTTGAGGTGTTGAAGGGGCCCCAGGGTACGTTGTTCGGTCGCAACGCCTCAGGCGGCGTCATCTCCATTTTCACCAAGGATCCGAACCTCGAGGAGGCGGAAGCAGACGTGCGGTTAGGCTATGCCAACTATGACACGCGCGATGCCAAGGGTTATTTCAGTGTGCCGCTTGGATCGCAAGTCGCCGCCAATCTCTCCATTGCCTACCACGATCAGAATGATGGTTGGGGCAAGAACCGAGAGCTGGTCGATCCACTCGACACTTCGCAAGGTTACCAGCCCGGCGGCGACGACTTCTGGACTGGCGAGGGTTTGAGTCTCCGCGGAAAAGTGCTCTGGCAGCCGTCTGAATCGACCTCTATCAAACTCATCGGCTACTATCAGGACGGCCGCAACAGTATCGGCCTTTACTCTCGCCCGTTCCAAGGCACCCTCGGGGGTACCCCCGACTCGGCACACAACAACGGCGCATTCGTAGACCCTGCGGTCATGCCGGTTCCTTCCCAGTTCCTGCCGAAGCTGGGGTTCTACGATGTGTCAATGGGGCACGCTCAGTATGATAAATCGAATGGCTGGGGTACCTCCGCCCGAATCGATCAGGACGTGGGCTTCGCGAACCTCGTGAGCATCTCCGGTTATCGCACGCAGAACGAAGTCTACGACGCCGCCGGCAACTACTCTCCCTACGAATGGTTGATCTACACTCTGCACTTCCGTGATAGTCAGTTCAGTCAGGAGTTTCAACTCACGTCCAAAGCTGACGCGCCTTTCGGCTGGATCGTTGGCGCTTACTATCTGGACGCGAAGGGGGGCTTCAACCCAACCGTGATCTATGGACCCGGGCAGGCGGGCAACGGTGTCGACGGCGTCGATATCGTGGGCAAGCAGGATGTGAAGTCGTATGCGGGCTTCGGGCAGATCACCTATCCCGTCACGGACGTAACCAATATCACCGCCGGCCTGCGCTACACCGAGGACAAGGTCGAAGGCCGCGGATATACCGATGTGCGTTTCTTCCCCGGCATCGGCGCGCTGATCGGTTTGCCGAGCGATACGCTACGCGCGCACCAGTTCGACGACCACAACAACTTCGGCGGACCGGAAGGAATTGCCATCGTCGATGGCGACAATCCGGATGCCTCGCCCTCGTTCGAGAAGGTCACGTGGAAGCTGGCTGTTGATCACCGGTTCGCCGAGGGCTTGATGGCCTATGCGAACTACAGCCGGGGCTTCAAGGCTGGAACGTTCAACACGCTGCCGCTCGATTCAGAGGCGCTGGATCCGGAAGTGATCGATGCGTACGAGCTCGGGTTCAAGTCGGACCTGGCCAGTGGTCGTGTACGCCTCAATGGCGCGCTGTTCTGGAACGACATCGACAAGCCGCAGGTGCAGGCGCAACGCAACGGATTGGTGTTCCTGAAGAATGCCGGCAAGGCGCGGACGAAGGGTGTCGAATTCGACATGACGGCATTAGCGGCCGAAGGATTGACGTTGCGACTGGGTGCGACCTACCTCGATGCGAAGTTCCGCGAGTTCCCGGATGCGCCGTCCTACTGTCCCAGCCCCGAGGTCGACGCTGTCACCTGCCAGGCGCTGACGCCGACCCTGCCGCTCGCGGCAGGAAACTTGAACACCATCGTCGTCGATGCGAAGGGCAACTACATGCCGTATGCGTCGAAATGGAAAGTGAGTTCAGGCATCGTCTATGAGTGGCAGCTGAGCGGTCTCGGCGAAATGTCGCTAGACCTGGCGGGAAACTACAGCAGTAAATTCAGCTGGGATGCCGATAACGTCATCGAAGAGCCATCGCATTTTCTGCTGGACGCATCGCTTTCGTTCACGCCAGCGGCCTTCGAGAAGCTCACGCTGCGCTTGTGGATGAAGAATGTCACTGACGAAGAGTGGAACGTCAACTACTACGCACAAGCCACTGGCTCAGCCTTCTCTTCGGCACCCGGGGCGCCGCGCACCTATGGCGCGGAAGTTCAGATGAGATTGTGAAGGCCAACGCACCGGAGGTCTCGTCGAATCCCGTGGAGCTAAACACGTTGCCGTAGTTCGCGCTGATCAAAGTGGAACGGCCATGCCGGATCGGATATTTCGAGCAGCTCGATGATGTTCCCGTCCGGGTCCCGACCATAAGCAGCTTGAATGATCTCGTTCAGTCTGGCGGGAGGAGCGGCGAAGTACATTCCACCATTTTTCAATCGCTCGTACTCAGCCTCGATGTCCCGCACGTTTAGTCCAATGTGCGTATAGCCGTGATCGACCGCGGTCCTTTGTGGATTTGCAGGTCGTGGAGGAGGGGAGCTGAACTCAAACAGCTCGAGAAAAGCCGTTCCCGACCGGAGCATGGCCATCTTACAAGCTGTCCCCTTTGCTTCGAGCATGCGGTCGCTCGCCTCCCACCCGGCAGCCCAACCGCCTTCGTAAGCCACCTCGAAACCCAGCAGCTCGGTATAAAAGGTGATCAGCCGCGCGATGTCTGGCGTGGAGAGGGCGACGTGGTGGATACCAAAGAGCATAGGCAGCCTCGTGTCCTGTTGCCTGTATCTGTTCGCGCTGGGCGAGCCTCAGTCCAGACCGACCGATTGATAGAAAACGAAATGCTTCGCTACTTAGCTGCTCTCACCGAAGTGATGCGGACGTTGCGGTATTCAATGGGCGTAATCTCCGACTGTAGGATGATGCCGCCGCTAAGGGCCTTCGGAGCCGTTCCTTCATTCACCAGCTCGCCATTGAGCAGCACCTTGAGGCGGCCATCGGTCAATTCGGCGTCATAGCTGTTCCACTGACCGTCAGGCTTCTCCGCATTCTTGAAGCGGATGCGGTGCAGCGGCTCCTTGGGATTGATGAACTTGGAATCGCTCTTGAACGACTGGATACCTCCAGGACCGATGAGTGTCTCGCACTCTGCGGGGCTGAAACAGTTCGGGATGAGGTCGCCTGTGTTGACCCAGAAGCCGTTCACATACACTTTGGCGATCTCGAGCTCGTAGCCAATGGGCCAAATCTTGTCGGGTCCTTGCACATGTACCCAGACACCTGCATTCCGCTGGCCATCGACTAGCGCCGACGACACCCACCGCCATTCAACATGAAGGCGATAGTCCTGGTACGCCTTGTCCGTGCGGATATAGGCGTTGATCGAATTGCCAACCGCACGAATGACGCCCTCACGGACTGTGAAGATGTCGTTCACCGTCATGTGGCCATCACTATTCGCGCCGGTTTTGTCCATGACGAAGTGCCAGCCGGTAAGGTCTTTCCCGTTGAACAGCTCTTCGTCGCTGGCGTGTACTGGGACCGCGCCGGCGGTAAGCGCGGCGACGAGCGCAAATGCGGTGACAACGAGGTTTCGCATCTCTCTCTCCTAATCGTGTCAGGAATATACATTGGTCGCTAACGCTCAGATGAAGACGTGGCCCAATCGGCAAGTTGGTTTCAGTCGCTTGCAGATGTGCATGCGCGACAATCTCGATTCGAAGCTGCACGCAACTTCCTTTGGCAAGCCGCTCTACAATGGAAGCTGCTCAGCTGTTGGCGGCCGCTAGAGTTCTACTCTGATCGTTCGCCTTCTTCGGGCAGTATCTACAAGTAGCACTCGGTACGCGTTCGCTCGCCGCCGTTTCACCGATAGAACCGAAAAGAGGAGAAAGCCATGGTGTACCACCACGTGACGCTGAAGATTCGGTACGGAAAAATAGCCAAGTTCCATGAAGCGATGGCGCACGTCGTCCCGGCCATGGAGAAAGAGTATGGCTGGAAGCTCGTTGGTGCGTGGGATACGTTGGTTGGCCGGCTGTTTACGGTGATCGACCTTTGGGAAATACCTGACGCCAACTCGGTCCAGGTCGTGGCGGGCGCCTATCAGCACCCTGAGATCACTCAGTGGGCACCGGTTCTCGCTGAATGCATCGAAGAAGAGGTATTCCAGCTTCTGACGCCGGCGCCGTACAGCCGACCTTAGATAACGGTTGCCTGCTCAGACGATGTGCGAGCGCTCTCAGTCTCGGCCCGGCATCGTTTTAACTGGCTGCGCTACGGTTCTAGCCGCGGCGGCCGGCGCGTCTGGCTCGTGCTCGACGGCAAGCTCGTCTGTCGCTATCAGAATCCGCGCATAGCTCCGACCGAGAAGGATTTCTCCAATTGGTCTCTCGGCAGTCAATCGATCAACCACATCGGTGGGAGATTGTATGCCGCAGTCATTCTGTGAAAAGCGGGCCGTAGGCGCGTAGAAAAACGCAATTGAGCGGCTCGCATATGATCAGCCGCCGCATCTCCTGAGGTCCTGCACGCAGCGATGTGCTCAAGTCGTCAAGCCTTGGGGATGATTGTCTTTGTTATCCGTGCGAGGGTCGTCGTAGTATCTGCAGCGCTAACGGTGACGTCTGTCCAAGCCATTTGCCTGCCTCGCCTAATGAGTCGCCCCTCGAG
>JBEVDW010000411.1:0-2658 GCA_040513115.1 Steroidobacteraceae bacterium | reverse complement strand
ATCTCCATCGGACAGTCTCAGCCGGCGCATGTCGTCCGGATTCACTGCGAGCGGGTTGTACGCCGCCCGTTGACGAATCCCAGGCACTTCGCGAAAGCTGGAGTTCATCACCTCGCGTGTACGCCGAACCGCGAGCCGATGGGTGAACTGTGTTGGCGCATTCTCGTGCACGTGCGCCAATTCGCGCAGCTCCATCTGCACATCGGACGCTGCGACTTCAAAGGCACCCGTGCAATCGGGACGTGCCGGCTGCACGTGCTCAGCCTGCGTTTCGTAGATCACGCCACCGGGGTGCTTGCGCACCTCCGCTAAGGGCAACTGGGCGTTTTGCGTAATGAGATCCAACAACTCATCGCTCGTCGGGGACGTGCCCATATCGAGCGGTCGACCGCAGAAGACGATCTGCAAGCCGAGGCGCTGCGCAATGCCCCACAATGGATACCACTCATCGACGACTTCGGACCCTGCCGGAGGATCGGCAATCGCCGGCGTGTACTGCGCGAACGGCACCGGGTAGAGAACCGTTTCCCAGATCTGCGGGCCGTCGGGCCGTTCGAACATCAGCTTCGGTGGCAGGATGTAGTGCGACAACCTGGCCGTGTTGCTCATCACCGTATCGAACGACACGAGCAGTTCGAGCGCATTCAATGCGGCGACACTCTTGCGCTGATCGGGAAAGACGGATGCAGGATTGCCGGCGACGTTGAACATCGCGCGAATCTGCCCTTCGCCCGGAGTCAGGATGTCCTCCGGTAACGTGCACGTCATCATCTCGCCCATCAGCCGTCCGAGACCGCGGACGCGGCTGCGCGGTCCGCTTTCGAATTGACGTCGCGGACTGCGCGCTTCGGCTCGTGCAACGCGCCTTCGCTCCAGCACGCCCGTGTTGGCTACGCGTTCGCCTTCCCGATTGAAGCGGCCACAGACGACATTGAGACACTCGATCAGGTGGTTGGCGAGATTGGCGTGCGGCGCCATGTCAGGACCCGTCCCCGTCATCGCGATGCCGCGGCGACTGTCGTGCGCGAACAGCCGCACGGCTTCACGCAGGGCGTCTTCGGGAATCGATGCGCGCTGCGCGACGACTCGAGGCGTGAAGGGCGCCACGAGCGCACGCAACTCATCCAGTCCCTTGACCCAGCGCCGGCAGAACTCGACGTCGTACCAGCCTTCCTCCAGGATCATTCGTAACATGCCGGCGGTAATCACTGCATCCTCGCCAGGCAACGGCTGCAGATGGATGTCGGCGAAGCGCGCTGTCTCCGTGCGCCGCGGATCTACGACGATGAGTTTGAGGCCACGCGCCTTGAGCTCGTGCATGCGCTTGGTGGGATTGTTGACGTAGAACCCATACCCGCCCTGCACCGACACGAGCGGGTTGTAGCCGAAACACAGGAACACATCGGCTGTGTCGATGCGATGACGGCCCGCCGCCCACGATCCGAGGCGTTCTTCCGTCACCCATTTCGCGGATTGATCGATGGTCATCGTCGAATAGAAATTCGGTGAGCCGATGGCCTTCAGGAAGAAGCGGTTCATGTACGAGGCCGCAGCATTCGCGTAGTTCGGCGTGCCGCGAAACAGGGCCACTGCACGCGGCCCGTCGCGCTCGATGATGTCCTTCAGCCGCGCGGCGATCTCGTCGAGCGCCTGCTCGAGCGGAATGCGCGTGAAGCTGCCGTCGGACTGGCGCTTCAACGGATGAAGCAGCCGCTGCGCGCCATTGTGCATGGCCGGACTCTCGACGCCCTTGATGCACACGTAGCCTTGCGTCATTGCGTGCTCGTGATCGCCGCGCACGCGCTGCACGCGGCCTTCTTCGCCGATCGTCGCGATCACGCCGCAGTTACCGCTGCAGATGCGGCAATAGCTTCGAACCTCGCGCATGACGACTCTCGTGCTCAAATGGCTTTGGACTGGCTCAGGCCGACGAGTCGCTCCGACAATTCCCATAGACGGCGGGCAGCGTCGGGATTGCGCGCGTACTGGGCATAGCCAGCCTCCAGCCCCGCCTGCCGCTCCACACCGATGTGGCAATCCTCGATGTACAGCCCACCGCGGCCTGTCAGCTCGGGCGCAGTCGCAGCCCACACCGTGCTCGCGGCACCTTGCGGGATACTTTTCCATGGCGTTGGACTGGCAGCCGCTGCGCGCTGGCGCATCTGCTCGATTCGTGCGCGATCTTCCTCGGTGAGATAGCGGCCCAACTCGGTTTGAATGGCGCCGGGATGCACGGCATATGCGTTGACGCCCAGCGCTCCAAAGCGACGCTCGAACTCCACGGCAAACAGGATGTTCGCGGTCTTCGCCTGACCGTACGCCTTCCACTTGTCATAGGGCAGCCGCTCGAAATTGGGATCCTCCCACTGCACGTCCGACCACCAATGCCCGCGCGACGCAAGGCTTACGACGCGTGCCGGAGCCGCTGCCTTCAACGTATCCACCAGCAAGCACGAGAACAAGAAATGCGCCAGGTGGTCTACCCCGAACTGCAGCTCGAATCCCTCCTGCGTACGCTCGAACGGCGTCGCCATCACGCCGGCGTTGTTGATCAGCAGGTGCAGCTCTCGATGCCGACTTGCGACGCGCTGCGCGCACGCACGCACGCTCGCGAGCGAGAGCAGCTCGAGCGTCTCGCATTCGAAGGTGGCCGAGGGT
>JBEVDW010000410.1:0-6126 GCA_040513115.1 Steroidobacteraceae bacterium | reverse complement strand
AATATGCCGGCACAACGCTGGCGGGCAAGAGCGGGGTCGAGCGCGCGTACGAAAAAGAGCTGCACGGGGAAACCGGCCTCCAGCAAATGCTGGTCAATGCCCAAGGGCGACGCGTCGAGACGCTGGGTCGCGGCCCCGTGGAGCTCAAGCGCAAGGAGCCCGTGGCCGGCAATGACCTGTACCTTACGATCGATCAACGCGTGCAGCAGACGGCCGAAGAAGCGTTGCGTGATCAGCGCGCTTCCGCCGTGGCGATCGATCCATCGAACGGCGACATTCTCGCGTTCGTCAGTACGCCGGGCTTCGATCCCAATTCGTTTGCGCGCGGCCTGACTCGCAAGGAGTACCTCGCGCTGACCGAAGATCCCGATCGCCCCATGTACGATCGCGCCTTGCGTGGCGTGTACCCGCCGGGCTCGACGGTCAAGCCGTTGATGGCGCTGGCAGCGCTCGAAGCCAACGTGATCACGCCGCACGACACGCGCTTCTGTCGCGGTCATTGGCGGATGCCCGGCGTTAGCCGACCCTGGCGTGACTGGAAGAAAGAAGGTCACGGGACCGTGGACATGCGTAAGGCGCTCGCCACCTCATGCGATGTGTACTTCTACGACATGGCCAATCTGATGGGCATCGATCGCATGGCAGCCTTCCTCTCGCAGTTCGGCCTGGGCGATCTCACCGGCATCGATATACCGGGCGAGAAAGCCGGCATCCTGCCGTCCACGGCATGGAAGAAGAAGGCGTTCAAACGCAAGGAGCTGCAGCAGTGGTATCCCGGCGATACGATCAGCGTGGGCATTGGTCAGGGGTATATGACAGTGACGCCGCTCGAACTCGCCCACGCGATCACGACGCTCGCCGCGCGCGGTCAGCGCTTCAAACCGCGCCTGGTGCGTGCGATTCGCAACTCCCAGACAGGCGCGGTCGTCGAGATTCCTCCGGTGCAGCTGCCTGCGGCAAAAACTCGTGAGCCGGACGCGTGGGAGTACGCCGTCGGCGGCATGATCGATGTCGCGAATGCACCGTATGGCACGGCTCGCGCCGCCGCCGCGGGCTCGAAATACTTGATCGCAGGCAAGAGCGGCACGGCACAGGTGTTCACCGTGGCTGCCAGCGAGCGCATGCGTAAAGCCAACGAGTTGGCCGAGCACTTGCGCGACCATGCGCTCTTCGTCGCCTTCGCGCCGGCAGACGCGCCCAAGCCCAGGATCGCAGTGGCGGTCGTCGTAGAGAATGCACCGGGCGGCGGCTCGGCGTTTGCCGCGCCCGTGGTACGCCGCATTCTGGACTCGTACTTGCTGACACCCGAAGAATTCGCGGCAGAGGAAGCAAAGCGCGCCGAGCAGGAAGCCAAGAAGAAGGCCGCCGCAGCCGGCGCAGCGAGGACTACTCCACCCGCAACACCGGCAGGCCGCGAATGAGTTACTCCGATCTCGATGCCTCGCGTGCTCAGCGAACCTTGACGGTGTCCGCACGCCTGCTGAGCGCTTTGCACCTGGATGGACCGCTGTTCGTTGGCCTGTGCCTCGCCGGCGCGGTGGGACTCATCGTTGCGTTCAGCGCCTCGGGTGGCGAGATCGAGGCACTGGAAGCACAAGCGCTGCGGTTCGTACTCGGGCTGGCGGCGATGCTCACGCTCGCACAGTTACCGCCGCGCGTGATTCGCAACGCGACTCCCTGGATCTACACACTCGGGCTCGTGCTGCTGCTGATCGTCATGACGACCGGACACGTCGCGATGGGCGCGCAACGCTGGCTCGACATCGGTGTGGTGCGCTTTCAGCCTTCGGAAATCATGAAGCTGGGAGTGCCGCTGGCGTGCGCCTGGTATCTGCACGATCGGCCGCTGCCGCCAAGCTTTGTGTCACTGATCGTCGTGGGACTCGCCATCCTCGTTCCCACACTGATCATCGCGGAGCAGCCCGATCTCGGCACGGCACTCCTGGTGGCCGCAGCCGGCGCGATGGTCATGCTGTTATCGGGTTTGCAGCGTCGCTACCTCCTGGGCGCGCTGGTGCTCATCGGCGCCGCCGTGCCGGTTGCGTGGCATTTCCTCCACGATTACCAACGGCAGCGCGTATTGACGTTCCTCGATCCGCAAACCGATCCGCTCGGCGCGGGCTATCACATCATCCAATCGCAGATCGCCCTCGGCTCCGGGGGCGTCTTCGGCAAGGGTTACTTGAACGGCAGTCAGGCACAGCTCGAGTTTCTCCCTGAGCGCAACACCGACTTCGTGTTCGCAGTGATCGGCGAGGAGTGGGGCTTCATTGGTGTCACAACCGTGCTACTGCTGTACCTCTTCATCATCGGTCGCGCGCTCTACCTTTCGGTGGTTGCGCACGACACGTTCTCGCGCCTGACTGCAGGGAGCCTGAGCCTGACCTTCTGCGTCTATGTGCTGGTCAATACCGGGATGGTTGCGGGTCTGCTGCCCGTCGTGGGCGTGCCCCTGCCATTCATCAGCTATGGAGGTACGTCGATGGTCACTCTCATGGCCGGTTTCGGTCTGTTGATGGCGCTGTGCGAGAAGCGCCGACTCGTGAGCCGATGAGGTCCGAACTCGCGCGGCATGCCGCCGCAGCGCTCACCTTGGCCTTACTGTCTGCCTGCGTCAGCAGGCCAGTTTCGGCACCTCCACCCACGCCACCCGAGCCAGTACCCGTACCTATTCCTGTACCCGAGCCTCCAACAGCGCTGCCGCCCGATGCGATTCCAAAAGTCGAACCTAGGTCGCGCCAGGGTAACCCCCCGTTCTACGAAGTGTATGGCAAGCGCTATTTCGTGCTGCCCACTGCGGATGGATATCGCGAGCGCGGCGTTGCCTCTTGGTACGGCCCCGGATTTCATCGCGGCAAGACATCGAATGGTGAGCCGTACGACATGCATGGAATGACGGCCGCACACAAGACGTTGCCGCTGCCAACGTACGTGCGTGTCACCAATCTGAAGAACGGTCGCAGCGTCGTCGTGCGAGTGAACGATCGAGGTCCGTTCAAGGACACGCGCGTCATCGACCTCTCCCACTCCGCGGCCACGAAACTCGACATGATTCGCCAGGGCACGGCTTTCGTGGAGGTGCAGGCGCTCACACCGGAAACGCGAGCAGGGAGCGCGCCGCCGGCTCCCGCTGGGCTGTTCGTTCAAGCTGGCGCCTTCACTGAGCGCGCGAACGCCGAGCGGCTCGTACAGCGCCTCCGAGAACAGGGGGAGAACGACGCCACCCTGCGTGAGGATGTGGTCAACGGACGCACATTGTTTCGCGTTCGTGTAGGTCCGGTGCCTACAGTGAACGACTTCGATCTCACCGTAGCGCGCCTGCGCAAGCTCGGATTGCAGGATGCGCGGCTGGCGCTCGATTGATCGGACGCCGCGGGCTGC
The DNA here is from genome assembly GCA_040513115.1 of Steroidobacteraceae bacterium. Lineage (GTDB taxonomy): Bacteria > Pseudomonadota > Gammaproteobacteria > Steroidobacterales > Steroidobacteraceae > DATELY01. The sequence continues at coordinate 2,745 of JBEVDW010000410.1, read as the reverse complement.
CGGTCGATAATTGAGATCCACCCTGGGTAGAATTCGCCGCCCTTTTTCCATCAACCGTAAGGTCCTTGAATCGACATGCATCGCTCGATTTCGCTGCTTCTCTGTGCCGTGGTCTGTCTCACTGCTTGCTCGAAAGCGCAGGAGCAGCCCGCAGCAGCCAGAAGCGAGCGCAAGACAATTGCGCTGACTCCAGCACCGACACCGGCACCCGCCGGAGCCGCGTCCGTCACGGCCAAACCCGCACCGATTCCTGCGCCGCCGACCGTGGCAGCGCGCGGCTATTTCCTGCTCGACTACGCAAGCGGCCAGGTGCTGGCCGAAACGAACGCGAACGAGCGCTTGGAGCCGGCGAGCTTGACCAAGCTGATGACAGGCTATGGGGTGTTCGCCGCCTTGAAGGATGGCCGCATCAAGCTGACCGACGAGGTCACGATCAGTCCTCACGCGCGCGATCAGAACGGCTCACGCATGTTCATAGAAGTCGGCACGAAGGTGAAAGTGGAGGATCTGATCCAAGGCATGATCGTGCAGTCCGGCAACGATGCGACGGTGGCGCTGGCCGAACACGTAGCGGGCAGCGAGCCTGTCTTTGTCGATCTGATGAATCAGTACGCGCACCAGCTCGGCATGAAGAACACGCACTTCGAAAACAGCCCGGGCATGCCGGGGCCGCAGCACTACACCACGGCGCACGATATCGCCCTCTTGGCGCAGGCACTGATTCGCGATTTCCCGATCTACTACAAGTGGTATTCGCAGCGCGAGTTCACCTGGAATCGCATCACGCAGCCCAATCGCAATGGCTTGCTGGAACGCGATCCTACGGTGGATGGCTTGAAGACTGGTCACACCGAAAGCGCCGGTTACTGCCTCGTGTCATCCGCCAAGCGCGATGGAATGCGTCTGATTTCGGTCGTCATGGGGTCTCCGAACGTACGCTCCCGTGAAGACGCGAGCGCAGCGTTGCTGAACTATGGTTTCCGGTTCTACGAAACTCGACGGCTCTATGCCGCGAACCAACCTCTTATGAAAGTTCGTGTGCGCAAGGGTGAAGCACCGGAGGTTGGGCTGACACTGCATCGAGACATCACGGCAACGCTGCCGCGAGGCCAAGCCGATGCGATCACAGCCAGCATCGACGTTCCCGAGCCGCTGCTGGCACCGCTGCAGCGAAACAACGCGATTGGCACACTCAAGCTCGTTCGGGACGGTAAGCCGTTCGCCGAGCAGCCCGTGTACCCGAGCGCCGACGTCCCCGAAACGGGCTTCTTCGGCCGCCTCACCGACGACATCAAGATGCGCTTCGAGTAAGCGATGGCCGAGCCGTTTCCGGTCTGCTATCTCAATGGTGAGTACCAGCCGCTCGCCGCAGCCCGGGTTTCTCCGCTCGATCGCGCCTTTCTGTTTGCCGATAGCGTCTATGAAGTACTGCCTGCGTTCGAAGGGCGGATGTTTCGTTTCCAGGAACACTTCGATCGGCTCGCGCGCAGCTTGCGCGAGGTGAGGATCGCTGCGCCCCATTCGCACGAGCAGTGGCGTCGCATTCTGGACGAACTGATCGCGCGCAATGGCGGTGGTGACATGTACATCTACGCGCAAGTCACTCGCGGGATGGAGCTCGGTCGCAATCACACTTTCCCGGCGACCAGCACACCAACGGTGTTTGCCATGGCGTCACCGCTCCCGCAGTTCACACCAGAACAGCGCGAGCGTGGGTTCGATGCGATCACCGTCGAGGATTTCCGTTGGGGCCGATGCGATATAAAGAGCACTGCGCTGTTGGCGAACGTGCTCATGAAGCAGCAGGCTGCTGATGCAGGTGCCAACGAAGCCATCATCGTCAGCAACGGCGAAGTGCTCGAAGGCGCATCGACGAGTGTGCTTGCGATCGTAGAGGGCGTGCTCGTGACGCCGCCCGACGGTCACAGCATTCTTCCCGGTACCACGCGCGAGGTCGCTCTGGAGCTGGCACAGAATGTCTTGCCCGTCGCGCGACGCAAGCTGGCCGTCAGCGAACTTTTCGCCGCGAGTGAGATCTGGATAGCAGCAGCCACGCGAGACGTGCTGCCAGTGTGTCGGGTGGATGGTCGGCCGATTGGCGATGGTGTACCTGGACCTTGGTGGAGACGTTTCGCGCAGACGTTCCTGGATATGCGCAAACACGTGCCGCGATGATGATGACGCAACCAACCTTGTTCCAATTTCCCTGCGACTTCCCGCTCAAAGTCATGGGGCGTCGTTCCGATGAGTTTCGTACGCTCGTCATGGAGATCGTGGAGCGTCACGTCGGCTCCCTGGACCCCACTCGGGTTCAGCAGCGTGCGAGCAAGGATGGAAATTATCTGAGCGTCACGTGCACGTTACGCGCGGAAAGCAAGGAGCAGCTGGATGAGTTGTATCGAGAGCTCACGGCCTGCGAGCAGGTGCTCTACGTGCTGTGATCAAGCGGCGCGACGCTCTCTCAGTACAGCCACGAACTCGCGCGCCAGCACTTCCCCGGCATCACGCACGCTAATCCTCACGCCGAGGCTCGCCAGATCCACGACCTCCAATCCCGCGAACCCGCAAGGGTTGATGCGGCGAAACGGCGCCAGGTCCATGGCGACATTCAACGCCAAACCGTGATAGCTGCAACCACGGCGGATCCGTAGACCGATGCTCGCGAGCTTGCGGCCCTCGACATACACGCCAGGTGCCTCGCGTTTGCCGTACGCCTCGAGCCCATGCAACGTCGCGAGGCGAATG
>JBEVDW010000409.1:0-4724 GCA_040513115.1 Steroidobacteraceae bacterium | reverse complement strand
CAAGAGCAGCGCTTGTTCGTCTGGGATGCGGCCGACAAGACCTTCTTCCGCATTACCGCTTCCAAGAAGGGCATCCTCGTCGGCCGGCGCGATCTCCCGCCTATCACCGGAGACGTTGATTCCTATCAGGGCGCGCAGTTGTACGACGGCGTGCTCGATGGCGAGCCGGTCCGCATTGCGTCCTTGGTGTTGCCTGCTTCCACGTATGGGGAAACGGTTCGTGTCGAAGTCGCAGAGACGACACGCAAGCGCAGCAACCTGGCGCGCACGATCTTGTTGAGCACGCTGATCCCGCTCCTCCTGCTGATCATCGTCGCCCTCGTCGCGATCCGGCGCGCCGTGCGTTCCGGACTCGTGCCGCTCGGCACGATTGCCTCGCGCCTGAACGATCGCAGCGATCGTGAGCTCTCGCCGATATCCGACGAGGGTGTCCCCGAAGAAGTGCAGCCCATGACACGCGCGCTGAACGATCTCCTCGCGCGACTGCACGATGCCCTTGCGGCACAGCGTCGCTTCGTCGCGGACGCCGCACATCAGCTGCGCACGCCGTTGACGGCGATCAAGCTGCAAACCGAGCAGGCAAAGCGCGAATGTCGCGACGAGGAACTGCTTCCGCACCTCGAAACCCTGGCCCGCTCGACCGATCGCGCGACGCGGCTGTCGAATCAGCTGCTCTCTCTGGCGCGGGCAGAACCCGACAGCCGGCTGCGACGTCCGTTCAAGCCGGTCGACCTGGTCGAGATCGCACAACAAACCGGCGCCGAATGGGTGCCCAAGGCGATCGAAGCGGGTATGGAGATGCAGTTCTCGTCGCCGTCCGAGCACGACCCCGTGTGGGTCAGCGGCGATCGGGATCTGCTGTGCGATGCCCTTGCGAATTTATTGGACAACGCGATCAAGTACGGGCGCCCCGGCGGGCGTATCGAGGTACGCGTCGCCGCATCTCCCACGCCGGCCATGATCGTCGAAGACAACGGCCCGGGTATTCCAGCGGCTCAGCGGGAAAACATGTTGGGCCGATTCATCCGCGGCAGTGGCGGCGAGGGCAGTGGCTTGGGGTTATCGATCGCGCTCGAGATCGTGCAACTGCATCGCGGCGACTTGACGTTGAACGAGGGGCAGCACGGTGGCGGACTTTCAGCGCGCCTGGCGTTCCCGTCCATGGCGTGATCGAGCGTAGTCAAGCAAACGCGAGGGTAGCGCCTCTCACGGCACGGACGCGCTCCAGGGCATCGGCGCGGATGTGCCGCCGCTGGATCTCAGCCCGCAGCTGACGTTCGGTGATGATGCCCTGCTCGAGGCACTCGCCCAGCATGCGGAAGAAGAAGTACTCCTGGGCGGGGTCGGGATGCGCTCGATAGAACCCTCTCATGCCGCTGATGCCAGTCATGCTGGCCGCCAGACGGCGCAAGACGGCGCTGACTTTCTTCTGCATCGTCTTACCGCGCTTCGTGTAATCGACAGGAAGTCCTGTCTTCCAAGGCTGGGTGCGACGGTGGGTGTTGTGCAGCAGCTGGGTTGCGGACGTGAGTCGGTCGAAGGCATTCCACCCCGGCGCCAACGTGCCGACGATGCCAGGCCGCTCCAGCGCGAGCCACATCCAGTCGCGATAATCGACCTCGTGGGTGAAGAGCCTGTCGAAGTCAGTTTCGAGCTGCCAATGCCGCAATCGAGCGCAGTCGAGCAGCATGACGCTCGAGGCGAAATGCACGGGTCGGCGTGCATCGGGCTCCATGCGGCGCGCCAGCACCGCGGCTCCGTCCATGTCCGCATCCAGCAGGTCGTTGATGTCTCCGAGCGCAAAAACGCCCGGGTCGATGACCACCGCGCGTCCTTTGTAACCCATGAGCTCGGGTACGCCGAAGCGTAACGGAGCGAACGACTGCAGATCGTCATTGCGCCAGATCGCGGTCTGGTTCTCGCGCAGGTAGGGCATGCCTTCGCGGCTGCTCAGGGCCGGGAAGGATTCCGCCAGGATGATCTCGACGTCGAAGCGTTCAGGCTTGCGGCTATTCCGTTGCAGCGTGTGGCGGGCGACCAGGGCGCCGACCAGTTGCTTCGAGTTGGTGTGGATGTAGATCTTGCGGTCCGCCACGTTCGCCACCATGGAGGAACTAGCTTGGCAGGCCAGTGTTGTGCCTGAACCTTTCGCCAACCTGTCGAGCATCGCAGGCCTCGGTGACGTGGCAGTTTTGCCTTCAGAGAACGCCTGAGTGCGCCCAGTTGATCCTGTCGCGAACCGCACAGGACGCAGGCTCACCACACTGTTACACGCCACCGCCGAGGGCAGCCGCTCACTTGTTCCCTTTTCTCTGCTTAAGTATGGTTAGCCGATGCCTCCGCGCCCTCAAGCTGCCGTCGCGCAGCAACAACAAACGCTCGATTTCGACGCCGTCAACGAGTCTGAGGCAAGCATCGCAGGCGAGTCGTTGGACATGAAGCACGTCATCGAAATCGTTGGTGATTTGCTCGAGCGCTCGCCCGGTATCTATTGGCTTGATCTGTTGCTGAGTGCCGGCGCCGCGTGGGGACTTACTGCCGTCTACTTCGCTGCTCCTGCGTGGAGTGCGCTGCAGATTGGCGCGTTCATCGGCGCAAGCATTCTCTTCTTCCGTGCGGGCACGTTCATTCACGAGATCATCCATTTTCCGCGCCGGGAGATGGTGTGGTTTCGGCGCGTCTGGAACCTCATTATTGGCGTTCCGCTGCTGATGCCGTGGATTTTCTATCGCAATCATCTCGATCATCACAGCGCGCGTTTCTTTGGGACGCCCGAGGATGGCGAGTATCTGCCTCTGGCCGCAGCGCCCGTGCGCGAGTTCGTGAAGTACCTGTTGCAGGCGCCGCTGCTGCCGATCATGTCTGCGGCTCGCTTCCTGTTGCTCACCCCACTGTCATGGGTGCACCGTGGCCTGCGCGAATGGGTATTGACGGCGGCTACCGCGGGCGTCTCAAATCCCTACTACCGCAAGCGCTTTCCAGCGCGTGAGGAGGGCCACTTAAAAATCGTCGAAGCCCTCTGCTTCATTTATCTCGCGACCCTTGCGGTGCTGGTCGCGACGGGGATCATCACGGGTATGCAGCTGTTCAAAGGTTATCTGCTGCTGGGCGGGGCGCTCACGCTCAACTCGGTGCGCAATCTCGCCGCCCATCGCTACGGCAATCGGGGTGAGCCGATGAGCCACATCGAACAGGTCAGCGACTCGATCAACATCACCGGTCAGACCTGGCTGACTGTCATGCTGTTTCCGGTCGGTCTGCGGTACCACGCCCTGCATCACTTGGTACCGTCGCTCCCCTATCACAACCTCGGCAAGGCGCATCAGCGTCTGCTCGAGAAGCTGCCCGCTGATTCGCCGTACCACGCGGTGAACCGCGCCAGCTTCTTCGCCACGGCTGCGGGGCTGTGGCGCGCGGCGCTGAAGACCACGGCGAAGGATTCGGCTATTCCGGTCTGGCGTCAGCAGAACCTCTCGTCTTGAGTGCCTTGCCATCCGGATCTCTTTCCGCGCCGATCGCTGGCGATGCGCCGTGCCTGATCCTCAACCCACGCAGTTTCCTCGCCTCGCGAGGGAGGCTCGCCTCGCGCGTCATTGCGCTGGCGGCCCGCTACGGCACTGAAGTCATCGAGGCGAGCTCGCCCGCACAACTCAACCGGGATCTCGACGCGCTGCGGGCTCGCAAGCAGTCGCGTATCTTCATTCTCGCGGGCGACGGCACCATCCAAGGTTTGGTGCAGTACCTTGCGCTATTGCCAACGGGCACTTGGTCACCCGAGCTGTTGTTGCTGGGAGGCGGGCGTTCGAATCTCGTTGCGAATGACCTGGGAGGCGCTGGCACGTTGCCACGGCTGGAGCGGGCCTTGCGCCGCGGTCGCGACGGCGCCTCCTTTACCGTTCGCGAACAGCAACTGCTGCGCGTGGAGCATGAAGGCTCCGTGCCGCATCACGGCTTCTTCCTTGCGGGGTCGAGGATCGACAGCGGAATTCGGCTCTGCCATCAGCATCGGCTGTCGGGAACCAGCCGGCTGCACAAAGGTCGACTGAGCTCGCCCTACTGCTTGTTGAAGCTGGCGGTGAAGGTGATGATCGGACGTAGCCCGCTGCCACCGTATCCCGACCTGCAGATCCGCACGGACACGAGCGAGACGTTGCGTGCCCCGAGCCGGGTATTCATCGTGACCACGCTCCATCACCGCGAGAGCCTTTACAATCCCTATGCTGCGCGCGGCACAGGTGCCGTGCGTGTGACGGCCATCTCGGCCACTGCGCCCCGCTTCTGGCGCCGCTTACCCACATTGCTCGCCGGCCGTTTCGACTCACAGATGAATTCGCACAACGGTTATCTCAGCGGCCGTTTCGATCGCCTCGAGGTGCTTGGCCTTGCAAGCTACGCGCTCGATGGCGAGATGTTCGACGTCGACCCGACAAAGCCGGTCATTTTCCGCGGCGGTCAGACTATTCGCTGCCTGCAGCCGTGAACCCGCATCCCGTTCAGACCACCGCCGCCGGCTACAGGCGAGGGCCGCTGCGGATGCTGAGCCGCTTTGCCAGCGCCTACCCCGCGCGCAGTGGCGCGGCGCTCGGGTCGGTGTTCGCAGCTGCGCTGCTCGATGGCTTGGGCATGTCGATGTTGTTGTCGATGCTGACGCTGGCCGCGGGTGATACTCACGGCAACCCTTCAGCGCCGCAGAAGGCTGCGTTGAAAGTGGTGGGCTTCTTCGG
>JBEVDW010000408.1:0-10177 GCA_040513115.1 Steroidobacteraceae bacterium | reverse complement strand
GCGCACCGACATCGAGGTGGGCCGCGCCTTCCTCTATGACTCCATCCGCAAGTTCCGCGCGGGCATCTTCAACCTGGCGGACGGCGCCATGTCGAAGCTGTGGATTCCGGAAATGGCCGACCGCGTGGTCGACAACGCCTTGCAACTGTTCGGCGGCGCGGGCTTCATGGAAGAAATGGCCATCGCCCGCCTCTATCGCGGCAACCGCCTGCAGCGCCTGTACGCCGGTACGTCGGAGCTGCAGAAGGTGGCGATTGCACGCACGCTATAGAACGGTGGATCACAGCAGGCTCTTGAACTGAACTTGCGGAGCTCCCATAGGCGTTTGTTATGCGTACCACGCTCGCGGCCGATGCGCTTCAGGATAAGGTTGCTTTGATTTTCGGTGCAAGCCGCGGGATCGGAGCGGCAACCGCTGCCGCGATGGTTGCAGCCGGTGCACGCGTGGTTCTTGCGTCTCGTGATGTGCAGGCGCTGGAGCGCCTCGCCGGCGAGCTCAGGGTGCGGAGCGGTGATGCGAGAGTCAGGGCGGCGGATATGACGCGACCACAGGACGTGGCTGCGGCTGTGCAGTACACGGTGGACACGTTCGGCACACTCGATATCGCCGTGAACAACGCGGGTGTCAGTGCGAAAACGACGCCGCTCGCAGATATCGAAGACGACGATTTCGATCGCATCCTCGAGATCAATCTGCGCGGCGTCTTCCTCGCATTGAAGTATGAGATCAAAGCCATGCTCGCTCACGGTGGGGGATCCATCGTCAACACCGCATCGATTGGAGGTCTCGTCGCTTTGCCGCGCATGGCCGCGTACACCGCCAGCAAACATGGACTGGTGGGTCTCACGAAAGTCGCGGCCGTCGATTACGCCAAGGATGGTATCCGCGTGAATGCCGTGGCTCCAGGCACGGTCATGACTCAGATGCTCCGCAGCGGAATTGCCGCTACGCCCGAGGGAGAGGCTCGACTCAAATCGGCTGTGCCGATGGGGCGCATCGCCAGGGCTGGAGAGATTGGCGGCACCATCGCTTGGCTGTGTTCGGACGACGCTTCGTACGTGACGGGGACGATCTTGTCCGTGGATGGAGGCTACACGGTGCCTTAGTCACCGTTCACGATGTTGTTGGCAAGCTTGCATCTCGCAGTGTGTCGAAAGAGTGAAAAAAGGCAGAACCCTGATGCGCCGCTCACTGTTCGAAGCCGACGACCATTTTCTGTCGCCGTATAACCCTTTAGTTACTGTCGACCAGTGGGAAGTCGAACAGCGTGCGCTCAAGCTGTTCTCCCACCCCGTCATGGAGAAGGCGCGCAAGATCGTCGCCCAGAGGTGGCGCACGCTCGTAGGGCGCGACATGACGGCAGAGGCCGAGGTCCGCTTCGATGAGCTCGTGGAAGAGTTTTCCTTTGCCTATCTCCTGCAGACCGTCAACGGTGACCCCAATTATCCGAAGGTGACGAGCGGCGTTTACGGTCCTGCGCATCGATGGATGGGCCTGGATGTACTGGGTTCGCGTGCGTCGGGCGGCGACGGGCCAGATCAGACGTATTCGTTCATCCCCGTCGACTACGGTTCTCGCTTCGAGATCCATGGCCAGCGCTTCGAGCCGGGCGTCAGCGACACGCCGTACATGCTGTCCGGCGATTTCAGCTTCAACATGACGCTGTCGATGCTGCAGGGATACGATCTCGATATCGATCGCGACGGAAAGTTTGTCATCACGGTCGGTCCGGATCCTGCCAACGGGCGACGCAACCATATCCAGACACAGCCAAACGCCCGCTTCATATTCATACGCGAATGTCGCAACGACTGGCGCCAGGTGCCGGCGAAGCACCGTGTAGTGCGGCTCGATTCGCCAAATTGGCGGCCACTCAGCGATGACGAAATCGTCGTGCAGGCCCTGCACAACATGAGCGACGCGGTGCCGCGCATATTTTGGTTCATGCGCATCTTCCGTGGAATGGATGCCAACATCATCACCGAGCCGTTCCACACGGGCGACGTGTTCGGCATGGTGTCTCAGGCCATATCGTTTGCTCGCATCGACCTCGATGAAGACTATGCGTTCATTATCGACATCGGGCACGGTGGAGCGGCGTTCCGGGATATCGTGCTACATGACTACTGGTTCCGTACTCTGCAGTACTGGAACATCACGAGCTCGATGAACCCGAGCCAAGAGGCACCGAATCCCGATGGGAAATCGACAACCTTTGTGGTGTCGCTCCGCGATCCGGGAGTCCAGAACTGGCTGGATCCTGGTGGGTTTCACGAGGTCTTGCTCGTCAATCGCTGGCAGGCATTGCCTCTCAATTCGCCTCTTGGTTCCCCTGCCTCTCGAGGCAGATGGGTGAAGTTCGCCGATCTCGATCATGAGCTGCCAACCCGCACGGTGCGCTTGTCGCCAGCAGAGCGGCAGGCGCAGCGCAAGGCGCGAACAGAGACATTCCTTCTGCGCTATCAGGAGTAGTCGATGGGGCTGAGATGCGGTGCGACGTGTCGTACGCTCTGCGCAGCCGGGTCGGTCGGATCAGTTCGGGGTTCGAGCGCTTCCTGTATGGAGTGCGTATCAGCGTAGCTGAGTGATCTCTGCGCGTGGACTCGCAGGAATTGTGCACCTTAGCGAACTACATCGGTGTCAACCGTGCAGTTCCTTGAATTTGAGTCATTCCAGTTGTGCCTCGCAGCGCGGCGTATGACGTCAATACGTTGCAGCGACTGGGCTCCTCGAGCGCCCACGATTCCACGGTGCAGTGCACCCTAATTTGTGCGCTAGCTACTCAAATTGCTACGATAGCCCCATCACACCGCGTAGCAGGGCCGCGTGAAGGCGCCCTGGGTACTGGTTTTCCGCAACACGGGTTGCTCGCGTGCGTGTGCACGTTCTGAATAGACACCCAATGCGTTCGGAGGAGAGCTTATGTCTGCCGTCGTTCAGCCGCAGAGCTCTGACTATCGCTCCCGTTTCCTGTGGTTGGATCGCCAACGCGGTCGCTTTCTCGTGCATCGCTCCGCCTATTCCAGTGCCGAAGTATTCGAAGAAGAACGTCGGCGCGTCCTGCGCACGTCATGGATTGTCCTCGGTCATGACTGCGAGCTACTCAAGAAGGGTGACTTCATCGTTCGCAATGTGGGCGATCGAGAGGTGATCTTCAATCGCGACGTGAACGGGCAAGTAAACGCCTTCTTCAATACATGCCGGCATCGTGGGGCATCCATCTGTCGCGAGCCGCGGGGCAATCGCAAGCGGTTCGTATGTCCGTACCACGGCTGGGCTTACAAAAGCTCGGGCGAGTTGTTCGATCAACATGCGGAGTATGGCTACGGAGAGCGCTTCAACGAAGGTGGCTTCTACGACCTGACACGTGTTCCACGTCTGGAACAGCGAGCAGGGTTCTGGTTCGTTTCCCTGAACAAGGACGCGCCCGGGCTCGATAGCTATCTCGCCGGGGCAGGACCGATGCTCGATTCGATCGCAGAGCACTCGGCCGCTGGGTTGGAAGTGGTGCGTGGCAGCCATGAGTACGAGATCAAGGCGAACTACAAGCTGATCTGCGAGAACAGCTACGACGGCTATCACCTGAATCTGACACACGCCACGTTCGTCGACTACATGAAGACGATGGCGAAGGGGCTCACCAGTATCGATATCCGTGGCCGTGGCCTGAGTCTCGGCAATGGCCATGCGTGCTTCGAGTTGCGCATTCCCACGGGGCGTCCCGTCGCGCAGTGGCTGCCCGTATGGGGAGAGGAGGCACGACTGGCAATCGAAGCGAAAAAGCGCGAGCTAACGGAGCGCTTGGGTGAAGAGAAGGCCGAGCGTCTCGCGAACGTGAATCGCAATATGGTCATCTTCCCCAACACCATAATCAACGATCAGCAGACCATTCTGATGCGCACGGTGACCCCTGTGGCGCACAACCGCATGATCATCCGTGCCTGGTCGTTCGGTCTCGCGGATGAAAGCCCGACGTTGCGCCGCATCCGCAACGAGTGCACGTTGTCATTCCTGGGGCCGGGCGGCTTTGCCACGCCCGACGACGTCGAGATGCTGGAGCTGTGTCAGCGTGGATTCGATACCGGAGATGTCGAGTGGAATGACATTTCCAAGGGTTTCCATCCCGGCGAGAACTCATTGCGCGACGAGAACCCGCACTACGATAACGAACTGCAGATGCGCGCGTACTGGACGCGTTGGGATCAGCTCATGAGCGCCCCGGAGGCAACGGCAAAATGAGTGCGGCATTGACGGAGTCACTGTTATTGCGACTTCAGGTGGAGGATTTTCTCTATCGGGAGGCGGCGCTTCTCGACCAGTGGAAGCTGAAGGAATGGTTCGACTTGTTTGCGCCGGAGTCCGCCTATGAGATTGCGCCCACTGGTGACGATGAGGCAGACACTCTGGACTCATCCGCGGCACTGTTTCTGGTGGCGGACGATCATGAGCGGCTGGAGCAGCGCGTCTTGCGTTTGATGAAGCCGTCGGCGCACGCAGAGTATCCACGTTCTCGCGTACGCAGGCTGTACGGCAACATCCGCGTGATCTCCAGCACTGGTGATGAGATCGAGGCCACGGCGAATTTCGTTACATTTCGCACCAAGCGCAACTTCACGGCTACGTACATGGGCTGGCAGCGCTATCTGCTCTTGCGTCAAGGCCACAGCTTTCTGATCCGTCTCAAGCGCAATGTGCTGGATCTCGACGGGTTGGTGCCGCAGGGCAAAGTGTCACTCATTCTGTAATCGCATCGCGTTCCTTTAAATCGGACATGCACATTTTCGGGGGCTGAGACGTGTCAGAAGAGCAGGTTTACACTCAAGAGCATCTCCAGTTCAGGGAGACCATGCAGCGGTTCTTTGCTCGTGAGATCGAACCGAACATCAAGGCGTGGGAGCGCGAGGGGATCTTTCCTGCCGATTTGTTTCGCAAGGCCGGCGCTGCAGGGATTCTGCAAGCAGGCGCACCTGTAGAGTATGGCGGCGGCGGTGGCGACTTCTTGCACCACGTAATCTTCCACGAAGCACACGGCTACTCGGTTGCCGGCGCGAGCATGGGAGGTGGGCTGGGTATCGACGGGTCGAGCTATGTGATCCTTGCGGGAGGCACAGAAGAACAGAAGAAGGAATGGATACCGCGTTACGCGAGCGGTGAGACCATCGCCGAAGCTTGTTTTACCGAGCCGCAGTCGGGCAGCGATGTCGCCGGCTTTCGTACGTTCGCCAAGAAGGATGGCGGTGACTACATCATCAATGGTCACAAGATCTGGATCACCAACGGCAATCTGTGCACGATGCTTCCCGTGGTGTGCAAGACGGATCCGGACGGGGGAGTGAAGGGAATGAGCATCCTGCTCGTGGATGCGAATGCCAAAGGCGTCTCCCGTAGTAAGCCCATCGAGACGCTCCACAAGGGCTGTGCGAACGAAGCCGAGGTCTTCTTCGAGAACGTGCGCGTACCTGCCGATCGATTGCTTGGGGGTCGAGAAGGCGGCGGCTTCAAACAGGTGATGTCAGTGCTGAACGATATGCGAATCGCAGAAGGTGCGCGTTATCTAGCCGCGGCCGAAAAGGCTTTCGAGCTCACCGTGGAGTACGTCAAGGACCGCAAGGCGTTTGGACAACGGATCTTCGACTTCCAGAATACCCAGTTCCGATTGGCGGAGATGAAGACCGAGCTATCGGTAGGACGAGCATTCCTCGACAAATGCCTACGTAAGATCCAAAGCGCGACGCTGACGCCAGTCGATGCGTCGATGGCCAAGTTGTGGCTGTCGGAATTGGAGTTCCGAGTAGCTGATCAATGTCTCCAGTTCTTCGGCGGCATGGGCTATGCCCACGAAAGTCCAATCTCCCAGATCTGGACTCACGCTCGTGTTCATCGGATTTTGTTGGGCACTTCCGAGATCCATCGCCTCGCAATCGGTCGCTCCCTCTGAGTGCGGGGCATCGCTGACCGAGCTGAGCGCGGCCGGTCTACAGCCGCGCCCTTCGACACTCGCGCTATTGTGCTGGGTCGCCGGCGGCCTTGGTTGGTTTGATCCAGGAGGCTAGCGATCGCTCTGCCTCCGAGGCGTAGGCAGGATGCAGGCACTCTTCCAGGATATCGGATCTTGCCGCGTGTGCAGTCCACCCCAACTCTGCTCGTGCAATTGGGGATCGAACGCGACTGCAAGAGGAGAACACGGTGGACCCGGTGAACTTGTCCCATATCTGTTGCGCTTCCTCGACCGTAACGCTTTGCGTGCCCACTCCCAACCCACGCGCGATAGTCTCCGCCATGAAGCGAAATGGAACCTCGGCCGCTACACAGTGATAGAGCGCACCGCCAACACCTCGCTGCAGCGCCAGATTGAAGAGATGCGCCAGATCGTCCACGTGAACGCTCGAGTAGGCGTTCAGTCCTTTGCCGACGTAACAGACGGAACCAGTCTTCCGTGCTGAATGATAAAGATCGGAGATCACCTTACAGCCGCCATGACCGTACACGAGCGGCGGACGCACTGCGATGGATCGAATACCCGACTGTGCTGCGATGCGAACACTGTTCTCCGTCTCCGCTCGAAGCGCCAACTCGCGCCTGGGAATGAAGCTGTCGGTTTCCGCGAAACTCTTGTCCGACCAATCGCCCTTCGTTGATATCGACAAAACGCTTGCACCGCCCGTGAAGATGAAGGTCTTGCCACTGCCTCTCAGCGCCTTCAGGAATTCACCGATCAGACGCTTTTCCTCATCCAGCGTCAGTTGTGCGAGCCAGACGGCCGCATCGTGAGATGCGAGCGCCGCTTTCGTCGCATCGCAATCGTCAAGGCTTCCCACGATGGCCTGTGCACCGAGCGATTGCACGACATCACGGCTGCGCTCATTCCGCACGAAGCCTGTGACTGTGTGACCCTCATTGAGCAGATGCCGCGCGGTTCGTTGACCGATGTATCCACTGGCACCGAAGATCAGAACTCGCATGGCAGCCTCAAATGAGCACTCGACAAGATTCGAGAGACTAACAAGCCGGACGAGGAAATCCAGCGCACTCGATAAGTGTCGCGGGCAGTATAGAGTTTGTTCGTTGACTGCCTAATCGGGATCACTCGTGGGGACGATCTTGGAGGCCGTTTCTCAGATTGGGACCGCGTCCCAGGAATGTGCCTTAAGCGGGTGAGGCCGACTCTGAGCTTCTTTTTGGGAGCGCAGCTCCGTCGCATTCGATCGGCTTATACCGACGTGCTCGTTGACGACGCGGGACACGAACTGGGCGAATGCCTGTACCCGACTCAACTTACGCGCGTTTGCGGGATAGACGATGTTGAGCGGTGTCGACGCTCCGGAATATTCAGTCAGTATGGGAACGAGAAGGTTCTTCGAGACGGCATCGGCGGCCGCATAGCCAGTCACCTGGGCAATACCGGCGCCGCCCATGGCGAGGCGAACGAGCGCATACACGCAATCCGACTGGATCTTCGGCTTCGCATTGAACTCAACGAATTTGTTGTCCACGAGGAAACGCCAGCTCTGCAACTGACCTGTGCGTTTGGCGATGGCGCCGAGTCGAACGTGACCCGCCAGATCCTCGATCGTGCGGGGCTGGCCGTGCGTCGCAAGATAAGCAGGAGAGGCACAGGTGACGAACTGGAGCGGCACCAATGGTCTCGCTACGAGCCGGGACGGGGGTAGGGCACCCGTCCAGACCGCGATGTCGATGTTCGAGTCAATGAACTCGAGCCGTTGGTCGGTAAAGAAGACCTCCAGTTCGATATCAGGGTAACGACTCGTGAACTCGCTCAATCGAGGCGCGATGACCAGCGGTCCAAAGCCCTCTGGCAGAGAAACGCGCAAGCGACCGGCGGCATGGCTACTCTGGTGAGTGATCGCTCGCTTTGCTTCCTCCACCGCAGTCAGCAGCTCGTGACAGCGGGCGTGGAACATGGCGCCCTCCGGCGTCAACGCCATGGACCGCGAGTTGCGTGTCACCAGCTTCGCGCCTACTTGTTGCTCGAGGCGAGCAATGGCCTTGCTGACGGCCGACGGTGTAATTCCCATGCGGCGGGCAACGTCGGTGAAACTGCGCTCCCGACCGCTGTGCGCCAGAGCCGTCAATGCAGAAAGGTCCAATGCTGAATTCATTCGCCGCATCCCCCAGCTGGGATCCCAAGCCTCGATCTCTGTTTTCGCGTGCCTGAATGTGTCCTGGTGCACGAGGGTGGACTAATATTACGTAGCTAGCGAACAAATGGATAGCATCGAGTCGGTATTACGTGGCTACGAACAATGCGCGTGGGCAAACATTCCACCAATCAGCATTTGTAGCGCCGCAGCAGCAGAGTCTGAGGAACCGATAAGACGGTGTTCCTTCAAATTATCCGCACTTGAGTTGCGTTAGAAGCGATCTGGGTGCATACAGGATTGAAGGCGAGAGGTCACGTTGGCCAGTGGATCCGAGATCTCCGGTTTACAAGAATCGCTAGGTCTTGCAGTACTTATGAACGAGCAAGCTCTTGCCGCATATCTGGCGCAGAAGTTGAACGAGCCCGTACGAGTGCTGGGCATCACGCAGGCGTTTCCCGGTCTTTCACGCGAAACCTACCTCGTGCGCATCAGCCGTGGACCGGAGTCGGCGTCAAGAGACGATGGTGTCGTCGTGCGTGTCGACCCGCCCGGTGGTCCTTTCGTGCCGGTGCCGCTCTTCTACGAGTGGCAGGTCTATGTACACGTCGCGCGCACGCCGATTCCGATTGCAAAACCACTGTGGTACGACGCGTCTCCCGAGATCACCGATGGCCGACCCCTCTTCGTTCGCTCATTGGTGGAGGGTGTGACTCTACTGGCCGGTCTGAACGATGCCACAGAAGAAGCTGCCGAGCGGCGGCGACGCATCGCGCTGGAACATGCGGAGAAGCTCGCATCGTTGCACAGGCTCGACTGGCAGAACTATGGGTTCGACACCTTCATGGCAGTACCAGCTTCCGCCGAAGAATTTCCCCGCATGGAGCTCATGCGTTGGTGGAAGACGTGGGAAGAGGTACGCACTGCACCTTTCGCCGTGGTGACCGAGGCACTGCACTGGTTCGAAGAACACTTGCCGCGGTGTGCCGCGCATATCAGCCTGTGCAAAGGGCAGAACGGCATCGGCGAGGAGATCTGGCGCGATGACAAGATCGTCGCATTCTCGGATTGGGAGCTGGCACACATTGGTGATCCCTGCCAGGACCTCGCGCTCTCGCAGGGGATGCTGAAGTTGTGGGACCGCGAGAAGATCCTGGCGCATTACGAGCGCGCCGCCGGGCTCTCGCTGCCGCGCGAGAATATCGCTTTCTACCTCGTGTGGAACGCGTTCAAATCGATGCTCGCGCTGAACAATGGGCTGCGGTTCTTCATCTCCGGTGAGTATCCACGGCTCGCTCGTGCAACGCTCGGGTATGGGAAAGTGAAAATCTATGAGCACCTGCTAGGCCGAATCATCGACATGGATCTCATGCAGGCTGCAGAGTTCATCATGCAGGGGCAACCCAATCCGTATCACAACAAGAAGGTCGTGGGGGGCTGATGTCATGCGGCCAAGCACGCGCGAATTGATCAACGCCATCGTGACGGCCTTGGAATCGCAGGTCGCCCCGGCGGTTCAAGACGACAAGTGGGCGGCCAGTGTCCTGCGGAGTACCACACAGCTTTTGAATCATCTGGCGGTGCGCACGGAAGAGGAAGTGCGCGTGTTACAGGAGGACAACGAAGATGCGCGCCGCGTACTCATGAGCTTGGCGCCTCGCCTCGCGAGTGTGCGTGCAGCAGAGAAGCTGTCTGCAGCGACGGAAGCGGCGCTGAGCAAGCCCGATCCTGCACCGTGCGACGGTGTCGGGTTGGACGCGCGAAACGAAGCCTACCAAGCAGCTGTCGAGCAGCTCGTCAAACACCGCGACATCCTGCGCCAGGTCACTGGCAGTGACGCCGCCCGCGACGAGCTTCGGGCGTATCTCAAGCGCAGGTTGGAACGAGAGCACCATCTTTACTTCCCCGTATTCATGGGGCCACCGTTCTGAGTGCGCATGTGAATCGCTGTTGAGGGCGTGGAGGACAAGCACATGAACCAGCCGCAAGTGGATTCAGATCCAGCTGCGCTCGAGCTCGCAGCGCTCGTCGACGAATACAACAACGTCCTGAGTCAAGGTCGCGGGCCATTCGATCT
>JBEVDW010000407.1:0-3340 GCA_040513115.1 Steroidobacteraceae bacterium | reverse complement strand
CAGAATCGACACCGTCGAGCCGTTGTAGAGGGATTGCACACTGAGCCCTGTACCCACCAAGTGGAAGTTGGGCATCGCCATGAGCATCACATCGTCCGGATGCCAGCGCAGCGCTGGTTCCAGATGCTCGCATAGCCTCATGTAGCTGAAACCCTGATGGCTGAGCATCACACCCTTGGGCTTACCCGTCGTGCCCGAGGTGTACATCAGCACGGCAGTTGCCTCGGGCGCGAGCGGACGATGCGGATCTCCATCCGAAACGTGCTGCAGCAATTCATCGAGCTCTTGCGGCTCTGAGCTCGTCGAGTCGAACTGAACGCACCGCACGCTCGTGGCACACCCAGCGCGTACGCCCGCGAGGCTGGCCGAGAACTCCTTGTCGACGAGAATCAAGGGGCACTTGGCATCGTCGATGACGAGTTGCAGTTCGGCCTCGGATAACCGCCAATTGATCGGTGCCAACGCGCAGCCTGCCTTGCCAGCGGCAAACAAGGTCTCGAAGTACCGTGCGGAGTTCTTGCCGAGAAAGCCGATGTGCGATCCGGGTTCGATACCACAGGCAAGAATCGCATTTGCCAGCCGGTTACTTGCACGGTCGAGCTCAGCAAAGGTACGTGCACCCAGCGGATCGATCAGTGCAACCTTCTTCGGCTGCGTACGCGCGTAATGGCGGGGGATGTCGGCGAGTGTCTTGATCTCTGCGTACAGCCACATGGTCTTGGCGCCGTTATTGTCCTTTGAATTGAGGCTTGCGCTTCTGCACGAATGCAGTGATGCCCTCGCTCGCATCCGCCGTTCCGGCTGCGCGCGCCAAGCCCTGAGCTTCATTCTCCATCAACCCTTCCAACGATTCGTCAACGGACTGGTAGCTCACGGTTCACCCATGCAACGAATTGTTACCCGATCGCCCGCTATCTCCGCTGCGGTGGGGCGCCCCGTCCTTTGGTAGGGCTTCATTGGCGTCTTCACAGTGTCCGCGCGATGAGTTCGCGCATGATCTCGGAAGTTCCACCGTAGATCCGCTGTACCCGGGCGTCGGCGTACAGGCGGCATATCTCGTACTCGCGCATGAACCCGTAGCCGCCGAAGAACTGCACGCACTTGTCTACAGTGCGGCCATGCATCTCCGTGCACCAGAGCTTGGCTGTCGAGGCATCCAACGCCGTCAGCTCGCCACGCTCGTGCCGCTCGAGACACTGATCGACGAAGGCCCAGCCAACGCTCAGATCAGTCTTCACGTCGGCCAACGCAAAGCGGGTGTTCTGAAAGTCGAGCACGCTGCGACCGAAGGCCTGGCGCGAACGCGCGTACTCGCACGTAATGTCGAATGCACGTTGTGCGGCCCCCATCGAAGAGACAGCGAGCGTGAGACGCTCCTGCGGCAACTCGCTCATCAAGGCCGCGAATCCGCCGCCCTCGGTGGCTAATAGATTGGTCGTGGGCACGCGCACTTCGTCGAAGAACAACTCAGACGTATCCGCCGAGCGATGTCCGAGCTTCTCCAGATTGCGACCGCGACGGAACCCGGCCCGTGTAGTTTCGACGAGAACGAGGCTGATGCCTTTTGCGCCAGGCGCATCCTGCGTGCGCGCCACGACGATGATGAGATCCGCGTGCTGGCCGTTGGAAATAAACGTCTTTGCACCGCTTACGATAAGTTCGTCGCCGCGGCGTACGGCCCTGGTGCGAACGCTCTGCAAATCGCTGCCGGTGCCGGGTTCGGTCATGGCAATGGCACAGACTGTCTCGCCGCGCACCATGCGCGGCAACCAATATCGCTTCTGCTCTTCCGTGCCGAAGTGAAGGATGTAGCCCGCGCATACGTCACTGTGGACGGAGTAATCACTCAACGGCCCCGCATACCCGGCGTACGAGATTTCCTCGCCAACGATGGCGTTCAACTTGAAGGTGCCGCCGGGGCCGCCATACGCCTCGGGAACTTGAGGACACAACAGCCCTGTTGCACCGCCTTTGATCCAATACTCGCGATCGACGATTCCCGCCTCTTCCCAACGCGCGAAGTGGGGTGTGATTTCGCGCTCGATGAAGCGGCGCACGGTGTCGCGATAGATCGCGTGTTCGTCGCCGTAAACAGGCCGGTGGCTCAACATGTCTCGATCCCCCTATCATCGGAGTATGGTATGGTTCCATACTTGTTGGCAACCGGGCCGAGCAGGAGACCGACGCATGCCCCTCTATGACAGAACCGCACTCACTGGAAAGCGCATCCTGATTACCGGTGGTGGCACTGGTCTAGGAAAGGGTGTCGCGGGACTGCTGGCTGCTCACGGAGCACACGTGCATCTGTGGGGACGCCGCAGCGCGGTGCTCGAGGCAGCCGCCGCGGAAATCAACGCTACGAGTCCTGGGAGCGCGCACATACAGAGCGTGGACGTGCGCAAAGCGGATCTCGTCGATGCTGCCGTGACTGAAATCTGGGAACGGCACGGCCCGCTCACCGGCTTGATCAACAACGCCGCTGCGAACTTCATTGCCCCCGCAAAGGAGCTGAGCCCGCGTGGCTTCGAAGCGATCACCTCCACCGTCATGAACGGTGCTTTCTTTACGACACAGGCGTGCGGCAAACGCTGGATCGATCAGGGCTTGAAGGGGTCGGTGGTCTCCACGCTCGTAACCTGGATCTGGACGGGCTCCGCATTCGTCGTTCCTTCGGCCATGGCGAAGGCCGCAGTGCATGCAATGACCATGTCACTGGCGGTGGAGTGGGCAAGGTACGGCATTCGCGTGAATGCGGTGGCACCCGGTCCATTCCCCACGGACTACGCATGGCAGATGTTGAGCCCCACTGCCGACAGCGCCGTGGGCGCGACCCAAGCGGACGAGGTGCCACTCGGACGTTATGGCCGCATCGAAGAACTCGCCAACCTCATGATCTTGCTGCTCGCCGATGGCTGCGACTACATCACGGGGGAAACCATCTGCATCGATGGCGGGCATCATCTCGCTGCACCCTCCACGTTTGCCGGCCTGACGAAGCTCAGCAACGAAGCGTGGGCCAAGATTCGCGAAGCGAGCCAGGCGGCCACCGCAGCTGCAAAGACGCAGCGCAATGTGTGAACGGCCGCCTGCCGCCTTCAGTATGCGAGTCGCTGCACTCGCGGCCCCATCTTTCAACGGCTGGTTGCCATACGACGCTTGCTCCGGCGCTCCGCGGGGAGGGAAGTGTTCATGGCCGAGGAGCGCGCTGAGCTACGCCGCGAGGCTGCACCGGAGAGGGTCCGCGGTGCCGGCCACGTGATCGCGATGATCTGCTCGATGCGAGCCATTGCAGCGTCGATCCAGACATCGATGTTGTCCCAGATCGATCGTATCCCCATGC
>JBEVDW010000406.1:0-20958 GCA_040513115.1 Steroidobacteraceae bacterium | reverse complement strand
AGCTGGCCGATGCGGCCCGGCAGTTACGTGGCGACTTGAAGGTGCTGTTCACGACCGGTTACGCCCGCAACGCCATCGTGCACGACGGGCGCCTGGATCCCGGTGTACAGCTGATCACGAAGCCATTCAGTTACGCCGGCCTGGCAGCCAAGTTGCGCGATGTGCTCGACACATCGAACTCGACGGGACGCATCCTGATCGTGGAAGACGAGGCGCTGGTGCAGATGCTGCTCGCCGACAACCTGGATGCGATGGGCTTCAGCGTGGCAGCCGCCAGTACGGCCACCGAGGCGTTGAACAAGGTACGCCTGCTCGGAGGCGATTTCGACGCTGCTATCGTCGATCTCGGCTTGCCCGACGCGAAGGGCGATGCGCTGGTGAAAGAGTTACGCGCGCTATATCCGTCGCTGCCGCTCGTGATCTCAAGCGGCGCCGATGACACGCATGTGCGCAACCGTCTGGCCAAGGAGCGCCACGTTGCGTTCCTGTTGAAGCCCTATACCGGCGATCAGCTGCGAACGGTGTTGGCGGAAGTGGGGGTTCGGGCGCCGCAGTGAGCTGCAGCCGGAAGAGACGCTGCCCTCTCGCGTAGAGCGATAGTCAGCCACTGTCGAGCCGATTGGATCTCTCTATCACCCGTCATGCGCAGTTCGATTACTTTGGCACGCATCGCAGGCCACGAAGCTGGAGCGGGGCATCCATGTCGCTACGCGTGCTGCGCTATCTCATTGCCCTGGCGGAATGCCTGAGCTTTACCGCGCTCCGCGGAACGCTGTTCCGTAGCCCAGTCCACGCTGAGCATCCAGTTACGCAAGCTCGAGACCTATCTGGGGGTGCGGCTATTCGAGCGCGATCGCGCTCACGTTTCATTGACTGCGGAAGGCGAGAGGCTCGTGCGGTTTGCGCGTATCGCAGTGCGTGCAGCGGACCGAATGGTGGCCATCAGCCGCGCGCAGGAATTCAAGACACGAGGAAACCGCTGTCTTATTGAGGACTTCAATGAGGCTTTGTCCAGGCTCGCTCTAAACTCCAACGCCTAAAGGTGAGCCCGCGAACACGTGGGCACTGTACGGGGGAATGACTATGCGATCGCGCAAGCTCGAGGCGCTGCTGCTCGCGTGCGCCGCCACTGTGACCGCGACGACACTGGCGCAGCCGTTGGGGTTACCGGCGCTCACGATACCGGCAGACAATCCGCAGACGCCTGAGAAGATCCAGCTCGGCAACAAGCTCTACAACGACAAGCGATTCAGCAGCACGGGCGATGTCAGCTGCGCGACGTGCCACGATCCCGCCAAGGCCTTCACGGATAGCCCACTCGTCACTTCGCAAGGGATCAACAAGCTCACGGGTACGCGCAACGCGCCGACGGTCATCAATTCGGCTTACTACCGGCTGTTCTTCTGGGACGGCCGGTCGGCGACGCTGGAAGACCAGGCACAACATCCGATGGTCAATCCGGTCGAGATGGGCCTGCCCAATCACGATCCGGTGCTGAAGGTCGTGCGCGAAGATCCGGAGTATGTCGCGGCGTTCCGCAAGGTCTTCAACAAAGAACCGGCCCAGGTCACGATGCACGAAGTGCAGCAGGCGATTGCCAGCTTCGAACGCACGATCCTGAGCGGCGACTCACCGTTCGATCGCTTCTACTTCGGCCACGATCCGAAGGCCATCAGTGAGCAGCCAAAGCGCGGCTTCGACGTATTCCTCAACAAGGGGCGATGTGTTTCCTGTCACACCATCGAGCAGGATCACGCGCTGTTCACCGACAACCGCTTCCACAACATCGGCGTCGGTGTGAACCGCATTCAGAAGGAAGTGCCGACACTCGCACCTGCCTTCCTGCAAGCGAAGGCGCAAGGCACCGATGTCGACAAAGCGGTGCTTGCCGATCCGAAAGCGTCCGAGCTGGGACGGTTTGCAGTGACGGACGGGCTGGATGAGCTGGGCGCATTCAAGACGTCCACCCTGCGCAACATCGCAGTGACCGCGCCCTTCATGCACGACGGCAGTTTGAAAACGCTGCGTGATGTGGTCGAGCACTACAAGAACGGGGGTATCACCAAGAAGACCGATCCGGTCAACGACTTCCTGAGCGGTGGCATCCGTCCACTCAATCTCACCGAGGACGAGATCTCCGATCTCGTGGCGTTCCTGGAGACACTCACGAGTCCGCAGTTCGCGGGCCAGAAGTCTGCCAACGCCCCATCCTGCAATACCAAGACAGCCACGCTCGCTCAGACGATGGGCGTAACGACGGGGGGTGATCGGCCATGAGTCCGGATCTCAATCGACGCAGCTTCTTGCGGACCGGGACGCTCACACTCGGCGCGAGTGCGCTACCGATGACGCTCGTGGAGCTCGCCTTCGCGAAATCGAGCGAGACGTTTTCCTTCGCCTACATCTCCGACTCGCACATCCAGCACATCCGCGGCACGCAGTTCGTGCGCAACTGGGATCGCGGTTTGATTCGGGCCGTGGCCGAAACGAATCTGCTCACGCCGGCTCCGGACTTCGTGATCTTCGGCGGCGATCTGGCGCAGCTGGGCAACAAGCCCGAGCTCGATCACGGCGCCGAGATGCTGTCCAAGCTGCGCGGCAAGGTCTACCACGTGATGGGCGAACACGATTACTACCTCGACCTCGGCGAGTACTGGTCGAAATTGTTCGGCCCGCACTACTACAGCTTCGATCACAAGGGCGTGCACTTCGTCGTGCTGAACAGCATCCTTACGTACGACGACTGGACGTTCAACCGCTGGCCCACGGCCGAGCAGCGCATGGCGGAGATGGCCGGGCTGGACAATCCCAATGGCTCGCCGTTCATGGTGGGCGACAAGCAACGTGCTTGGCTGCAGAAGGATCTGGCGAAGGTGAGCAAGGACACGCCCGTCGTCGTGTTCTCGCACTCGCCGCTGCAGAAGATCTACAAGGGCTGGAATTTCTGGACCGAAGATGCGGAGCAAGTGCAGTCGCTGCTGGCGCCATTCAACAAGGTGACCGTGTTCTACGGTCATGTGCACCAGATTCAGTACAACCAGATCGGCAACATCTCGTTCACATCGGCCATGGCCACTGCATGGCCGTGGCCGTATCCGCAAAGCTACGCGCAGGCCGCGTCGTTGTTGCCGAAGCTGACGGTGCAGATGAATCGCGGAGATCCGTTCTTCGAGCGCGATGCGACGGGCTGGCAGTTCATCGACATCGATAGCGGCCGCGCCGCGACGAACTACAACCTCTACAACAATGCCACGCGCACAGTCGCATTCGATCCGCAGACCGGACAGCCGCAGGACCGCACGTATCAGCCTGCGGAGAAGCGCATTCCACCTCAGACGCACTTCTGAACGGAGAAACCGAATGAACATCGCTCGTGCAAGTGTGGCAGTCGTGGCGCTGCTGCTCGGCTCTGCCGCGATGGCAGATGAATTCACTCCGGAGGATTTGAAGCGCTGGGAGGCGCAGTTCACCTCCGTCGTCGCGGAAGGCCGCAAGCTGTGGACGAGCGCGGATATCGGCAAGAACGGCGTCGTGTGTGCTCAATGTCATCCCAACGCCGCGAATACGCATCCGGAGACCTATCCCAAGTTCCAGAAGCAGTTGGGCAAGGTCGCCAATCTGTGGGAGATGGTGAACTGGTGTTTGCGGAACCCCCTCGAAGGCGATCCACTCGCGGCGGATGATCCGAAGATGACCGCGATGCTGGCGTACATCGCGTGGGAGCGACGCGGTGTCAAGCTCGAACCAGGCAAGCACTGATGCGCTCGCTGCTGCTGGTCGCGACGCTCATTGCGAGTGTCGCGGTGGCAGATGACGCCGCGAAGATCGAGCCGAACGCGCTCGCGGCGCGCATCAAGCAGCACGACACATCGCTCGTGATCCTCGATGTGCGCAGTCAGCAAGAGTTCGCGTCGGGTCATATCCCTGGTGCGATCAACATTCCTTACGATCAACTGCCGGCACGCATTGTGGAGCTGCCGAATGCGTCATCGCAGGAGTTCGTCCTGTACTGCGTGACGGGCCAGCGCACGCAGATGGCGATCGATCGGCTACGAGAGCAGGGCTATTCGCACCTGTTGCATCTGCGCGGCGATTTCCAGCAGTGGCAGGCGAGCGGATTGCCGCAGCAGAGATAGACTCGGCCATCCGGCCCGCTTTCCCTCTCAAAACGTCCGCGTCATCTGCACTGCTCCCCACAGGGAATCGCGCGCGGCTCGTCCCGTGCGCACTTCGGCACTCTGATAATTCAGCGTGTAACTCAGCTGCGTACGTGCGAACAGCTCGGTCACGAAGCCGAACCATGCGTGGACGATGACCGGCTCGAGCTCCGAGCTCGCGTAGCGGACATCGCTATGACGAAACTGACCTTGCAGCATCGCGTTGTAAGCACGCGCTTCGATCCGTGCGCCCGTGAAGAGATAGATGTCCAGGCGGCCAGTGTGCTGGCTCATCGGTACCGGCGCCGACATGTAGTCGGCGAGCTCCGGTGTAGAGCTCCACCAGGGTGATCCCGTGAGGCCATAGCGCAAGGAGACCGCGGCACTCGCATTCGTGAGGAAGCCGACGCCGCCCTGCAGCGTTGCTTTCACATCCAGGTTGCCATCTGGATTCGCAAATAAGAGCTGCTGATAGGCCAGCGCGTAACGCGCCGTGGGTTCACCACCGGCAGAGATCTGGTGGGAGTAACCACGAGCTTGATCGGACCCGACGACCGAGTGAATCCCATTCTGCAAGTCCTTCGCCAGCGGCAGTCCCAGAGCGCCGATGGTCAGACTGCTGAACCAGGCGCTGCGTTGATCGACTGCAACGCTCATGCGGCCATTGGACGCGAAGAACAGGCTCGCGTAAGGACGATCGTCCTGCATGGCCGTCGAGGTTTTCAGATCCTTGGGCGTGAAGGCGATGAAGCCCACCTGACGAGCGAAGAGCGCCTGTGCGCGTTCGGGTACGCCAACGATCTCGTCCACTCGCGCGAGTAACGGATCGAGCGATAACGACCCTTCGCGCGCCCGTTCACCGGACAGCGTGAGGGCAAGGCCGCCCGTATAGTCCCGATCGTGATGTTGACCTGAGAACAAGTCATTGTCGGCCTGCAGGCGCATGCCATCGTACGAGTCATCCGGCGTGCTCGCGTGAACGGCTCCGAAGACTCCTACGATCAAACCTAATATCGCGAGAGCGGCAAGTTTGCGGCGATGACCTTTGCGAGCGTTCATCGGTGTCGACCTGGCTAGCTGTCGATGTCGCTAACGTAGGAACCGCCTGTGAGGCGGGCATGTGCTCGAGCGTGAGTCGAACGTGAAGCCGCGCAGCCGCGGTCCGGTTGCATTCAAAGGGAAGGGTAGTGCGAGTGTCGGCTCCCGTTACAGTAGGTAGTTGGGGGCGGTTGCGACGCCCTTTGACCGCGCGTCCTGCACCAAGACGGCACGGCCGTTGCATTGAAGCCGCGGTGCCTGGGGAGGCAATACGAATGACTATTGAAGACACGATTCCCTGTCGGTTTGGCTTCGCGCCGGATGCGGACGATGCCATCGAGTGCAGAGTTCAATACGCAGGAACTGAAAACCATCATCCGGCGTCGTGCCATCGCGCTGGTACACGATGCCAATCAGGATACGAGCTACAACCCGTACAACACGGGTGCTCACCCGCGCTTTACGCGTCGTTAGGACCTGGCGGCGATCCGCGGCACGTACATCCGGACCGTCGTGCCCGCATTCGGCGCGCTGTCGATGCGGATGAAACCGCCAGCGCGTGAGATCACCTGATCGACGATGACGAGGCCGAGGCCCGTGCCCTGTTCGCCCTTCGTGCTGAAGAAGGGCGTGAGGGCCTTCGCCAGCGTATTTGCATCCATGCCCTGGCCGGTGTCCGTGACTGAGATCATCACGCACGTGCACTCTTCGCCATACTCGCCTTCTGCATCCGCATCGGCGGCGGATATGACGAGTCGGCCGCCGTTCGGCATGGCGTCGCGCGCATTCAGCACGGTATTGAGCAGGGCGCGCTCCAGTTGCGAGCTGTCCATCAGCACGCGTCCCATCGAATTGCTGAGCTCCAACTCCAATGCGATCCGCTCGCCGAGCAGAACGCGCAGCATGTTCTCATTCGACTCGATGACGTGCGCGACATCGAGCAGTCGTGGAGCGATGGGATCGCTCTTGCCGAAGGCCATGACTTCGCGCGTCAGGCGCTGACCGCGTTCGAGCGCTTCGCGAATGCGATCGGCGTAATGCTTCACTCGCGGTCCATCGCCGGGTGTGCGGCTGATCAGTTCCGCAAAGCCCAGCGCCGCACCGAGGATGCCGCGAAAGTCATGCGCGATGCCGACCGCCATGCGCCCGACGGCTTCCATCCGGTGCAGCTCCATCAGCCTCCGCTGGTAGCCCTGCATCGTGGCTTGGGCGTCGTGCTGCTCGTGTTCCCGATACAGACGCGCGATGTTGTCGGCGACTGCTGCGGCGAAATCGCAATCGGCATCGCTCCATTCCCGCACAGGACCGATGTGCTCGTGGCACACGACGCCGACCAGCTGGCCGTTGAGAAAAATCGGCGCATCCAGCATCGACGTGATGCCCAGCGGTTCGAGATAGGCGGGCCGCAGCTCGCGAGTGGTGGGCGAATTGCGAGCATCGCCGGCGCGGATCACGCCTTCATGTTCCAGCGCTGTGAAATAGCTGGGAAAGTCGCTGATACGCAGGATCGTGCCCTGGAATACGTGATTACCGGAGCGTTGCCAGAGATAGCGGCAGCGGACCGCATTGCCGTCTTCGATGAGCACCCACACGCCGACCCGATCGACATCGAGCGCGGCGCTGGCAAGTTGTGCGAGTGCGAGCCACACCTCGCGCAGTCGCTTGCCTTGTCCTGCGG
The DNA here is from genome assembly GCA_040513115.1 of Steroidobacteraceae bacterium. Lineage (GTDB taxonomy): Bacteria > Pseudomonadota > Gammaproteobacteria > Steroidobacterales > Steroidobacteraceae > DATELY01. Next base: position 14,085 of record JBEVDW010000406.1, on the reverse strand, counting down.
TCAAGCGTGACAGCCGCCGCCGCGCTTCCTCGAGCACCAGAGTCCGCGACTCCTGCAGCTGTGGTTCTTGTGTTCCTTCGGCGCTCACGGATGACCTCGAAAGTCCCCCGCGACGACTCTACGCCGCGCCGCAGCGGGAAGCCAGAAAGAGTGTCGCCATTTCGAGGCAGTTGCCCAGCGGCTGGAGCCTTGGCTAGAAAGCGCCAGCAAACGGGTGTCCTCAGCACCCGACATTAAAAGCAATCCGTTGCTGAGTTTTTCAGGGAGCTATGCATGAACAAGTCAATGCTTACAGGCGTGATCCTGGGCGTCGCTGTCGCGACGGCGGGTGGCGCATTCGCCGGTTATAAGTTGCTCGACCGCGGCCCGTCCTATGCGGAAGTGCTCGACGTCAAGCCGATCATGGAAACCATCAAGACGCCGCGCGAGGTCTGTCACGACGAAACCGTGACGCACACACGTGAGGCGAAGGACCAGCACAAGGTCGCGGGCACGGCCCTGGGCGCCGTGGTCGGCGGTGTGCTCGGCAACCAGATCGGCAGTGGTAGTGGCAAGACTGTCGCCACGGTGGCAGGCGCTGCGGCCGGTGGTTACGCCGGTAACCGTATCCAGAATCGCATGCAGCAGGGCAACACGTACCAGACTACCCAACAGCGCTGCGAGACGGTCTACGACTCGCACGAGAAGCAGGTCGGATACGACGTGAAGTACCGCTTGGGCGATACGGAGAACACCGTGCAGATGGAGCGCCATCCCGGTGAGCGCATTCCGGTGAAGGATGGACAGGTCGTGCTGACGCCGCAGCCCGCTGTCACCGAGTCCTGATCTACCGCCTCCCCCGCGACGATCGCCACCTCCTGAGCGATCCACGGTTGGCGCCGCGAGCGTTTGCAACTCGCGGCGCCATCGCGTAATAGACCGCCTGTGATCGACTCGCACAGGATGGTTCCATCGTGGACGTCAAAGCGCCTCTCCGTCGTTCCCGCACCAATCGCATGCTCGCCGGTGTCGTTGCCGGTCTCGCGAACTACTTCGGCATGGACGTGACCCTCGCGCGCGTGATCTATGTCATCGGCTCCATTCTGTCGGCTGCGTTTCCCGGCGTGCTCGTGTACCTGATCCTCTGGGTGCTCGTTCCGGAAGAAGGCTGAGCGCATCCACGGGCCATGCCGAAACACTCGCTGCGCATCAGCGGCTCTCCGAACGTCGAGATCGCCGCCGGCAAGCCCGCCAGCAAGCGCTGGATGGACCTGCTGCAGAGCATTGGCACGACTCGTTCGATTGCAGCCGCGGCGAAGGCGGTGGGTCTCACTTACAAGGCTGCGTGGGATGCCATCGACGCCATGAACAACTTGTCGGAGAAGCCGTTGGTGGAGCGGACGAAAGGCGGCAAGGGCGGTGGCGGCACCGTGCTCACGGAGCGAGGACGTCAGATCGTCGCCACGTATCAAGCCCTGCAGCAGGAGAACGAGCGCTTCGTCGCCACGCTCAATGCACGCATCAAGCATGCGGATCGCGATCTGAAGGTGATCGAACGCATGACGCTCCGCACGAGCGCACGCAATCACTTCTCCGGCAAGATCCGCCGCATCAAGAAAGGCGCAGTGAACGACGAGCTGGAGCTGGCGTTGAGTGGCGGAGAATCCGTGATCGCCATCGTTACGCACGAAAGCGTCGAGCAGCTCGGGCTCAAAGTGGGTGTCGAAGCCATCGCGCTCATCAAAGCATCGTCGGTCATGGTCGCCGTGGGCGAGGCCGGCAAGGCTCTCCTCTCGGCCCGCAATCAGCTGAACGGTGTGATCAGGCGGCTCGTACCGGGTGCCGTGAACACCGAAGTCGTCATCGAACTCAAGGGCGGCAATTCGGTCGCGGCCATCATCACCAATGCGTCGGCGGAGAGACTGAAGCTGGCCGAGGGCAAGTCAGCAATGGCGATCTTCAAGGCGTCGAGCGTGATCGTGGGTGTTACTGCCTAGTGGCAGGCAGGCTGCCCGTGCTCATCTGCAGTATGCGATCCGACAAGTACTCGACCTCCGCCTGCGAGTGGCTGACGTAGATCATCGGCACGCGCGTCTCTTCCTTCACGCGCTTGAGAAACGGCAGGATCTGTTGCTTGAGTCGTTCGTCGAGCGACGCCAGCGGCTCGTCGAGCAGTAACAGCCGCGGCGAATACAGCAATGCTCTTCCCAACGCGACCCGCTGGCGCTCGCCGCCGGAAAGCTCCGCGGGGCGTCGGCGCACGAGCGATTCAATCTCCAGCAGCTCCAGCACGCCCTGCAGCTCGAAGCGACGCGCCTCGGGTTCGAGCAGACGCCAGCCATACAGCAGGTTCTCGCGCACCGTGAGGTGCGGAAACAGCAATCCATCCTGGAAGACGAGGCCGAAGTGCCGCTTCCAGGCGGGCACGAAGACCTTCGATGCTGTATCGGCGAGCAGAGTCCCATCGAAGCGGAGCACACCTCTCGTCGGCGTAAGTAGCCCTGCCAGCAGTGCGAGCAGAGTGCTCTTGCCGCAGCCCGATGGACCGCAAATGCCGGTGACACCGCCTTCGATCGCCGCACTCGCGGTCAACGTGAAGTCCTGACGATTGAAGGTGACGTCAATGTGAAGCACGCTGACCGCCGCCTCTATGACCCAGCTTTTGCTCAGCACGGGCGGAGATCGCGTGACTTGCCAGTAGTGCCCCCAGGGCCAACGCAATCGACAGCGTCGACAGTCGCAGTGCCGCGGCTTCGCCGTTGGGCGCGTGCGTCACGCTGTAGATGGCGAGAGGCAACGTGCGCGTCTCGCCCGGAATGTTGCCCACGAATGCCATCGTTGCGCCGAACTCTCCCAGGCTGCGGGAGAAGCACAACATGCTTCCGACGACGATGCCGGGCAGTGCGAGCGGCAATGTGATCGTGAGAAAGGCGCGTAAGGGAGTCGAGCCCAGCGTGGTCGCGGCCTGCTCGAGACGCATGTCGATCATGCGGAACGCGATGCGCACGGGCTGCACCATCAGCGGAAACGCCATCACGGCGGAAGCGAGCACGGCGCCCTTCCAGTTGAACGCGAGCACGAAGTCGAAGTGCGCCAGCAACCAGGCACCGATCCATCCCTGAGTTCCGAATAGCAGCAACAGCAAGTACCCAGGCACGACCGGCGGAAGCACCATCGGCAGCTGCACGAATGCTTCGAGCAGGAACTTGCCGCGAAAGACTCGCCGAGCGAGCAACCAGGCCACGCCGATTCCCACAGGCAGGCTCAGTGCCGTCGAGCATAGAGCGACCTTCGCCGAGAGCCAGACGGTATCCCACTCGGCGCTCGTCAGCATCACGGCGACAGCAGAACGAAACCGTAGCGCTTGAAGACGGCGGCAGCCTCGGGCGAAGACTTCAGATAGTCGAGAAAAGCCTTTGCATCCGGGCGGGCGTTCTTGATCAGCGCGAAGGGATAGACGATCGGCTTGTGCGTGCTGGCGGAGAACTGGCCCACCACGTCTACCTTGTCGCTGATGGCCGCATCGGTCGCATACACGATGCCGAGCGCACATTCCGCGCGTTCCACGAAGGCGAGCGCCGTGCGGACGTCATCCGTGCCGACGATGCGTCCAGCGAGCGATGGCCACCAACCCAAGGACTCGAGGCTCTCCTTGGCGTAGATCCCAACGGGTACGACGCCGGGTTCTCCGGTGCAGAGCTTGCCTTTGAATGCGTTCGCGATGTTGAAGTCGCGCGTGAACTGCACATCGATGCGCCGACCCTTCGGCGCGATGAGCACCAGCTCATTGCCCAGCAGGTTGACGCGCGAGTCGGTGACGATCCTGCGACGCTCATCGAGGTAATCCATCCACGACAAGTCCGCAGAGGCGAATATGTCGGCCGGGGCGCCTGCCTCGATCTGCTTCGCCAATGTCGACGAGGCGGCGTACGTGAGCGTGGGAGCGGTATGTGCGGATTGCTGCCATTGCGCACCGATGTCATTCAGCGCATTCGTCAGGCTGGCCGCCGCGAAGACGCGTACCGGTTCATCGGCATGGGCAGCAGGGGAGAGGCAGACGATCGCGCTTGCGATCAGGAGCAAGAGACGGGTGAGCGTGCGCATGCCGTTGCAATCCAGACTGGAAAATCGATATATAGCGTTCTACATATCGAAACACATTGTCAATTCATTCCGGGGGAATCGATGCGTCATGGATTCGTGGTTGCCGCCCTGGCCGGCTCGCTTTTCGCTTTGTCCGCTCACGCCAAGGACGATCTGCTGGAAACGCTCGCGCAGAAGGGCGTGCTGACTCCGGAGGAGTATCAGAAGCTGAAGGAGCAGCGCAAAAGCGAATTGACGTTCAGTGCCGAAGACGGCCTGCGTATCAGCTCGGCCGACGGCAACAACTCCGTGCAAGTGGGTACGCTGCAGCAGCTCGATTTCGCCCAGTACGACGAGGACGGCACGGATCTCTCCGATGGCAGCGAGCTGCGGCGTTCGCGGCTCGCGGTGTCGGGCGTGTTTCTGAAGGACTGGCAGTACCGCATCGAATACGAATTCGCCGGTGCCACCAGCGTTACGGATGCCTATGTCGCGTACACCGCACTGAAGCCGCTCACGATCACCCTCGGCCAGTTCAAGCAACCCTTCGGCATGGAAGCCCTGGCGTCCGACAAGAACGTGACGTTCATGGAGCGCGGACTGCCGTTTGCGTTCGTCACGACCCGCGCACCCGGCGCGATGGTCGGCACGTCCGGTGCGAACTGGTCCGCGAACGGCGGCTTCTTCGGCGAGCCGGTCGGCAATGCGCAGGCGGGTGATGAAGGTTACGGTGCAGTGGCGCGAGTCACCTATGCGCCTTGGCTGGAGTCGAATCGAGTCATGCATCTGGGTCTCGCAGGTACGTGGCGCAAACCCACCGACGAGAACAGCACGAACGCCACGGGGCCCCAGTTCGAAACGGTGCGCTTCCGCAGCAAGCCCGAATCCAACATCCTCGCGCAGCGCTTCGTGGATACGGGTGAGATCAGGGATGTAGATCAATACCGCTTCGAAGGTTTCGAGGTGGCAGGCCAGGTCGGCGCTGCTTCGCTGCAAGGGGAGTACCACTGGGTGCAGGTCGAGCGCGACGATGCCGCCACGCTGGATTTCTCCGGCTGGTATGCGCAGGCGGCTTATACGCTCACAGGAGAGGCCCGCCCTTATCGAGCCGACCGTGGCTTCTTCGACGGCATTCGTCCTGCGCGTGCATTCGGCAAAGACGGTTGGGGCGCATTCGAGGTTGCTGCTCGCATCAGCGAGATCGATCTCACCGACAACGACATCCTGGGTGGACGCGAGCGCAATGCAGCCGTGGCGTTCAACTGGTACCTCAGCCCGATCCTGAAGGTCAGCGCGAACGTCGTTAAGGTGCTGAGCATCGATGGCGGTCCGTTCGATGGCCAGGAGCCGACAACCGTGCAGCTGCGTTTGCAGCTGGCGCTGTGACGCTCAGTCGAGTCGCGAGACGAATCGATACACGGCAATGAGCACGCCAAAGCCAAGATAGAGCCCGACGAGCGCCACGAGCATCAGCAGCGCGATCTGCACTGTTACCACGTGCCAGACCAGCAAGAGGAAGATCAACACGGCAAAGCCTGTGAAGGACGATGCAGCCGCAGCGAGCCTCTTCAACTTGGCATTGTCCTGCATGACGGCGCCCGTGTGAATCAGTGGCGGATGTGCGCCTGACAAGGTACGCCAAGTAGCGGTCCTTGCAAGCAGCGGCGGGCTCAACTCTCAGTCGCGCCCAACCGCGCAAACACCCGCTGCATCGCCTGCACCCGCGCCACATACGCACCCGCTCCGTGATCGCCGCAGCGGTGTCCGGGGGTGAAGCGGAAGCCATGCCGTGCGTACCCAGCTCCAGCACCGGCTCCACACAAATGAATGACCGCGGCGAGCCGTTGCTTCTGCACGAGCGTTGAGCGATTCACGCCTCGAGTACCGAGAATCGCGCGGATGTTCCGATCGAGATACGCCGCTGTCATCTCGACGGCATGCGAGGGAATCGTCCGCGTGTACAGGCTGTTGAACCAGCACGAGTGCCAGTCGTTCCAAGGGCCGTCGGTGACGACGCGATGCCGGTGGATGCAGTAGCGGCGTGCCTGATCGAAGGTGCCATCCGTGATCTGATACATGCCGACCGCACTGGACGCCGGCCGGTAGATCTCGAACGGATCCGCGCCCCAATTCCAGCGCCAATATGTGCGCACGATGGGATTGCCTGAAGCCTCCACCTGCGCGAGCGCCGCGAGGAATTCGGGCGCAATGATGTCGGTCGAGTGGCGTCGAAAGATCGTTCCGTAGGAATCCCAGGTGTCAGCCGGCGCTTTGTGCAGCACATCGCTCACTGGAAAGAACAGTTCGGACGGCTTGCGGACGACCTGGTAGAGCCAGTTGGCCGTCAACCAGAGCACGCCGACACCGACGAATATCACCAACATCTGCGCCGTGGCAGGCGCATTGCGAAACACGCGCGCCATCTGCGAGCGCAGCTTCGCGCTCGGCCAGAGACGGGGCAGACGCCAGCGCCGCCGACTGCGCTTGCTGCTGCGTCTGCGAGTGTTGCGTGTCGATCGGTTCTTCGCGGTCGCGCTCCGTGGCATGGCGGCGGATTCTACCGTGTCACCGATTCCACTCCGCCGTCGCAAACCATTGCGCCAGATGCGTGACGAACGCACGCACCTTCGCCGCGGCCAGGCCGCCACTTGAATGCACGGCATGAATCGGCACGGCTTTGCGCCCCCAACCATGCAGCACCTGCACCAGCGTTCCTGCCGCGAGCTCAGCCTGCACCATCCAATTGGGTACGGCCGCCAATCCAGCACCCGCGCGCGCTGCCGCGACCAGACTTTCGCCCGAATCGCAGCGCAAGCGAGCTGTGACAGCCAGCCGCTGGCGCGTGCCTTTGGGATCGTCGAGCAGCCAGTGATCGCCCCAATCGAAGCTGGAGAATTGCATGACGTCGTGCTGAGCGAGCGCCTTGCCCGTTTGCGGTATGCCGCGCCGGCGCAGGTAGTCAGGCGCTGCCACGATGATGAGACGTGCAAAGGCCAACCGGCGGGCCACGAGCGTGGAGTCGTTCAGCGCACCGATGCGGATGGCGACGTCGATCTTCTCCTCGACCAGATTCACCAATCGAGGTGTCACTGACAGATCGATGGTCAATGCCGGGTATTGGGCAAGGAAGCTCGGCAACGCCGGAGCGATGTGCATCGGTGCAAACGTCTGGGGAGCGCTCACGCGTAGCTCGCCACGCGGCTCGACATGCAGCGCCTGTGCCGCATTCGCGGCAGCTTCGGCAGATTCCAGCATGCGCTCGCAATGCCGGAAGCAGGCTTCGCCCGCTTCCGTGAGCGACACCTTGCGCGTCGTGCGGTTGAGCAGGCGCGTGCCCAGGCGTTCTTCCAAACGTCGCAACTGCTCGCTCACCGCCGCCTTGGACAGATTGAGCGTGCGAGCGGCTCCGGACAGCGAGCCGGACTTGACCACGGCAGCGAACAGCGCGAGCTCATTGAGGTTCAGCATGGCGCGAGTGTTCGGTATGGCGAACAGTGATTCAAGCGCCAGCTGACTAATCGTTCAGGGCGTCAGGGGCTAGCATTTCTTCCCTCACTTGGAGGGAGCAATGCAATGAACACAGCAACCCCACGGTCGACCGCAGTCCAGCCTGCTCTCATTCATGACGTGCTCGGAATGACGCACCGATACCAGACCAGCGCGGCACACTCGGGCAGCGCTTTCACCAGCTTCGAAGCCGAGATACCACCCGGTTGCGGCTCACCATTGCATCGTCATGAACGGGACACCGAGTTCTTCTATGTACTGGCGGGGGAGATCATGTTTGTGAATGCCGAGGGTCAGCGCGTCTGCAAAGCGGGGGAGAGCGCTTACCTGCCGGCAGGCAAAGAGCACGGCTTCCACAACGCCAGTAACGAGCTTGCTCGCGCCTTCGTGGTCGTATCTCCCGGTGCCGAAGCCGAGCAGTTCTTCGCAGCGATCGATGCGGCGCAACGCCAGCAATCGATGGACGTGACCATCGTATCCGCCATCGCCCAGCGGTACGGCATCACGATTCTGGCGTCGGGCTGAGCAGCGCCTGCGGCTGATAGTGCGTTCACCCGGGTTCGTAGGCAGAATCGGTGCCGCTGCGGCGCCAGCGCAAGCTGCAGATCACCAAACGAGCACGCCAGGGAGAACACCACATGACTGCCAGTGCCGAAGCCAATCCATACGCACCGCCGAAAGCCGAAGTGTCCGATGCAACCGAGGAGCTTGTCGTCGAGCAAGCCACTCGCGGGAGTCGATTGGGCGCTGCGTCGCTCGACGCGCTCGTCGGCATCGTGGTCGGCTTGCCCGTGCTGTATGCCGTGATCCCCGCGGCCATTCAAGGTCGCGGCAATCCCGGGGAGATGAGCTCGCTGATCATGGCATCGATAATCGGCGGTGCAGCTGCGCTCTCGGGTGTGTTAGCGATCGCCTGGATGGTCATTACTTTCATTCTGGTGAAGCGCAACTCGCAGACGATCGGCAAGAAGTTCGTCGGCATCAAGGTCGCGCGCTCCGACGGCTCGCATGCGTCGCTGGCGCGCATCTTCTGGTTGCGCAACGTCGTGAATGCGCTGCCTTCGCTGATTCCGGTGGTCGGCAACTTCTATAGCCTGGTCGATCATCTCTTCATCTTTGGCGGCAAGCGCCAGTGCCTGCACGACAAGATCGCCGATACCATCGTCGTCAAGGTTTGAAGCGAGCGTGAGCCCGGACGTCCTCGACACGGTCGTCGCGGCGGAAACGCCGGAGGGCATCGCCATCGAGTTGCGGCCGGCGGGACTGCCGGTCCGCTTCTACGCGTATTCGCTCGACCTGCTCATTCGCACGATGCTGCTGATCGGGCTGCTCATGGTCACTACGCCGCTGGGCCGCATGGGCCTCGGACTCGCGCTCATCGTCGCATTCGTGCTGGAGTGGTTCTATCCCGTGGCGTTCGAATTGAGCCGCTGGGGCTCAACGCCCGGCAAGCGCACATTCGGATTGAAAGTGGTGATGGACAACGGCTTGCCCGTCACGCCGGCCGCGTCGGTTGCGCGCAACCTGCTGCGCACAGTCGACTTCATGCCGCTCCTGTATGGCTTCGGCATGGTGAGCATGCTGCTGAGGTCCGACTTCAAACGGTTAGGTGACCTCGCTGCAGGAACGCTCGTCGTCTATGAGCCCATACGCAGTGCGCCTCCCAAACTGCCTGAAGTGGAGCCGTTGGCCCCCGTGCGACCGCTGGCGCCGCTCGATCAAGCCGCGATCATCGCGCTCGCGACGCGTGCTCCGCGGTTGACGCCCGAACGCCTGGACGAGCTGGCCGCGTTGGCTGCCAGCATCACGGGAACGTCCGGCAACGATTCGCAGGCGACCGCACGCGTCATGGCGGTGGCCCAGTGGTTGTTAGGGCACCGCACATGACGCCGCTGCTGTTCGAGCAGCGCTATGGAGCGGATTGGGAAGAGCTCGAACAGTGGCTTGCCCAGTTGCGTGGCGCATCGAAACGCAAAAGCGCGACGCCCGTGCAAGGCGAGCGCTTCGCCGCGCTGTATCGGCGCGCGTGCGAGCAGCTGGCATTGGCCAGGGCGCGTTCCTATCCCGCTCACATGATCGAGCGGCTGGAGCACCTCACGGCCGATGCGCATCAAGTCATCTACGCGCGCCAGCAGTTCGGTGTGACGCGCCTGCGGGCGCTCTTCGCTCATGAGTTTCCACGAGCGGTGCGAGCGCATGCGTTGTATGTGTGGATCGCATTGGCCGTGTTCGGTGTGCCCACACTGGTGCTCGGCGTGTTGGTGTATCAGCGCCCGGAGCTCGTGCTCTCGGTGGTGGATCCGTTGCAGGCCGCGCAGTTCGAACAGATGTATTCGCCCGCGGCGCGGGCCATCGGCCGGCGCACGGCGGAAGCCGATTGGATGATGTTCGGCTTCTACATCAAGAACAACATCGGCATCGCCTTTCAATGTTTCGCGAGCGGCATCCTGTTCGGTGTGGGCAGCTTGTTCTACATGGCCTACAACGGCGCATTGGGCGGTGCCATCGCCGGCTACGTTACCGAGCGCGGCTACGGCGAGACCTTCTACTCTTTCGTAGTGACGCACGCAGCCTTCGAGCTCACGGCCATCGTGTTGGCCGGTGCGGCGGGTTTGCGATTGGGTCATGCGCTGCTCGCGCCGGGCCGCTACACCCGTAAACAGGCGTTGGTGCTGGCGTCGAAGGAAGCGACGGTGCTCGTGTATGGCATCACGCTCATGTTGCTCATTGCCGCTGCCATCGAAGCTTTCTGGTCTTCGGCGCAATGGATTCCGCCGTGGGTAAAGTTCGCGGTGGCTGCGCTGTGTTGGATTGCCGTGCTCAGCTATCTATGCCTGCAGGGTCGCCGTGCAAGTTGATGCGTTTGCGATTCGTCTGCGCCCGCGAGGTCACTGGGAAGCGTCTGATCTTGGCGTACGCCTCTGTCAGCGCAACGCTCGTTCCGTGTTCGCTTGTTATTGGCTCGTGGCCGTGCCGATGACGCTCCTATCGCTCGCGACGTTCGAGATTGCCGACTGGTTGCCCATGACCGTGCTGTGGTGGTCGAAGCCGTGGCTCGATCGCACGATCCTGTTCGTGCTGTCACGGGCGGCGTTCGGCGTGAAGTCGACGCCGCTCGATGTCTGGCGTGCGCAAAGGGATGTGTGGTGGGGTCAGTTCCTCGGCACTTGGACAGTGCGGCGGCTCTGCCCTTGGCGTTCGCTCACACAGCCCGTGCATCAACTCGAAGGTCTGGATCTGAGCGCGCGCCGCAAGCGCGCTGCGTTGATTCGTCGCGGGCGCGGTGGGGCGGGCACCCTGCTCACGAGCGTCTATGGCTCGATCGAGTTCACGCTGATGGTGGCGCTCGTCTCGTTTGCATTCTGGTTTGCACCAACGGGTCATGAGCCGCAGCTCTCTTCTCTGTTCACGGGCGAAACCGAGCGCCTGTGGCAGATGGTGTTCGCCGTGTGCTACGCGCTCGTCGTCGCCTTCCTCGAGCCGTTCTATGTGGCATCCGGATTCGCGATGTACCTGAATCGCCGCGTGGAGCTCGAGGCGTGGGACATCGAACAGGAGCTCAGACGTGCGTTCGGCTGAGCGACAGTCCACTCAGCCAGTTGCCTCCCTTGCGCAGCCCCTCGCCAGGGGTTCCGAAGCGTCGCGGGGGAGGGCCAGGGTGGGGGTCTTCAGCGCAGCGATCCTGGTCTTCTTTCTCTGCACGCATCCGTGCCAGGCAAACTCAGTTCAACCCAGCGAATCTGAAATCAAGGCGGCCATCCAACAGCTCAAAGCCGATCCCAACCTCGTCAGCGAGCGCCAAACCAAAACACTGAGATGGCGCAAGACCGGCTCGGAGCGCCCGTCGAGCGCGCCCGACTGGCTGGCAGACTTCTTCTACTGGCTCGCACAATCGATCCGGTGGCTGATGTGGATCGTGATCGCACTGCTCGTGATCACCCTCGGCGTGCTGATCCTTCGCCGCCTCAAGAATCTCGAACGGGCACCGCGTGTCGGCTCGCTCGATCTACCCACGCACGTGCGCGATCTGGATATCCGCCCGGAGAGTTTGCCCGATGACATCGGCGCAAACGCGCTGGCGCTGTGGAATGAAGGTCAGCGGCGCGCGGCGCTGGCTCTGCTGTACCGCGGGCTGCTGTCCCGCCTCGTTCATGTCCATGCAGTGCCCATCAAGGCTTCGAGCACCGAAGGGGACTGCCTGCAGATGGTGGAGCAGCATCTGACCGAGCGACGGCTCGCGTATGCGAACCATCTCGTACGTGTGTGGCAGCGAGCGGTCTACGGAGCCCACGATCCGGAAAGCGAAGAGGTGCGCGACTTGTGCCTCGGTTTCGATGCGGAGGCCGGCGTGGAAGCGCCGAGGTCCGCGTGAATAGAACCAGCGTGCTGACCGCGCTCACCGTGCTGGGTGCCATTGCGCTCGTCATCTGGATCGCGCGCAACACCTACTGGGACGACGTCAGGGTGCCGCAACCGTTGCGCGGTGATGCAGCCACGAATCCTTTCTATGCAGCCGAGCACTTCGCGCGTTCGCTGGGTGCGAACACCGAACGGCCGAAGGACGTTCGAGCACTGTCTCGCGACAGCGAGGTGCTGGTCCTCGCCAACTGGAACTGGAGTTTGATCCCCAGTCGTCGCGTCACGATCGAGCGATGGGTGGAGAACGGCGGGCGACTGGTGCTCGATGGCCGCCTGGTGGAGAGCGATACGCGGTTGCGTGAATGGTCGGGGTTGTCGCGGGCACGCGTGCTGGCGGGTGGCAAGCCGGTGGGCAATGCCGATGCCGAATCGATCGATGAAGTGGAAAACGGCTGCGGTCCGATCACGGTGAAGCACGACGTCGAACGCGTCAGCGGCGAGCACCACGAGTATCGGGTGTGTACGTTGCCTGTTCTGCGCGCACTGCTCAGCAAGCGTGAGCCGCAATGGTCACTCGTGGATGGTGAAGGCTACCAGGCGCTTCGTGTTCACGTCGGTCGCGGCAGCGTCACCTGGTTGAATGCAGCGCCGTTTCTTTATCGTGACCTGATGGATGCCGATCATGGGTTGTTGTTCGTGGCTGCGACTCAGCTGCGTGCAGGCGACACGATCCTGTTCATGTCGGAGGAAGATCAGCTCTCGCTGTTGGCATTGATCTGGAAGCACGGCGCCCCGGTGCTGTTGCTGCTGCTCGCGTGGCTGGTGGCGTCACTGTGGCGCAGCGGTGTGCGCTTCGGTCCGCCCGCGCCAGTGACACTGGCCGTGCGGCGATCGTTGGCCGAACAGATCAAGGGCACGAGCGAGTTCACGCGCCGCTTCGGCGGCGGCCGTGCGTTGCATGCGGCTGCCGTGCGCGCCGTGAATGAGTCTGCGGCCCAGTGCATTCCGCGGTATCACACGATGGATCAAGCGCAACGATTCGATGCGCTGGGGCGGATGACGGGGATCGATGCCGAGCGGCTTGCAGAGACCATCAACTATTCCGGTCCGCGCTCCCGCCATGAGCTCAAGAAGGCGTTGGAGCTCATCGAACAAGTGCGCCGCCGCCTGGAAAGCAATTCACACAGCTCGACGACGATGAATACAGGGGAGACAGTGCATGGCAGTTGAGAACGCAACGATTACTCGTGCGGCGGAACTCCTGGAGCGGCTGCGCTCGACGATCGGCCAGGGCATGGTGGGTCAGACAGACGTCGTGCAGCAGGTGATCGTGACACTGATGGCGTCCGGTCACGCGCTGATCGAAGGTGTTCCAGGTCTCGGTAAAACGCTGCTCGTCCGCGCTTTGTCGCAAGCCTTGTCGCTGCAGTTTGCACGCGTGCAGTTCACGCCGGACATGATGCCATCCGACATCACCGGCCACGCCGTCCTCGATCCGAACACGCGCGAGCTGCGCATCATCCGCGGGCCGGTGTTTACGCAGCTCTTGTTGGCCGATGAGATTAATCGCGCACCCGCAAAGACACAGAGCGCACTGCTGGAAGTCATGCAGGAGTATCAAGTCACGCTCGAAGGGCAGACGCATGCGCTTGCCCAACCCTTCTTCGTGCTGGCCACCCAGAATCCGGTCGAGACGGAAGGCACGTACCCGCTGCCCGAGGCACAGCTCGATCGGTTTCTGCTCAAGATCGAGATCGGCTATCCCACTGCACAAGAAGAAGTGGATGTCGTGCTGCGGACTACGACGGATCAGCCGGGCGACCAGTTGCCGCTCGCCGACGTGAAGCCGTGCTTGAACGAACGTGCAGTCGTCAGCCTGCAGCAGCTGGTGGCACGTCAACGCGTCGATACGAGCGTCGTGGACTACGCCGTGCGCATCGTCCGCGCCACGCGCGAGTGGCCAGGACTTGGTTTCGGTGCGGGTTCGCGCGGTGCCATCGCACTCGTGCGCGCGGCTCGTGTCGTGGCGTTGATGGATGGACGAGATTTCGTGACGCCCGATGATGTGAAGAAACTCGCGCTGCCGGCATTGCGGCATCGAGTGGCGCTGACCCCGGATGCGATGCTCGAAGGCCGCAAGCCCGATGATCTGCTGCG
>JBEVDW010000405.1:0-8640 GCA_040513115.1 Steroidobacteraceae bacterium | reverse complement strand
TCGCTTCGTGCTGGCTGTGACGGGCGCTGCGCGCGTTGCGGGAGGCTCCGTTCGGGCGGCATCGACGTTGTCCTGCATGCTGCGCCCCTGCTTCGCCGTGATAGCGCTCGTCAGCGCTCGCGATCTGCGTGGGGACGCTTGCGAGTCGTGGCGCTGTAAACCTCGGGCTTGAAGCCGACGATCACGTCGCTGCCGATTTCCAGCACGGGACGTTTGATCAGCGACGGCTGCGCCAGCATCAACTTGAACGCCTTGGTCTTATCGATGCCGTCTTTATCGTCGTCCGGCAACTTGCGGAAGCTCGTTCCCGCGCGATTGAGCAACGTCTCCCAACCCACCTGCTGCGACCACCGCTCCAGGTGCGCCCGATCGATGCCGGCGATCTTGTAGTCGTGGAAATCGTAAGCCACGCCGTGCTGATCGAGCCACGCACGTGCCTTCTTCATCGTGTCGCAATTCTTGATGCCGTAGAGCGTCGTCATCGGAACTGCGGCTCAATGCGTCGGGCGGATGATCAGGTCGATGCGACGATTGCGCGCCCGGCCCTCGCTCGTCTCATTCGACGCCACGGGACGAGCTTCGCCGTAACCGATCGAGCTGATGCGCTCGACGTTCACGCCCGCGTTGCGCACCAGGTAGTCCTTGACCGCATCGGCACGGTCCTGCGAGAGCAATAGATTCTGGGAATCGCTGCCGTTCGCGTCCGTGTGCCCTTCCACGACGATGGATGCGTTGGGAAAGCGAACAATCGCCTCCTGCACTTTCTTCAGCAAGGACTCGCTGGCAGCGGCGACAGTGCTGCGCCCCACGCCGAAGTTGATACCGGTGAGCGAGATCACCACGTCATCCCCCTGGCGATACACACGCGCTTCGTTCGGCGTGAACGACGCCTCGATGGCCGCGGCATTCGCTCGCAGCGTTTCCTGTTCGGACACCCGCCGCTGCAAGGCTAGACGCTCTTCGGACACGCCGCCCAGTCGATCCTCCAGGCGCTGCATCTGTGCTTTCAGCTCGGTGACCTCGCTGTTGCGATCTTCCAGATCCTGCCGAGTACGCGTGAGCTCCTGAGCTCGCTGCTGCACGCCATCCAGTATCGCCTGCATCGCAGTCTGTGCATTGCTGTCGAAGCGCGCGGTGGTATTCACTTCCACGGCGATCTTTTGCAGCGGCCCCTCGTAGGCCAGCAGCATGTTCTCCAGGCCATGTTGACCGTCTTTCTCCTTCTTCAGCACATCGCGAATCAATTGCGCCAGGTAGAGCGAGTGACGCGCCTCGTACTCCGCCTCTTTCGTCAGAGACTCGGGCACGGCGAGGTCATATCGGTTGCGTGAGATTTCGTGATCCGCCTGTCCCAATAGGCGCTCGGCATTCGCCAACGTCTGCGGGGCGGCGTCTTCCACCTTGGCTGCCTGAGCCTGGGCAATCAGTGTTCGTGCCTGGCCCAGCACGCGATTCTTGATGGCCTCGAGCTCGGCCTCACGCATCAGCACTTCGGATTCGGCTGCACGACGCTGAGCACCGTTCGCATCGCCGCGTTCGGAGCGACTCATCGCATCGCGAAAACGCTCGTCCGCTTTCGCCCAGCTCTCGGCGGCGTATTGCGCAGGCTTGGCCGCGAGCGCATCCGTCCGCGTCCGCACCATGCTCGCGAAGGTTTCTCGCGCGCGCGCTGCGACTTCAGTCGCTGTTCGAATGCTGGCGAGTCCGGCATTGGCTCGCTCGCGAATGCGCTCGGACTTGCGCCCCTTCTGCAGATCCTGCTGCGCGGCTTCGAGTGCCTCGCTGGCATCTTTGAACGCATTGGGAGCGAGTGCGGGCACATCTTGTGCGCGCGCCTCTTGGACTTCTTTCGCGAGCGTGTCGACCAGCGGTTCGCCCGACGTTTGCGCGCCGGTCGGCAGCGCGACGAGAGCGACAGAGATGAGAAAGAGCCTACGAAGCAAGGAGGAACCCGGTGTCGACATGATCAGGGACGTACCTGTCCGCTGCCGCGGACGACATATTTATAGCTGGTCAACTGCTCGACTCCGACCGGACCGCGCGCATGAAACTTGTCGGTCGAGATGCCGATTTCTGCACCCATGCCGAATTCGCTGCCATCGGCGAACTGAGTCGAGGCGTTGTGCAGGACGATGGCGCTGTCGAGCCGATTCAGAAAGCGCTCGGCAGTGGCGGTGTTGTTGGTCACGATGGCATCGGTGTGTGCAGAGCCGTAGCGCTCGATGTGCTCCAGCGCCGCATCGACTCCATCCACGACGCGCGCTGCGATGATGGTATCGAGGTATTCCGTGGACCAATCCTCCTCGGACGCCGGGCGCACTCGCGGATCTGCGGTACGAACGGTTTCATCGCCACGTACTTCGCAACCTGCATCAAGAAGTGTGCGTATCACCGGCACGAGCAGTTTGTCCAACGCCGCGCGATCGAACAAAACCGTCTCGGCGGCGCCGCAGATACCGGTACGACGCAGCTTCGCATTCTTCACGATCTCGCATGCCATCGCGACATCCGCGTCACGGTCCACATACACGTGGCAATTGCCTTCCAGATGCCCGATCACCGGCACGCGCGCTTCCTGCTGTACGCGGGCAACCAGGCTCTTACCACCGCGCGGCACGACGACGTCGATGTATTCCGTCATCGAAGACAACAGATATCCGACCGCAGCCCGGTCCGTCGTGGGCACGAGTTGAATTGCCCCGGCAGGCAAGCCCGCGCGTTCCAGACCTTCGACGAGACAGCCATGAATCGCGCGGCTGGAATGAACGCTTTCCGAGCCGCCGCGCAGGATCACCGCGTTACCTGATTTGAGACACAGTGCGCCGGCATCCGCCGTGACGTTGGGGCGACTCTCGTAAATGATTCCGACCACTCCGAGCGGGACACGTACGCGCTGAATGCGCAGACCGTTCGGCCGGGTCCATTCGGCGATCACGCTGCCGATCGGATCGCTCAAGGTGACGATCTCTTCGATCCCGCGCGCCATCGCTTCGATGCGCTTGTCGTCCAACATCAAGCGGTCGTGCATCGCACCGGACACACCGCGCTCGCTCGCCCGTTGCATGTCCGATTTGTTCGCGGTCAGCAGCGTGTCGCTATGGACACGCAGGCTTGCGGCCATGGCACGCAATGCTTCGTTTTTGATTTCTGTCGAGGCCAACGCCAGGTCGCGCGCCGCTGCAACGGCAGCCCGACCCAGCGCATTCATTTGCGCAGGCAGATCCACGACAGCATGGGTTGCGGCAGACATGGCGTTCCGGCCGAAAGACTGGGGGCGGCCATTGTAGAGCGGCGGGCAGCTGCTTGCTGCCTGATAGGACAAGTACCGGGATGTCGCCTTCCGGCAGCAGCAAGGCAACCCACTCGCTAGCCGGTTAACACCAGATCGTCCCGATGAATCAGCTCATCGCGCCCGCGGAAACCCAGCAGCGCTTCAATCTCACCGGACTTGCGACCCCGAATCCGCTCCGCATCCACGCTCGAATACGCAGACAGGCCGCGCGCGATCTCAACGCCCGTGGGATCCCGCACGATCAATGCATCGCCGCGATCGAACCGTCCGACGATCTCGGTCACCCCGGCCGGTAGCAGGCTTTTGCCGGACCTCAATGCCGCGACCGCGCCGGCGTCCAGTCGTACCTCGCCGGCGGGCTTCAAGGTGCCTGCGATCCATTGCTTGCGAACGGTGCTGGGATTGGCACTCGGATAGAACCATGTGCACTGGACGCCTTCTTCCAACCGGTGCACGGGATGCCGCTCGCGTCCCAGGGAGATGCACATGTGGCAACCTGCTGCCACCGCAATCTTTGCCGCAGCGATCTTGGTCGCCATTCCGCCAGAGCCCACATCGGAGCTGGCGCCTCCAGCCATGCGCTCGATGTCGGCAGTGATGGTGCGCACTGCCGGAATGAATTGCGCCCCGGCATCCCGCCTTGGATCCGCGGTGTAAAGCCCATCGATGTCGGAGAGCAGCAGCAAGCAATCGGCACTGATCATCTGCGCCACACGCGCGGCGAGCCGGTCGTTGTCGCCGTAGCGAATCTCTGCCGTGGCAACAGTGTCGTTCTCATTGATGACGGGCACGGCACCGAGTCGCAGCAATGTGCCGATGGTGTTGCGTGCGTTGAGATAGCGGCGCCGCTGCTCGGTATCACCGAACGTCAGCAGGATCTGCGCGACGGGCGACCCATGCGCCTGCAGCACTTCCTTCCACGCATGAGCCAAGCGGATTTGACCGACGGCAGCGGCAGCCTGGCTCTCTTCCAGCTTCAAGCGGCCCGGCGGCAGCTTGAGCTCGCGGCGCCCGAGCGCGATCGCCCCCGAAGACACCAGCACCACTTCCTGCCCGCGGCTGCGCAAGCGACCGATATCGTCGGCCAGCGTTTCGAGCCAGACGCGGTTCAGCTGCCCCGTGCTGCCCTCGACCAGGAGCGCGGAACCCACTTTGATGACGATACGGCGCGCGTGTGTGAGGGGATTGAGCTGTTGTTCGTGCGCGGGCATGGAGCAATCGACTCGTTCATGCGTTGCTGTGCGCAGGTTGAGGATGAGTCCGCCGTGGGTCGGAGCCGCGATGCGCGCGCGGAGTCTAGCAGATGCAATCATTGCACCTTGGTCCCATACGGGATGTCACATCGTGAATAAATCGTGACGTCAGCGCGCGTTGCCTCTGTTGCCTGCCACGGTGGGGCCATCCTAATATCCGCTCGCCCAGACGTCCGTCGCGGCTGATCCAAGTGTTTGAGGTGTCACGTGGGAAGAGACTACGACCCGGTCGCGGGAAAGTGGTACGAAGATCTCGAAGAAAACGAGGTCTTCCAGGTGCTGTCGGTCGATCCGGACGAGGAGATCGTCGAGATCCAGTACGAGAACGGTGACATCGAGGAGATCGATCTGGACACGTGGCACGAGCTCGACCTCGAGCACGCCGAGAAGCCGGAAGGCTGGTCCGATGACATCGATGATGCTGACGAGGACGCCGTCGAGGAAGAAGAGGAAGAGGACGACGATTGGGACGAGGACGAAGACGACGACTGGGACGACGATGATGATGAGGATGATGATTACTCGGATCGGGACGACGATTGACACGTCGGTAGCCTAGGCGACCCTCCCCTGCGCAGCAGGGACTGACCAGAGGGAGTGGCGCCCTACGACTGCAGAGAGTGGCGCGCCAAGGCGGAATGGGGGCACTTCGCAACACATCCGCAATTTGACCTGTCCCCCTCCCCAACCCCCCGATGTGCAAG
The DNA here is from genome assembly GCA_040513115.1 of Steroidobacteraceae bacterium. Taxonomy (GTDB): domain Bacteria; phylum Pseudomonadota; class Gammaproteobacteria; order Steroidobacterales; family Steroidobacteraceae; genus DATELY01. Next base: position 3,391 of record JBEVDW010000405.1, on the reverse strand, counting down.
GATGCACGAATGGCGCGGGAACATAGATGCGCAGGAGCGGCCCGGCTCCGCAAGGGAAGGAGCTGAACTGAAAGCAAGTACGTTACTGGACCTCTAAGCACAGCACGGCGGCCAATAACCGTCGCAAACTTGCGCTGTAGCCCGCTGCCCCCACAACTGGATCAGTTTCATCGCCCACCAGAGTTCCTCACATGAAGCGGATATTCCTCTTCCTCGCGACCAACCTCGCAGTCGTCCTCGTCTTGAGCATTACGCTCAGGCTGCTCGGCCTCGACCGCATCCTGGACGAGCAGGGCGTTGGTCTGGACTACGGCGCACTGCTCGTTTTCGCGGCGCTGTTCGGGTTCACGGGTTCGTTGATTTCACTGGCCATCTCGAAGTGGTCGGCCAAGCGCATGATGGGCGTACGTGTCATCGAGCAACCGCGCACCGCGGCTGAGACGTGGCTCGTGGAGATGGTGCGCCGTCAGGCTCAACAGGCGGGTATCGGCATGCCGGAAGTCGGCATCTTCGATTCGCCCGACATGAATGCATTTGCGACAGGCGCGCGACGGAACAGCGCGCTGGTTGCGGTCAGCACAGGCCTACTCAACACCATGCGGCAGGATGAGGTCGAGGCGGTCCTGGGTCATGAGATCAGTCACGTCGCGAACGGCGACATGGTGACGCTCGCACTGATCCAGGGTGTCGTGAACACGTTCGTCATTTTCCTGTCACGTGTGATCGGCCACACCGTGGATCGCGTGGTGTTCAAGACCGAGCGTGGCTACGGACCGGCGTACATGATCACCGTGATCGTGACCGAGCTCATTCTTGGCATTCTTGCGAGCATGATCGTCATGTGGTTCTCGCGGCAGCGAGAGTTCCGCGCGGACGCCGGTGGCGCGAGTCTGGCTGGACGCTCTGCCATGATTGCCGCACTCGAGAGGCTGCGCCGCGGGCATACAGAACCGCTGCCGGAGAAGTTCGCGACATTCGGCATCAATGGCAGGCTTGCCACCGGTATCAAGCGGCTCTTCATGACGCATCCGCCGCTCGAGGAACGCATCGCGGCGTTGCAAGCTACCGGTTAGGTCTCCTCCCAACACCCCCTACGAAGGCCTGTGCCCGCGAGGGTGCAGGCCTTCTTTGTTTGCACATATGACAACGCACGCGGTGGCACTCGTCTGGTTTCGACGCGACCTGCGGCTCACGGACAACCCGGCGCTGCAGCATGCGCTCGAGCATGCGCGTCACATCGTCCCGGTGTACGTCCATGCACCTGAAGAGGAAGCGCCGTGGCAAGCCGGTGCGGCCAGTCGTTGGTGGTTGCATCACAGCCTGGCTGCTTTGGATGGATCGCTGCGTAAACACGGCAGCCGGCTCGTGCTGCGTCAGGATTCCAGTACGGCGGCATTGCTCGCATTGGCGAAGCAAACGGGTGCCACGCTCGTGTGCTGTAACGCGCTGTACGAGCCTGCAACACTCAAGAGAGATGCATTGGTTCGTCGCGCGCTCGACGCCAAGGGCATCGAGCTCGCCGCCTTACATGGCAACGTCCTCGTGCCACCCGAGCGAGTGAAAACCGCCGGCGGCACGCCGTATCGCGTGTTCACACCCTTCCTGCGAGCACTGCAGAAAGAAGCAGCACGCATAGAAAAGCTATCGAAGGCGCCACGAAAGATACCTTCGACAACCCAGTGGCCCGACGGCATCGAGCTCGCGCGGTTGGAGCTCATACCGCTCATTGCGTGGGACACAGGCATTGCTGCGGCGTGGAAGCCTGGAGAGGCCACGGCCTTGCAACGAGTGCGTCAGTTCGAGCGGCGTGCCATCCACGGCTACATCGAAGGGCGCGATCAGCCGGGCATCGATGGCACCTCGAGACTGTCACCGCATCTGCATTTCGGCGAGGTCGGCCCGCGACAGGTCTATGTCGCGCTCTCGAGCGGTTCAGCGCAGAGCGAGGTGCAGCGGAAGAAGTTCCTGAGCGAATTGGGTTGGCGCGAGTTCGCGCATCACCTGCTCTATCACTATCCGCATACACCGGAGCAGCCTCTCGATGCCCGCTTCGCGCGCATCCGCTGGTCGCGCGACAAGCGGCGACTCGAAGCATGGCAGCGAGGTCGTACCGGCATTCCCATCGTCGACGCTGGCATGCGCGAGCTGTGGCGGACAGGATGGATGCACAATCGCGTGCGGATGATCGTCGCCTCGCTCCTCACCAAGAATCTGCACATCGACTGGCGCGTTGGCGCACGCTGGTTCTGGGATACCTTGGTCGATGCGGATCTCGCGAACAACACCCTCGGATGGCAATGGGTTGCGGGCTGCGGCGCCGATGCCGCGCCCTACTTCCGGATCTTCAATCCGGTATTGCAGTCCCAGCGTTTCGACACCGACGGCGACTACATCCGCCGCCACGTGCCGGAGCTGGCGCGACTGCCCACACGTTGGCTGCATGAACCTTGGGCAGCACCGCCAGATGCTCTGCGGACGGCAGGGCTGGTGCTTGGACGCGATTACCCACTACCGATCGTCGATCTGAAACTCAGTCGCGAAGAAGCACTGCGTAGCTATCGCGCAGCGCTCGAACCCAAACGGCAACGGAAGGGTTGATCCACGCTTCAGCGGTGCTAGCCTGAGCCGATGCTGAACCTTCGCTCCGGACTGGTCCTGACGGCTGCCGCCCTGTGTTTGTGGGCACTCTATTCGTTGCTGACGTCACTGAAGGAACCTGGGCTGCTTCGTTCGCAAAAAGCTGCCGTATTGAAAGGGTGCGAGGTGCTCACCGACGCAGAGATACGACACGCGTGCGTGCCGTTGATCTGCCAGAAGGCGCTGCTCGATGCGAAGCTCGTACCGTGGGACGCTCGGTTTACGCTGCAATCGCAGCGGCCCAGCGCCGCCGACGCGCAGTTCGATGTCGTGACCGGGCAGGTCGACACCACCGCATCGCCGAGCTCCTTTGCGTGCATCGTGCATGGATCCCAAGTACCCGTCCGTCGAATCATCGATGCGGATCAGCTCGAGGAGCTCATTCGCGCAGCGGATGAGGCACCGAGCGAGTTGAGCAGCTCATGAGCATTCCAACCTCCATACTCACTCAGCTCCGTGACATCGCGGGCGCGGGTGGCTCGCTCGAAGATCCGCAACTCATCGAGCCGTATCTCGTCGACCACCGCAAGCTCTATCGCGGCGCCACACCGATCGTTCTGCGTCCCGACAACACCGAGCGCGTCGCTGCCATCCTGCGGGTGTGTCATGAACACGGCATCGCCGTCGTGCCCGTGGGCGGGAATACGAGCTACTGCGGGGGTGCAACGCCGAGTGCGGATGGGTCGCAAATCGTCCTCTCGCTGTCACGCATGCGCCGCATTCGTTCGCTCGATCCGCTGAACTACACACTGAC
>JBEVDW010000404.1:0-4866 GCA_040513115.1 Steroidobacteraceae bacterium | reverse complement strand
GGATTCAGAATCCCGATGGCAGCAAAGGATTGGAGTTCGACACGAGCAAACCTCCCGGTCAGCCGATCAAGTTTCGACTCGGCCGGCACGAAGTGATCAAAGGATGGGAAGAAGGCATCAGCGGCATGCGCGTGGGCGGCAAGCGCACGCTGATCATTCCGTCGGCACTTGCGTATGGCAAACGCGGCCTCGGGTACATCGTGTTGCCAAATCAGAATCTGATATTTGAAGTAGAACTTGTGGAGCTCAAGGTCAGGTAGGCGCGCTTTGCAACCCACGCTCCACAGCGAATGACTCACTCGTCGTCATCGTCCTGCAACTCTACGTGCCCAGCGAGAAAATATCTGTCGCGAAGTGTCGGATTCGCCGGATCATCTCCGTCTTTGATTCATACACGTCACTGAACGGGAAGACTGCGATGCCAAAGATGATCTTCGTGAACCTGCCTGTCGCCAACCTTGGCGCATCGATCGCGTTCTACAAAGCCCTTGGCTTCAAGAACAACCCGCATTTCACGGATGACACGGCGGCGTGCATGGTGTGGAGCGAGGCCATCCACGTCATGCTGCTCACGCACGACAAGTGGCGCACGTTCACGACCCGGCCGATTCCGCCCACGACTTCGAGCGAGGTATCGCTTGCCTTGTCCTGCGAAAGTCGCGACGAGGTCGATGCCATGATGAAGGCGGCTGCAGCGAACGGCGGGACAGCCGATATCAATCCAGTTCAGGATCACGGCTTCATGTACGGCCGCGATCTCACGGATCTCGACGGTCACATCTGGGGACCAATGTGGATGGACCCTGCAGCGATTCCTGCTACTTGAACTCCGCCCGCGGACACGCCGTGCCGCGCGCGCTGCGGCGCGGCGCGGCGAACGTGCAGGCACCTTCAGCGATCTCGATGCGACATGTCGTCGCCAGCGTTGCGCCGCCACACTGGGTGTCCAACGTCCATCTGCCCTCAGCTGCTGCTTTACGACGCCACTTCGCGCACTGTTTCGTTCGGAAGGCGCCATCCTTGATGAGTTGGTCGGCGTGCTCGTTCAGGACCATGAATAGGGACTCGCACTCCGCGGTGCTCGCACACGCGTGCTCCTCGACGACCTGGCCGGCGAGGCTCTCGCGCTCGTGCTTTCGCTCCGCGCACAACTCCACGGTGTATTCCAGAGAGCGCTCGCTGTCGAACGTGACCCGCTGCTCAAACGTCTCCAACTGAGGGCCGGAAGCCAGCACGCGATAGGTTCCTGGTGCGACGGCAAGGACGTCACCGGCCTTGCTCGTCAGAGAAGGCGATGAATCGAGCGGGCCATGCAACTCGATCTGCACTTGCGGGTCGGGGCTCATGAACCGCACCGACACCGGTGCCGGTGACACAGGCGCCTGAACCGCATTGTCGGGGACGGCGTCGGGAAGATTCTCAGGTGTCGCTGCTTGCTCGGCACCGACCGCAGGTTCGGCGGCGGGTTCTGGCGGCGCTGGTGCTTGCGCAATGTCAGCATTCGTTGCCGAATCGCGCGCTGGCGGCGCAGGCACCTGCTCCACAGGAATGTCTGGACGAGCCGCTGGTGCTGAAGTTTCCGATTGTGCGGACGTCGATGCGCTGTCACTCGACGACCTGCCCATCCACCACCAGGCAAGCAAGACTACGACGGCCAGACCTACGCCCAGCGCGAGCACCAGACGCCAGAGAGGTTGCGCGTCTTCACGCAGCGGCTCGCGCGATGGTCTGGTTGCGATGATCGGCTCGTAGTCGTCCCGGTTGTCGTGCATGTCCCATCTTCGCGCATCGACGCTGCGTACAGAAGATCCTGCTCACCGCTTCAGGCGCACCGTAAACGTCGTCTTCTCGACGCACGCCACTATCGGTCCGTACGCGGCCAATCTCCCGGGCAACTCAGCCGCCTCGCCGCAGGTGCCATTGAGCACTTTCTCGGCATACACGCCGGGTCGAGGTGCGAACGTCCATCCATCGATCAGGATGTGATTGGCTGCCGTGGTCGCTTGCTTGTCGAGGAGGAACTTGTCGCTCCAGAACGGCTGCTTGCTCTTACTCTTGGGACAGCCTCGTTCGCCTTTCAGGATGTGATCTTCATCCGTCTGATGGATCTCGAAGCTGAGGTCGAGGCGCGGTTCATACGGTGGCGTGTTGCCGCGCCAGAAATAGCCGTCGAGAACGTTGAACGGTGTGGTGCCGCTGCCGACTGACGTGGAGTAACACACCGGCACGAGCTTCATGAGCATGGCATCGCCCACTTTCTTCGGCGGGCCGACATCCTTCGTCTTGTACTCGAGCTTGCCCGTACCCCGGTAACCCGTCGTGGCCTGATGATCCGGAGCGGCAAAAGTGGCGGACACATTCGCCGTGGCGTTAGACACCGCAACTTCCGTCCCGCCACGGATCTCGGAGGTCATCTCGATCTCCAGCTGACACTTGGATTGCAAGTTGACCAATGCCGCGTGTGCGTACGCAGCTTCGGCCTGATACGCCGCAATCTCCTCGCGTGCGTAGTCCGCGAGCGTCGACCAGCGCGAAAATGAGAGCGCGCTCTGCTCGCGCGCCACACGGCACGCCTCGGCATGAACGTGCTCATGCTGGGCCGCGACTTCCTTCATACACGTCGTCGTCTCATCGATCGTGGTGCTGCACGCAGCGTCCGTCTTCCCTGTCGCCTTGTTCGATCCAGAAGTCGTCACCGCGTTGATCGCAGTCTGGATATCGCTGGCTTGAAACTCAGTCCGGGATGTTTCGCTGGCCGCAGGCGGCGCACCCGCCCAGCGAGCGATGGCACTTTGATAGGCCTGAATCGCCGCCCGCTCCTCCGCTTCACGATTGCGCAGATCGGCGATGTCCGGGCATTCGCAGGTGTCGGCCGCAGCCGCGTCCAGCATCGGCAAGCTCATCAGAACGATCAGCCAGGATCGGGCACTCGTCATGGTCACCTCCGAATGCTGCGGCGACTAAAGGACCTCATCTGAGCGATTTTGCGCCCCGCGAACGGATACAGGAAATCGCCCATTTGTTCTTCACCTCTCCCGGTTGCGGGAGAGGTCGACGCGAAGCGTCGGGTGAGGGGAGCGAAGCGGTCTTCCAACTTGAAGTCACAAATTGTGACGTCAAGTTTTCTGAGAGGCGACTGAGCCACCCGAGAAGATTGCCAGGTGCGAGAAATTGGAGATTTTCGCCTGTTGCCCCGCCACGTCGTTCCGTCTGTGGGTCTGCGAGAGACACACCACTCTCTCAGCCCTGGTTTTCTTAATTCGTTGATGCGGATCGTAAAGATTGGCGGTCGAAACCGCCTTGTCGATCAGGTCAAGGCACCTTCTTGATTCTCTTCCAGCCCTGTGGTCTCCGACGATCCCGATCAGTTGCGATGGGCGAGCCTCAGACTGCTAGGGCTTCTCCAACCACCGACAGTCTCGCTCCCAACGCTCGTCACTAAGCGACACACACAAGCGCTCGATCGCGATGAGCCCGTAGCAGTTCGGTTCGATCGTCAGATACAAGTGATAACTGCCGGTCTGTCGGACCCCTGCCGGGTCTGGGAGATCGGTGATAGCAGCTGACCGGCTCCTGACCGGCTGAACCTTCCGTCAATTGATGGAAGGTTGCATCGTCTGAATTCAGACGAAGCAAGGGGGGTGTTAACCATGCCACGACGCGAAGACAAACGCCGCCGCCGACGTGGCCTACCGGGCGGTGGGCTCAACTACGTGGAGCTACTGCGGCGCATGCACGATTTGGCCGAGCGACGCGTCCCCAAGGAAGCATGGGAGGAATTGCGCCCGGCGTTCGTCGCGCGTTATCTCACCGACCGTCCGGGACATCGCGCGGGCGTCGGCACCGAGGACGCTAACAAGCTGCTCGATGTTTTCATCAACCGACCCGCGCTGGCTGCCGGGCCGACCGCCACCCGATGCGGTCGATGAGCCCGATGATGATGATGATGAGGGAACGCCATCGGCTGCCGCTTGAGTAGCTGGGCTGCGGCGATTGCAGCAGCGTTCGCGCTGAGCTTGCCCGCGAGCACGTCATCGGCAAGGTCGGGCGCGTAGGTGATCACGGCGCGTGCCTGCCTCAATCGGGTTTGCGAAAAATCAGCAGAAACTGGTGATTTATTTCCACGACCACGCTTCTCCGAATCTGGATATATCTTCGCCACCGCCATCGCGCGTTGCCCCTTGGTCATATGGGCGGCGGTTGACGTTCGGGCTGATGATGCGATGGGTGGCAATCATGATGCATCTTCTCATCAAGGGTGACATTCACGACGCACGCATTGCACTTTGGCGGCGTGATATCCACTGGGTGAGCATGACCATGCGGCAGCCCATGCTCGGCCCGGATGAGACGCCACTGACCACGGTCAGCGTCGATCGCGCATTCGAAAGCGCGGTGCAACGCTGGTATGCGGCGGAGCCTAACTCACCTTCGAAAACCCTCACGGGTGACTTCCCGCGGGGCACGTTGCTGCACTTCCGATAAGGAAGCGATTGCGAAAGTTCTTGCCAGCGTGCCGGAGTCGGTTGGGACCGCCGCCCCTATTTTGCGACTTCGCGCTGGTCACCAGATTGCATTCGATCCCTCGCGGCCGTGCCTTGCGTGAGGCAGCAGCTCGCGCAGCCGCGCGTACACGCCCGTCGATGCCTGCCGGTGAGCGCCGGGTCGATTGTTGCTGCCTTGCGGAAGAGCTTAGCGACAGAATTCTGATAAGCGTTCTCTATAATGGCATACGACTCCAGCAGGTCTCTGAATCGTTGTGCGGGCAGGTGTTGTTTGTTCTCAGGCCCAGAGTCCATGAGTCAAACCATTCTGGCGACCGTCGAGCTGCGCGCGGGCGGCAAGATCGTGAGCCTCGAATCACAG
>JBEVDW010000403.1:0-12465 GCA_040513115.1 Steroidobacteraceae bacterium | reverse complement strand
GAAACCGGCGCTGTTTGCGGCGGCCAGTGGCAAGAAACTTTACGTTGGTCCCACCAATGTCGATGACCAGTACTTGCATGTATGTCTGCCTCGCCATCTCGAGCGCGGCGCTCTTGGAAACAATCACCTTCATCAATTCGCTCCAGGATGCAACGAACGACTTGGCGCCCTCCTCCTGGAGCTGCGCGGCTAACGCCTCGACATCCACGCCAGCTCTGCCGAGCTGCGCCAGCACTTGCTCACAGTCGCCGCCGTCTGCTGATAGAACGTCACCGACATCGCCATGATCGGCAAAGGCTTTCAATGTGCCCTCGGCCATCGTTTTGACCGTGAACGGTGCGGCAAGTGCCTCGATGTACAGAACGTCCGACGCGGCGGCGTCCTTGGTGCCAGAGCTGGCCCACAACAGACGTCGAGGGCGTGCACCTGCGTTGTAGATGCGCTGCCACCGCACCGAGCTCAGCAACTCGCGACACGCAGCTTCCTGCGGATGGCGACGTCGTACTCAGTACTGCCTTGATGGCCTGGTTGAAGATGGTCGGGTTCGAGGTCAGGCCCGTCACTGAGAGCTCGTCGATGTAGCGCCTGAGCGTGCCGGTGGTCAGCAGATCGCGCGTGATGTTGTCGAGCCAAAGGCTCGGGCCGAGATCGTGAAGCGGTTGTGTCGCTTTCATCGTGTCACCTTCGCGGGTTTAAATTTCAGCACATGCGTCAACGACAGTGCACGCACGCTGAGTGCCGACTGAAGTTTTTCTATGGATTGCTTTGTGATGCTAGGGACGCAGTGCGCTGTCCACTATCGAGAAATCGCACAACGACCCGGTAGCGCTGCGTGCGATGAACTCTGCAGGCTCAGTTGCGCGGCGTCACGCCATTGAGGCTACGCGTGGTATGCAAAACCACATTCAAGGAGAAGCGGGAATCGCCTCTGGAATGCGCTTGTTCTTGCGCACCGCCGTCATGCGTAACTGTGCCGACGAGAGGTCGACAGCATTGCGTCGCCCTGCGCGTGGCAACTGCGATTGCGTGCGGCGGTACGTCACCGAAGGACTCTCGGCAAAGAGGCGCTTATAGTCCGTCGCGAACTGGCTCAGGTGCCAGAAGCCGCTGTCGAGCGCGATCTCAGAGATCGTGCGAGTACGCACCGCAGTGGACCGCAGCAACCGCCGCGCTCGATGCAGCCGCATCGCGCGGACATAAGCAACGGGCGATACGCCGACCACCTCACGGAATCCATACTCGAGCGATCGCGCTGGGGTGCGCGAGTACTTGCAAAGATCCGACAGCCGGATCGGTTCGGTGAGATTCACGCGGATGTATTCGCGAGCGCGCTCGACTGCCTGTCGTCTTGCCGTGCGCGTCTCGCGTTCGTTGCTCACGGGGGAGTCAGTTGCTCCGAGCATGTTCACGCGTGCAAGCGGCGAGTCGAGCCAACTGGCACGCACATCGTCGCGACTGGTCATGTCCGGATACTGAGCGACGGCGGCAAAGATCCATTCGATGGCGTCGAGAAAGCCATTCGTCCACTCAATGCCTGGGGAGTGCATCCGCACGCACGTGCTGGACAGCAAAGGAGACTCGTTCAGCCAATCCGTTTGACCTTGCAGAAAGGCTAATTGCAACGAGAGCGTCGTAGGAAACTGAACGCCGCGACTCATCGATTCGGCTTCGGATCCTGAACCCGCCACGAAGACTTCGGCGGGCTGCACCTCTTGCCCGAGAAAGACCAATGGGTCAGATCCTCGGCTGGCCGAGTGATGCTGAGAGTCCTCGGTGGCGGACCAACGTGTTGCCAGAGCGGCTGGTTGACTGCTGCCCTCTTCGCTATCGTGGAAGAACCAAGAGCGGTGTAGATAGTTGTCCTACATCGTCATCGGTGCGCGTTGCACGATACCGATCCCATGCGGTTACAGATGCAAGCGTCCAGCCGTTGGGCAGACGATATCGGCCCAGCAACGTGAGGTCGCCGGCCTCGAGATCGAGTTTGTTGACTGCAACCGGGCATGGCGTGTGGTTGTGCGCTGTGTCATCGCTACAAGGGCTGGAGTAGCCAGCTTGCCGCAAAGACCTACCACTCAGGTAGATGGCGCATCTGGTGCGAGGAACACGTCCGATTCGCCCTTTCGACTTTCTCCCGCGAATAACCCGCGAGCAAGCGCAGATCAAACTCCTCCGCAGGTGACCATGCCATTGAGCGCGAGCCGCCCACCGATCGTCATCGTCGCCATCCGGCGCACCCGCGAGTGCATTCGACATCGTGTGTCCGTGCGTTGAATGCACGGCCGCAACACTCGCGCGCACAGCGGACGTCAATGGCCCACTGAGCCTCAAGTTGAGATGGGTTAGAGACGGCGAACCGTTGCTATCGATCCAGCCGCGCGTTACTTCCGCACCGCCCTCGAATTGGGCGCTGGGCGCTTTGGTGTAGAGCGCGACCACGCCGGCGCCAGCGTTCTTGCCGTACAGCGTGTTCTGCGGGCCTCGCAGTACTTCGACTCGCTCGACATCGACGAAGTCGCTCGCCGCCAGTAACGACGGGGGCGAAAGGCACCGTCGACGAACAAGCCGACGGCGGGTTCGAACGTTGGGACGTTGCCCAGCTACCCACGCCGCGTATCCGCAAGCTCGTCGTTGTGGCGCTGGCATGGCTCGAAAAGTACGGTGCGCACTCACTGCGTGCCGCACTACTGATCGTTCCGCCGCTCTTCGTCTGGGCTGCAGTTCACTACGAAGTCGCAGCACGCAGACTCGCCGCCGAGCTCAGCCAGTCCGAGGCGGATGCAGCGCCGGAGCCGACTGACGCATCGCTTGCACCAGCAGGTGCGTCTCTGCGGTAGCACCTGCTGGCTCAACGCAACGAAGTCGCGCTCACGTGAGCGAGCGGCACGAACGATTCGATATCGATATGCCTATCAACTTATCGCACGCAACCTTCGTCGCACGACACCTTCACAGCTATCGTCACCCATAGAGTGCCGCGATCAAACTTCGCGACAGGTGTGTGCGCTCGAATGGCAGCTGGCCGGCAGTAGGCTCCACGGGCGTTTTTTTGATAGCGGCGACCTGGCACTTCGCGTTCACTGCTACGATGACACGCCGCTACGACAGTGTGGAGCAGCTGCAAAGCTATTTTGACGGTTGGAATGTCGAGTTGATCCAACTCGGCCCTCGCCGGCAGCCATCGTGGGCGTCCGTCGCATTGCTGCCCTCGATTCGCATCGTTCGTATACATCCGGGCAACTGCCTTGTTATTCGCGGTACAACGCCTGCAGTCGATGACTGCTTGATGTTCTCCTCATCGCGCACCACGCCTATTCGTTCGCTCGGCGAGCCCGTCGATGGACGCCGCTTGGCCGTCACAGGCAGGAGCGCTCGTATCGATGTGTTCCTGCCGAACGACGCGACTCTCTGTGTCATTGCCTGCGGACACATTGCGGGAGCCTTGTCGCGACGTATGCAAATACGCTCGACGAGTCCCGAATGCGTCTCAGCATTGGTCGGTTATGCGAAAGAGGCAACGGAAGCTGAGACGTCCTGGGATCGAAGCTCGCCGCATGTGATCGAGGAAACCCTCGTTGAGCAGATTCGCGCCGCGATGGAAACATCAGTCGTCGTGGCATCCGGGATGGGCGCGCGGAACCTGCGCGCGTCCGCTGTGGCCTGCGCTTGCCGTTTCATTGATTCGCATCTTGCCAAGTCCGTGACCCTTGCCGACCTGTCCAGGCATTGCGGCGTTGGGGTTCGCACGCTGGAGTATGGCTTCCGCCAGTTCTACGACACGACGCCGATCAGCTTCATCAAGAGCCAGCGATTGACTCGAACGCACAACGCGCTGAGTCAAACATGCGTGCAAGCGGCTGCCGTCAGCCGGATCGCAAGGCGCATGGGGTTCACGCACATGGGCCAGTACGCGCAGGACTATCGCGCACTATTCGGTGAGAGTCCTTCGATGACGCTGCAACGCGCACCGCGTCGAACCGATACGCAACCTGAGGGTGACGCCGAACTACGAGAAAGCGTGTCCTGATCTGTGGATGCATGGACCGCATGCCTTTGCGTTTTATCGATAGTCGATGAGGCACGCGCTGCCTAGCATCGACACGCATGAAATCCGCATCCTCTTCGATGCGAAGGCAATCCCATGGCAAACCAAAATAAATCGACTGAGCACGAACGTCTCGCTGAGGCACGCACGAACGACGTTCCCTGGCGTAAGTGGGGTCCGTACCTGAGCGAGCGGCAGTGGGGCACCGTTCGCGAGGACTACAGCGAAAACGGTGATGCCTGGAATTACTTCACTCACGACCAGGCTCGATCGCGCGCCTATCGATGGGGCGAGGATGGACTGGGTGGTATCTGCGACGACCACCAGGTGTTGTGCTTTGCACTGGCCCTGTGGAATGGACGCGATCCGATCATCAAGGAACGTTTATTCGGTCTCGCCAACAGCGAGGGCAACCATGGCGAGGACGTGAAGGAGTGCTACTACTACCTCGACTCGACGCCCACACACTCGTACATGAAATATTTGTACAAGTATCCGCAGGCGGCTTATCCATACAACGACATCGTCGTGACCAACCGTTCCCGCGGCAAACACGACGCCGAGTATGAGCTGCTCGACACGGGCGTGTTCGACGACAACCGCTACTTCGATGTCTTCGTCGAGTACGCGAAGGCGGCGCCGGACGACGTGCTGGTGCGCATCAGCGTTAGCAACCGCGGGCCGCAAGCCGCATCGCTGCAGGTGTTGCCCACGTTATGGTTTCGCAACACCTGGTCGCAGACCGGAGGCGGTTCGAAGCCCAGCTTGAAGAAAGTCAGGTTCGGTCGCGATGCAGTGGTCCATGCGCATCACACCGACCCGCTGTTTCAGGAATCGTTGCCTGACTACTTCCTCTACTGCGATACGGACGTCCCGCTGCTCTTCACCGAGAACGAAACCAACAATAGGCGGCTCTTCGGTCTGAAGAATACTTCGCCCTATGTGAAAGACGGCATCAATAGCTTCGTCGTACAAGGCGACGTCAGTGCGGTCAACCCGGCACAAGAGGGTACGAAGGTGGCCGCGCATTACACACTCAATATCGGCGCCGGCGAGACGCGGACTATCCAGTTGCGGCTCACGACGCGTGCACCGGCGCAGTGGAAGACACCCTTCGCCGATGTGGATACCGTGTTCGCGGCACGCCTGAGTGAGGCCGACGCGTTCTACGACGCGATCACACCGCCAGCCGTGCGACAGGATCCACAGCGCGCCAATGTCATGCGCCAGGCGCTGGCGGGCATGCTGTGGAGCAAGCAGTATTTCTATTACGACCTCGCGGTATGGCTCGATGAGCATGGCGCCGGCTCTCGCCTGGCGCCGCATGACCGCCGGCCCGTGCGCAACGGCGCGTGGCTCCACATGTACAACAGCGACGTCATCTCGATGCCGGACAAATGGGAGTACCCCTGGTACGCGGCGTGGGACCTTGCCTTCCACATGCTTCCACTGGGTATGGTCGATACCGACTTCGCCAAACAGCAAATGGACCTGATGCTGCGCAATGACTACCTGCATCCGAATGGCCAGTTGCCGGCCTACGAGTGGAACTTCGGCGACGTCAATCCGCCCGTTCACGCCTGGGCCACGATGCAGCTCTATATGCTCGACAAGGAGCAACACGGCGGCACCGGCGACATCGAGTTCCTGAAGTGCGCCTTCGCCAAGCTGTTGGTGAACTTCACCTGGTGGATCAATCGGAAGGATCGCACCGGCGCGAATGTCTTCGACGGGGGCTTTCTCGGCCTCGACAACATCGGCGTATTCGATCGTTCCTCGCCGCTACCGACAGGCGGCTACCTCGATCAGGCCGACGGTACGGCGTGGATGGTGTTCTTCAGCCAGCACATGCTGCGCATTTCGGTCGAGCTCGCACAGCACGAACCACTGTACGAGGAGTTCGTGGGAAAGTTCTTCCACCACACGCTGCTCATCGCGGGCGCGATGGACCGCGTTGGCGAGCGTCAGGACGAGATGTGGGATGAGGAGGACGGCTTCTTCTACGACGTGCTGCGCCTCCCGGATGGCAGGTCGCAGCGTCTAAAAGTTCGCTCGATCGTGGGGTTGCTGCCGCTCGCCGCGATTGCGGTTTTCGAATACGACGTCACGGCGAAGCTGCCGCATTTCCGTAAACGCGCCCAACAGCTCGTCGAACGGCATCCCGATCTCGCCGCGAATATGCACTTGCCCAGTCGGCCCGGCGTAGCCAACCGCCGCATGCTGTCGATCGTGGATGAGAAGAAGCTGCGGCGCATCCTGGCTCGCATGCTGGACGAGACGGAATTTTTCGGGCCGCACGGCATTCGTGCACTGTCGCGGTGCCATCTCGAGCATCCATACGTCTTCAACCACGCCGGGCAGGAATATCGCGTGGCCTATGTGCCCGGCGACTCTGACACCGGCATGTTCGGTGGCAACTCCAACTGGCGTGGGCCGGTGTGGATGCCCATCAACTACCTGCTCTACACCGCGCTGTTGCGCCTTTACGCGTACTACGGCGAAGAGTTCAAAATCGAGTGCCCCACTGGCTCAGGACAGATGATGACTTTGTTGGGCGTGGCACAGGAACTGGCTGCGCGACTGACCGGGATCTTCCTTCCGGATGCGTCCGGTAACCGCCCTTGCAACGGCGCGTCTCCCAAATTCGCAAACGATCCGCACTGGCGCGACTTGGTGCTCTTCCACGAATACTTTCATGGCGACACCGGGGCCGGCGTCGGAGCCACTCACCAGACCGGCTGGACGGGATGCATCGCCGCGATCATCCGCAGCAATGCCCTGGTCACTAAGGAACTGCTGCTTGCGCCGGATGCGGAGAAAGCCGTTTTTCAAGCGCTGCAATCGGACTCCGCCGAACCAAAGAAGTCTGCAAAGGCCAAAGGCGCAACCGCGTAGTGGCTGGTGGGTGCGCGTGAAGGAGTGACGAGCATGAAAGACTACTACAGCAATATGAACCTGCCCGAGCCGGTCATCCCGGCCGTGCAGGCAGTCAAGTTGCTCAAAGGCCAGACTGCGCTGGTCACTGGTGCGAACTCCGGCATCGGCCTCGCCATAGCGATCGCACTCTCGAAAGCGGGTGCCAACGTGATCGTGAACTACGTGAGCAGGCCGGAAGCTGCAGAAGCCGTGGCCGAAGAAATCCGTCGCAGTGGTCAGCGCGCGATCATCGTTCAGGCCGACGTGTCGGACGAAGCGCAAGTGCAAGCCATGTTCGCCGCTGCCGTGCGTGAGTTCGGCACGATCGACATTCTGGTCAGCAACGCCGGCATGGAGCGGAACGCACCGTTCCACGAGATGACCACCGCGCAATGGGACTCCGTCATGAACGTCAACTTGCGCGGTGCCTTCCTGTGCGCGCGCGAAGCGGTGCGGGAATTCCTGCGCCGTGGCGTGCGACCTGAAGTGTCCGTGGCGGCGGGCAAGATCATCTTCACGAGCTCAGTCCACGAAGTCATTCCATGGGCGGGTCACGTGAACTATGCCGCATCGAAAGGTGGGCTGATGTTGTTGATGAAGAGCCTCGCGCAGGAAGTCGCGGAGAAGCGCATCCGCGTCAATTCCATCGCGCCGGGTGCGATCCGTACGCCGATCAACGAGGCAGCGTGGTCGACACCCGAGGCGTACGCAGCGCTGATGAAACTCGTGCCCTACAAACGCATCGGTGAGGTGGAAGAGATCGGCCGTGCAGCCGTCTGGCTGGCTTCGGATTTCACCGACTATCTCGTCGGCACCACACTCTTCATCGACGGCGGGATGACCCTTTATCCCGGGTTCGAGACGGGCGGCTGAATTCACGCATGACCGCGACATCAACTCGCCATCCCCTGCTCTACCAGATCAACACACGGGTCACGTTAACGGAGCTGTCACGCTCGCTGGGACGTCCGGCCACGCTGGATGACATCGCCGATTCGGAACTGGACCGGTTAGCCGTAATGGGCTTCGACTGGATCTGGTTGTTGAGCGTCTGGAATACAGGCGCTGCCGGGCAGCGCATTTCGCGCACCAATCAAGGATGGCGACACGAGTTCGAGCAGACGCTGCCCGACCTGAGAGGCGAAGACATCGCGGGTTCCGGCTTTGCCATCAGCGACTACACCGTACATCGCAACGTGGGCGGCCCGGAAGCACTGGCTCGGCTCCGCGCGCGCATGCGCCAGCGCGGCATGCGGCTCATGCTCGATTTCGTGCCGAACCACATGGCCCCGGATCATCCGTGGATCGACGCGCACCCGGACTATTTCGTGCATGGCACCGAAATGGATTCGATTCGCGCGCCTCATAACTACTGTCGCGTGGCGTCGAAGAAAGGACCGCTCCTGCTCGCGCACGGTCGCGATCCGTACTTCGACGGCTGGCCAGACACGCTGCAACTCAACTACGGCAAACGGGACTTGCAGGACGCGATGAGTGCTGAGCTCGCGAGCATCGCAAGCCAATGCGATGGCGTGCGTTGCGACATGGCCATGCTCGTCTTGCCCGAAGTGTTCGAACGCACCTGGGGTATTCGCGCCGAGCCGTTCTGGCCAAAGGCGATCGAGTCAGTGCGCGCCAAACATCCCAACTTCCTGTTCATGGCCGAAGTGTATTGGGATTTGGAATGGACGCTGCAGCAGCAGGGTTTCGACTATACCTACGACAAGCGTCTGTACGACCGGTTGCGCGAGCAACACGCTCGCCCGGTGCGTGAGCACCTTTGCGCAGATATGGATTTTCAGAACAAGTCGGCGCGCTTTCTCGAGAACCACGACGAGCCGCGTGCGGGGGCGACCTTTGCGCCTGCAGTGCACAGCGCCGCCGCGGTGCTTACGTTCCTCTCACCAGGTCTGCGCTTCTTTCACGACGGACAGTTCGAGGGACGTAAGGTTCGTATCTCGCCGCATCTCGTGCGACGTCCTGACGAGCCTGCGGACAACGAACGTGAGCATAGTTATGAGCAGCTCCTCGCCGCTTTGCGCCATCCCATCGTGCACGACGGTCGC
The DNA here is from genome assembly GCA_040513115.1 of Steroidobacteraceae bacterium. Classification (GTDB taxonomy): domain Bacteria; phylum Pseudomonadota; class Gammaproteobacteria; order Steroidobacterales; family Steroidobacteraceae; genus DATELY01. The sequence goes on along the minus strand of JBEVDW010000403.1, from coordinate 3,438 downwards.
TGGTCCCTGTTGGAATGCATTCCCGCCTGGCATGACAACGCGACTGCGGACAACTTCATCGCCTTCAACTGGGAACGCAATTCACACGAGAGGCTCTGCGTCGTCGTGAATTACTCGCCGCAGCAAAGCCAGTGCTTCGTCCGCTTATCCTCTCCCGAGCTTGCGGGCCGCACCGTTCGTTTCCAGGACTTACTCAGCTCCGCTTCTTACGATCGCTCTGGCGATGACCTGCTGAGCCGCGGGCTCTTCATCGATATTCCCGCGTGGGGTTGTCATGTGTTCGAGGTGCAATGGTTGGATTGATCACAGGCCGTCACCGGCACGACCGGCCTTTGTTGCGATCCCCCTGAATCCCCAATTACGTATTGCGCCAAGCAGGACGCTATCTCGAATAATGGCGTCCGCGCGCTGAAGGATTCGAAGTGGACCACCATCCGCACGCGCCGGAGCGAGAGGGCTTATCGCAATGACGAGGCCGGGCTCCCCACCTGCAATTCCTGCAAACGGTGTTCGATGAATCCAGCGGCGCCCGCGCCCTTGCCGCCACGCATCCCGAGTTCGAGCCACTCATCAACCGTCTCATCAGCCTCTACAGCGAGATCACTGGCAAGGGGCTGGAGAACGAAAAGAAGGATCCGAAGCCATGGCCATAAAGAATCAGAAGCAAGCGAACAAGCGCCCGGACGAGAGCCAGTCCGGCCCACTGAAGCGCAAGGACTACGAAAAGGAGCTCGAGCGCCTGCATGGCGAGCTTGTCAAAGCACAGCAGTGGATCGTTCAGAAGGGCCTCAAGGTTTGTGTCGTGTTCGAAGGGCGCGATGGTGCCGGCAAGGGCGGTACCATCAAGGCGATTACCGAGCGCGTCAGTCCGCGAGTCTTCCGCGTCGTCGCGCTGCAGGCGCCGACCGAACGCGAAAAGAGCCAGATGTACGTACAACGCTACCTGCCGCACCTCCCCGGTGCGGGAGAAGTCGTGATCTTCGACCGCAGCTGGTACAACCGCGCGGGCGTCGAGCGCGTGATGGGATTCTGCAGCGAGTCGGATGTGAAACAATTCCTGAAGGTAGTGCCGGCGGTCGAGAAGGCGATCGTCGATTCCGGAGTTATCCTCATCAAGTACTGGCTGGAAGTGAGTCCCGAAGAGCAGACCAACCGGCTCAAGGATCGCATCGATGATCCACGCAAGATATGGAAGCTCTCGCCAATGGACCTCAAGTCCTACAGTCGCTGGTACGACTATTCCCGGGCCCGCGATGACATGTTCGCCGCGACCGATACCGCGTTCGCGCCCTGGCATGTCGCACTGAGCAACGACAAGCGGCTTGCTCGGCTCAGCATCATTACCCATCTGCTCAAGCAGATACCTTACAAGTCGTTGCCCCGGGAAAAGATCAAGCTCCCAAAGCGGCAGAAGCAAGGTAAATACCGGGAAACTAACCACCCGTTCAAGTTCATCAAGGAGGTCTACTGACTGGAGACCGCCGTCGGTCGGAGTCCCATCCGAGCAGAGGCATGCGATTGCGTGCGTGGAATTCCATATCGGCCGGCGCGTGTCCGTTTCGAAATCTTGATAGCGATCGACAACGTTGCCCGCAACTTGCCGGGCCAAGATCGACAAGTCAGCGATCCCGGTGAATTTTAGAGAGATCTCCAAGCTGCTCGAAGGTGAACCGTATGGCTCGATCCTCGATCGCACAAAAGTATCTCGATCCGGCGACTAGCCTGAGCGAAGTGCTGTTCGGCCTGATCATGACGCTCACGTTCACGCTGGGCGCAGGGCTGATCATCGAGGAGGAAGGGCGCGAGGGAGCGCGGCAGCTCCTGATCGCGACGATCGGCTGCAATATTGCGTGGGGAATCATCGACGCCGCCCTCTTTCTCGCCGGTCAACTCTTCGATCGCGGCCGCCTGCGCAAGGTCATGGAAAGCGTTCGCACTGCGTCGGAAGGCAGCAGCGCCACTGCCGTCGTAGCGGGCGAGCTCGACGGGCTGCTCGAAAACGTGACTACGGCCAAGGAGCGCAGCGATCTTTACGAAAAGGTCGTGGCAAATATTCGTTCGTCTCCGGCTCGTACGAACCAGATCACAAAGGCTGACGTGCTGGGTAGCCTCGCGAGCTTCTGGTTGGTGTTCCTAGCCAGCTTGCCGGCTGCGCTACCGTTCCTGGTGATCGACGATGCGCGGTTGGCTTTGCGTGTGTCGAATGGAGTTTTGTTGGCACTGCTGTTCTTCACTGGCTTCCGCTGGGCTCGCTACACACTCGGTCGGCCGTGGGTGGTTGGATTCTGCTTTCTGATCGGCGGTATCGGCATGGTCTGGATGGCAATTGCGTTGGGCGGTTGAGGCGGGTTTCGTAGCAAGCGGAGACATGAACGTCGGGTTACTCAAATCACGATGTGGAGGTGGTGCCGATGATCCCGAGCACGAGTAACTCGAGAACGCAACACGACTCGGCCATTCAATCGTTGGCTGAGCAGACGGCGCTGCCTCGCGAAACTGTTGCCGCACTCTACGAAGCTGAGCTCGAGGCAATGAAGCCTGAGGTGCGTATCACGCAGTTCCTGTCGCTGATCGTTTCACGGCGTGTTCTCAACTCGCTGCATTTGCAAGAACTGAGCAAATGAAGGTGACACACAGCCGATTGCTTTCGGTGTACCGCACGAATCCCGGGCTGCTTTACTCCGATGACGCGACACACCGTCTCCTACGGAGCCTCCGTGATCGCAGGTCACCGCGCGAACACGGCGCAAGACAGTGAGGTCGAAGTCACGGCATCTCGACTCCGATTGCGAGCTACCGTCTCGAGCAGGAACGCCGCTATTTCGCCGTTGCTACCGCCGGGTTCGCAGCATACGGATTGCCACCGAGGGCTTTGGAAATGGCCGCGATGGTCTTCTGTGCCTTGACGCTGTTTCCCGCCTCATCGAGCGGCGGGGAGATCACGGCAATGCCGAACTTGCCGGGGGAAACCGCGATGATGCCGCCGCCGACGCCACTCTTCGCGGGCAACCCCGTGTGGTAGAGCCACTTGCCGGAATCGTCGTATAGGCCCGCGGTCGCCATCACCGCAAGGACGTGCGGCACGTTCGCGGTGGCGAGCACTTGCTTGCGGGTGACAGGATTCCTGCCGCCGTTCGCGAGCGTGGCCGCCATGGTCGCGAGATCCTTGGCGTTGACGGCGATCGCGCATTGCTCGGTGTAGATGTCGACGGCCTGCATCGGGTTCGCCTTGATGAACTCGTACGCGTACATCAGCTGACCGATCGCCTGATTGCGTTGGTTCGTCGCAGCTTCGGAGTCGAACACTTCCTTGTCGATCTTCAGCGGCCGGCCGGCGAAGTCGGAGTGGTAGTCGAGAATGCTCTTCCAGATCTCGTCGCGGCTGTTGCCCTTGACCAGGCTGGTCGCGGTGATCGCGCCGGGATTCACGAGCGGGTT
>JBEVDW010000402.1:0-7556 GCA_040513115.1 Steroidobacteraceae bacterium | reverse complement strand
TCGTTGAAGCGGCTACGGTGGCGTTGGATAGCCCAAGCAGTCATGTGGTTCACGGTGCTTGGGGTAGGTATGTTCTACTGGCCCACATGCGATGGGCGACATGAGCAAAAGCCCCAAACGGGGCTGCGGCCTGGCCGCAATCGACCGGTCGTGCAGCGGGAGGCCGCCACCGTGTAGGTAGTGGTACTGCGAGCGCGATGCCGCTTACAGACGCGGCACCTTCTCCCACGCACCCTTCCGCTTGAAAGCGCCGCTGTTGTACGGGTCGAACCCTTTGGCGTTCTTTTCGGGTGCCACGGCCTTCACCGCTGCGGGACGCACGGAGCGTTGTTGAACCACCGGCACCCGAACGGCGCTCGGCGGATCGTCGGGCTGGTCCTCGACTGGTTTACGCCAGCCGAACAGTTTCGCGAACACTTTTCTTCTCCTTCCAGCGCTAAAACTTGATCGCTCTCGGGATTCGACACCCCGTGGAAGGAGAGCTTACCGGCTGACAAAAATGGTCACATGGTGCGTCGGCGAATTTGTGACAGCGATCACCAGATCAATGCTGGTGCGCGCCATCAATTTCCGATCCGCGGCTCTACGCGATTGCTGCGCGCGCTGCTGCCTTCGCTCGGACCGACGGCGGCGACCTCGTCGTCATCGTGCGCGGCCGCCTCTCGATGTCGCCCCAGCAGTGACACTCTGGCCAGCATCAAAATGACATAAGGCCCAAACACCAGGGTCACGGCCGCCCACGAACCGGAGATCAAATCAGTAAACAGGTTGCCGTAGAACCCAACCAGTCCCTTACCCTCATACGTGCCGAGCAGAACGACACCAACAACATAGACCAGGGCGGGCAGCAGCAGGGCCCCGAAGGCAATCCAGCCGAGAGCGAAGAGCAATTCGAAACGCATGCGGTGAGACGACATAGGGTTCCGTGCAGAGCCGAAGGCGCGCGGATCTTGTCTGGGTTCTGCCGGCCGGGCAATGGGTCGGTACGATCGGCGTCTGGCCGGATGCACGTATCATCGGCTGCTTCTGTCTCGAGGTGCCTGCATGACCGACTCGACCGTTGCCACGCCTATCCGCACTGCCGTGATCGGCGTCGGCTATCTGGGCCGCTTCCACGCGCAGAAGTATGCGCAACTTCCCGATGCGGAGCTCGTTGCCGTCGTGGATCGAGACCAAGGAGCAGCTTCGAAGGTTGCCGCCGAGACCTGCTGCGAAGCGCTAACCGACTTTCGTGCGCTGTTCGGTCGGGTGCAGGCCGTCAGCATCGCAGTCCCAACGCCCGCGCACTACGAGATCGCAAAGGCATGCCTCGAGCACGGTGTTCACGTTCTCGTGGAGAAGCCCATTACGACGACCGTGGAGCAGGCACGTGAGCTAATCACCATTGCAGAGCGACATCGATGCGTGTTGCAGGTCGGACACCTCGAACGCTTCAATCCCGCGATCGTGGCAGCAGCGAGCGTGCTCAAGACGCCGCGCTTCGTGGAGTCGCACCGTATGGCGCCGTTCAAGTTGCGTGGTACCGATGTGAGTGTCGTATTGGATCTGATGATCCATGACATCGATCTGATTCAAGAGCTCGTTGGCGCGCCTCTCGAGAGCATCGATGCGATCGGTGCCAATGTGTTTTCCGGCGAAATCGACATTGCCAACGCGCGGCTGCGTTTTGCAGGTGGCTGTGTCGCGAACACGACGGCGAGCCGCATCAGCATGAAGCAGGAACGCAAGATCCGGATCTTTCAGGATGACGCGTATTTCTCCATCGACCTGCAGCAAAAGATCCTCACCATCGTGCGCAAGAAGAGCGATGCGCCGATCGAATCGGCGGCACAAGTTGCGATCGAAGAGCAGTCGTTCGACCAAGGCGACGCGCTGCTGGATGAAATCGTGTCGTTCCTCGGCGTCGTGCGCACGGGCGGCCGCCCGGTGGTAACGGGAGAGGATGGTCTACGTGCATTGGAGACCGCGCTGCGGATCACGAGTCACGTGCTCGGGCAACCTGCCGAGGCTCATTGAATCCGCGCGAACGCGTGCACCTCCCGGCCGGCAACCTCTTTCGCGATCGCCTGTAAATCCTCGAGTGTCACGGCGTGACGCTGACCGGCAAGGCGCATCGCCACATCGTCGAGACTGCGCTCACCGCGGGTGGCAGCGCGAATCTCGTCGTCAGCGGCTTTGAACACGAGCACCGCTTTTGCCGTAACGGGTCCGCTCGACTGTTTCACTCGCAAACTCGCTGCCTTGCGACTCCACCGCTCCAGCTTGCGCAGTGCTTCGTCGTAGCGTTGCGTGCTGATGCCCCGCGACCGACGCAGTGTTTCCAGTGAGTAATATTCGGCGAGGCCTTCCACGATCCAATCGCTGTCTTCGGCGCCACGAATACCCATGGCGACGTGCACGAGCTCGTGGAGCAACGTGCTCGTGCGGTTCTCGCTGATGAGCGGCCGGTCCGTATGAATGTAGAGCGATCCAGGTCCGGAGAGTCCGCCGTGCCACATGGGATCACCCGCGCTCACGATCAGCACGCGGGTCGGGAACTTCGGGAAGACTTCGATCAAGCGCGGCAGATTCCAGCTCAGAAATGCGAGCGTGTCCTGGCGACGGGCATCGTTGCCGAGCGGTGCGGCCACCGTCGTCGTAACGCCGGCGATGCGTTCGCTGCGCTTACCCAGCCTGCCCATCAACATCCAGCCCGTGGGACGGTCGAAGTGTCGCCGAGGTTGATCGAACTCCACCTCGCTCTTGTCGGTTGAGCCCAGGGCCGTCACAGCCGACCATTGCGGTGGCAATACGAAATGCAGTGTGGCGCGCGAGCGCAGGCTGCGTTTGGCCGTTACCTTGATTCGTGGCACCAGCGAATCGCCACGGAAGATGGCCCAATCCTTCTGCATGACTGCGTCGTAGCCACTATCGCTGCGCTTGTGGCTGACGACAAAGTCATAGTGCAGCTCAGCCTTGCGTCCCTGCGGCTCCCACGTGATCTCCCGTGGACTCGTGTGCAAACCGCTGGACGCGCTGAAATTGCGATGACGGTCGGGGTCGATCTTGAACACCAGGCGACTGGGCAGCCGCTCGCCACTGAGGCTGATGGTGACTGCGGCAACGCCTGCTTCCGGCTTCATTTCGACACGGTAGTCGAGGTCGTACGTACGCACCGGTGGCTGTGCCTGAGTGAGGGGAGCGAACAGGAGCAGCAGCGAGACGAGCACGAACAACGGTTTCTGCATGGTGCGTCGCAGTTCTAGACCAAGGGGCCGGGATGATCAGTGTACGGAATGAAGCAGCGCTTGAAATGGAAAATGCCAGCCCTATCTAACTCGCCAAGCCGCGAGGCTGACCGTGCAAACGAGCGGTACCTTGCGATCAACCAATGCTTCGTCTTCGACTCATTTGCCTATGAAGGAGTTCACCATGTCTGTCGCCCGTTACGAACCATGGGATGTGCTGAGCCAACTGCACAACCAGATCAACCGCGTGTTCGACAACCAGCTCGATCGGAATTCCACCAGCTCGTCCGCGACTGCCGATTGGGTGCCGCCCGCCGACATCGAAGAGTACGCCGACAAATTCCTGCTCAAGCTGGATGTGCCCGGCGTGAACGTGAACGCGGTCGACATCACGTTGGATCAGGGCGTGTTGTCCATTGCTGGCGAACGCGAAAAGGATGAGAAGGCCTCCGGTGTCGAGCGTAGTCGCGTGGAGCGCCCGTACGGACGCTTCCATCGCCGCTTCACGCTGCCGGACACAGTGGACGCTGCGGCCGTGCGTGCCACTGGGCGTGAAGGTGTCTTGGAGGTGACGATTCCGAAGCAGCCCAAGGCACAGCCGCGTCGCATTCAGGTCAACACGAACTGATCGAGTCGACCGCTTGCGATGTCGAATCGAGGCTCGGCCAGCGATGGCCGGGCCTCTTTCGTTTCTCTGTGCAGTAGTTCGGCCGTTCACCTACGCAATCGTGCACTGCGCAAGACGTTGTGCGAGTGAGTGCATCTGTGAGAATGTTTTCGCAATCCCGAACAACAAGGGGGCACACGGAGCGGCGCGGCACAGATGGCGGAGTTCAGTTTCAAGGCAGTGACGTTGAGCGATGAGACGCAGGAAGAGCTTTTTATCGAGCGCTTTCTGCCGGGTTCAGAGATTTCCCTGGCGGCCAGAGTCCCGTTGGCCAATGCGGTCTCCGCCCTGGAGTCCGCTCGTCCGGACGTGATTCTCATCGATCTGGATCACTCCTCCGAGCGCGCGCTGGATCTCTGTCGCGAGTTGAAGGCCAATCCTGCGGTGATGTCTCTCCCGCTCATTGCTGTCGCGCGTACGGGGCGACGCCGGCTGGCGGCGTTCGAGGCGGGCGTCGACGACTTCATCACGCCGCAGGTGCGACGGGATGAAGGGCTGGTCCGCATGCATGCGCTGCTTCGAGTCAGCTCGGCACGCAGGCAGGTAGCAGCGCAGCAGCTGGCGCTGGAAGTGCGTCGGCGCGAGCGGATTCGTGAAATTTTCCGACGCTACATCTCGCCGAAGCTAGCCGATCAGATCCTCGCTGATCCCGAACTGCAGGACTCCCTGTTCGCAAGCACCAATATCAAGATGCATGCGGCTGTAATGTTCGCCGACATGCGCGGCTTCACGACGATCTCCGAAAAGCTGAAGGCCGCGGACGTGGTGCAGCTGTTGAACGAGTTCTTCGCGCTGCTGACCGACATCACGTTTCGCTACGACGGCACCGTCTTCAACATGGCGGGCGATTGCCTGATGGTTGGCTTCGGCGTTCCAGTCGAGCAATCGGATGGCCCGGAGCGCGCCGTGAGAACTGCGCGAGAGATGCTTCACGAGTTCGATGCGCTCGCCAAGCGCTGGCACGAACGACATGGCATCGATACGGGCCTTGGGATCGGCATCAACGTGGGCGAAGTCGTCGCCGGCAACATCGGCTCGCCCTCGTACATGAGCTATACGATCGTCGGCGATACCGTGAACATCGCTTCACGGTTGGGCCAACGCGCGCGTGCCGGAGAGCTGTTGTTCTCCGATGCAGTGAAGCGCTCACTGGACGAGCGAGGGTTCGACATCGATGCCTTGGCACTGCCGCCGCTCGTCTTGCGCGGTCGATCCAATCCGATCGATATCTTCTGTGTGCCGACGACGCAGCGTATGGATCTGCGCGGCACTGCCTGATCCTTTGTTCCCGTGACCTCCGTTTGTCCTGAGCCCTGAGCCCTGAGCAATGTCGAAGGGTCGAAGGACTCTTCGATTAGGGGAGGGCGGGCTCAGAGCGAACGGATCGACTCCGTTCGCAACCTCTCGCCTTCCTGCCGCGTTTCTCGCCCCGTATGCACGCAGCCGAGAACACCGCTACTGGCGCGCGCGGCGCCATCATCGAAACGCGCGTGCCAGCCCGGCTCGACGCGCTGGCCTGGAGTCGCTTTCATTGGCTCGTCGTATTGACCCTCGGCATCACGTGGGTGCTCGACGGGCTCGAAGTCACCCTGGCAGGTGCCGTCTCGGCAGCATTGCGGGCCAGTCCCAGCCTGCAGTTCAGTGAGACGCAGATCGGCGCCGTGGCGAGCGCGTATCTGGCCGGCGCTGTGCTCGGCGCTTTGTACTTCGGCTGGCTGACGGATCGCTGGGGACGAAAACGTCTCTTCTTCGTCACGCTCGGGATCTATCTGGTTGCCACCGCTGCAACGGCCTTTGCCTGGGATTTCACGAGCTTTGCGGTGTTCCGATTTATCACGGGAGCGGGTATCGGCGGCGAGTACGCCGCCATCAATTCGGCGATTCAAGAGCTGATACCGGCCCGCTATCGAGGGCGAACGGATCTGGCGATCAACGGCAGCTTTTGGCTCGGCGCTGTCATCGCATCGTCCACATCGCATCTGCTCTTGGCGCCCGGGCGATTGCCGGAAGACATGGGCTGGCGTGCAGCGTTTGCAGTGGGTGCCGTGCTCGGGTTGATCGTGATCTTCTGGCGGCGCTTCCTGCCGGAGAGTCCACGCTGGCTGCTATTGCACGGTCGTGTCCCAGAAGCCGAAGCTATCGTCACGGACATAGAACGCCAGGGACGAAGAGTGCATGAGCCGCAAACCCTCTGGCGTTTTCGGCCTGGCGGTCGCATCGGACTCGTCGCGCTGGCGCGCACACTATTTCGTCTCTATCCGCAGCGTGCGGCGCTCGGCTTGAGCTTGATGGCATCGCAAGCCTTTTTCTACAACGCCATCTTCTTCACCTATGCGCTCGTGCTGGATCGCTTCTTTCACGTCCCTGCCGCCGACGTCGGTCTGTATCTCATCCCCTTTGCGATCAGCAACTTTCTCGGACCTCTCGTGCTCGGACCGTGGTTCGATCATTGGTCGCGACGCGGGATGATCACGGTGACGTATGCAGTGTCTGGCGTTCTCCTGGGAGTCACTGCTGCACTGTTCTATGCGCACGTGCTGACGGCAGTGTCCCTCACGATTGCTTTCGCCATCGTATTCTTCTTTGCATCCGCGGCCGCAAGTTCGGCGTATCTAACGGTCAGCGAGAGCTTTCCCCTCGAGGTCCGCGCGTTGGCGATTGCGTTGTTCTATGCACTGGGCACGGGGCTCGGCGGTGTCGCTGCCCCGTGGTTCTTCGGTGCGCTCGTCGAGTCGGGTTCCGTGACGAGCGTCGTCATCGGTTATCTCGTCGGCGCTGTGCTGATGTTGCTGGGCGCGGCAGCGGCATTTCGTTGGGGCGTGGCTGCGGAAAGAAGATCCCTTGAGCACGTTGCGCGGCCGCTGTCGAGCGTGGATGCATGAGCGCACGCCAGACCGTTGTGCGCGATTCCTCCGCCTCAGCTCGATTGCACGCATGGTTCGCACGGCGTGGCTGGCAAATCGCGCCATTCCAGCGGGCGGCCTGGGATGCGTACCTCGCCGGCGAATCAGGGCTCGTCCATGCGCCCACGGGCTCCGGAAAAACGCTCGCCTCCTGGCTCGGCCCGCTCGTCGAGGCGGTGGAGCAGGGGGCCGATTCCGATCGTGAGCCCCTGCAAGTGCTGTGGGTGACGCCGCTGCGGGCGTTGGCGAATGATGTGTTAGGCAACCTGGCAGACGCCGTTCGAGCAATGCAATTGGGTTGGCGTGTGGAAGCACGCACCGGTGACACAGCAAGCTCTGTTCGCCGACGGCAACGAGCACGGCCGCCTCAAGCGCTCGTGACCACACCGGAAAGTCTCTCCGTATGGTTGAGTTACGCCGACAACCACGATGCGTTGCGATTCCTCCGCTGCGTGATCGTCGATGAGTGGCATGAGTTGATGGGCACCAAGCGGGGGGTGCAGTTGGAGCTGTGTCTTGCTCGCTTGCGTGCGTTGAATCCGCGGCTGCGTGTGTGGGGATTGTCAGCGACCCTGGGCAATCTCGACGAAGCGTTGCAGACCTTGATGGGTCCCGATCACCGTGGACGAATGATTCAAGGTCCATCCGCCGCTCCCGTCAGCGTCGAGTCGATCCTCCCGGATGCCATCGAACGGTTCCCTTGGGCGGGTCACCTCGGTGTGCGATTGCTGGCGCCCCTGCTCGATGTGATCGAGCGCG
>JBEVDW010000401.1:0-5933 GCA_040513115.1 Steroidobacteraceae bacterium | reverse complement strand
GCAGCAACGCGGCAGAAGCGCGATTGTTCTTTACGCTCATCGAACCCCCTAGGACTTGTATTTTCGTTGATACAGAGGCGATCCATTGTCCCGTCAGCAAGAGCACTCGACTCGCACAACCAGGACCCTTGATACTCGGCTTTCTATACAAGGACCCTCAATATAGTCGGTAGGTGGGGCCGGTGGGAAGCCAAACTGTTGGGCACGCCAGAGATTGGCACGCAGCTGTTGCGTCGGTGACACACCAAGCCATCACCGCTTGCCGACAGCACGGGCCTTGCTTATATCAGGGCCCTCGATATGACCCTGTCGAGAGGGGGCCGGAACAGGCCCGCGTTTGAGTCCTCAGTGCAATGGGAGACTGGTCAATGCTGAACGAAGCTCTGCTGGCGCGCATCGACCAGCGCGTCATCGAAAAATGTCCACGCACGTTCGAGTTGTGGCAGCGCAATCGCAGCGTCATGCCCGGCGGCTGCGGCAATGGCATCGGCATGATCCGGCCGATTCCGTTCATGATCTCGCGCTCTGAGGGCGGCCGCGTCTGGGACGAGGACGGCAACGAGTTCGTGGACTGCATGATCTCGCAGGAATGCATGATGCTGGGTGGCAAGCCGCAGTGCCTCGTCGATGCGATCGTGCAGCAGGTGCAGGACGTTGGCCTCGGCTTCGGTGCCGCCTATGCACGCGAATACGAGCTCGCAAAGATGGTGTGCGACAGCATCCCGAGCGTGCAGAAACTGACGTTCTGTGTATCCGGGACCGAAGCCACGATGATGGCTTTGAAGCTGGCGCGCGCGGCCACCGGACGCAAGCTGATCGCGAAGATCGAGGGCGGCTATCACGGCATTCACGACAATCTGCACGTCAGTGGTCCGATGCGTGTGGACGATCTGGGTCCCCTGGAGGCGCCGAACCCGGTGCCCAACTCTGCCGGCATGCTGGCGGACACGTGGCGCAACACCATCGTGCTGCCACTGAACCACGAGGCGGCATTGACGAAGATTCGCCAGCTGGGTCGCGAGCTTGCGGCCGTAATCGTCGAACCCGTACAGGCGTGGGGTCCCATCGAAGCCCAACAGTGGTGGCTGCAGGGCTTGCGCGCAGCCACGCGCGAAACCGGCGCGCTCTTGATCATGGATGAAGTGATCACCTGGCCGAAGCTGGGCATGGGCGGCGGCCAAGGCTACTTCGGGGTCGATGCGGACATCACTACGTTCGGCAAGCTCTTGGGTGGCGGTATCCCCATCGGCGCGGTCGGCGGCACGGATGCGGTGATGAACCACATTTCAGGTCAGTCCCTCGGACGCGGTAACGCCGTCTGTGCGATGGGCGGCACGTTCGCGGCATTGCCGCTCGCAATGGAAGCCGGCATCGCAGCGATCGGCTACTGCATCTCGCACCCCGAGATCTTTCCACGCATGTTCGCCATGCGCGAGCGCGTCGTCGACGCTGTGCAAGCGTATGCACAGGAGAAGGGCTACGCCATCTCGATGCTCGGCAGCGGACCGTTGTACAAGACGTACTTCCTGCCTCATCCGCCAAAGAACATGCGCGAATCCTTCGCCGAGGACCTCACCACGCGGCGCGCGTGGAACATGCTCTTGCGCGTGCATGGGCTGCATACGGCGCTCTCAGGACTGTGCTTCGTAGCGGACGCGCACACCGACGCGGATGTCGCTGCAATGATCGAGGCTCACCGCCGTGCGCTCGACGATCTACGGCGCTACGAACTGGTTTGAAATGCCGGTCGCGTCATGAGGTGATCAGCATCACTCGCTCGCGACCAGTGCACGATCCTCGCCGTGAACACAATATGCGAGGGGGCCTCAAGAAGTTTTTCCATCCTCGAGGCATCCTGCCCTCGCCCGCCGCAGGTTGCCGTTTCGCTGCCGGAGTTCGAGCATGACCCTGAGACATGAACGTGAGCGCCGCATTACCGGGAACTATCCGCATCGATTCGAGCACCGGCTGCAGTACGCCGACATGGACTCCTTCCGGCACGTGAACAATGTCGCGATCGCGCGCCTGCTGGAAGAGGGTCGCGCAGCGCTGAACATCGAAGTGTTCGGGGAGGAATGCCTGCTCGATCCCGCACCGGGCCAGCAGCTGCTATTCGCCAACATCAACATTGCCTATCTGCTCCAGGCGAACTACCCGGGGACCGTCCTCGTGTGCAGCGCCGTCACGGCCGTTGGCAATACCTCGTGGACACTCGCGCAAGCCGCATTCCAGCATGGCGAATGCTTCGCGGTGGCCTCCGCGGTGATGGTCAAGGCCAGAGAGGGACGGCCGAGTCCCCTGAGCGGTGAGGAGCGAGCGAAACTGGATCGGTACCTGTTCGGCAGCAACCGTCTACCGGATGCTGCGCCGCGCACGAAGTGACGCGACGTGGATCGGCTCAACTTGAATGACGCTGGTCACCCACCGGCTGGCCGATGGTCGCACGACACGATGCGACCGGGTTTCACGGGAGCGTATCGGCCACGTTCGACAAGGACTTCCCCGTTCACGATGACGCACTCGACGCCCTGCGCATCGCGCACGTAGCGTCCGCTGCCGCCGGGTATGTCCTCCACCCAGCGCTCTTCGCCGCGTGCGATCGTGTCCGGATCGAAAAGCACGAGATCCGCGAACTTGCCTTCTGCGATGAAGCCGCGATCGGTGATGCACCAATCGCGGGCGAGATCGCCGGTCAGACGCTGCACGGCCCGCTCGAGGCTCATCAGCTTTTCCTCGCGCACGAACTTCTGGAACAGGTAACACGTGTCGCCTGCCCCGGAGAACTGTGTGATGTGAGCACCCGCATCGGCGGAACCAACGTGCACGGCAGGGTTATCCAACAACATCGCGACAGCCTGCACATCCGCGTGGACGTAGCCGATGAGGGCAAACTCCGTCTTCAGCTCGTCCGCGAGGGCGATGTCGAGCAACACGTCGGTGAGCGTTCTCCCTTCCTGCTCGCTGATGTCACGCAACAGCTGGCCGATGTATCGCTGGTTGGCGACCGCGCCGGCGCGCTTGACGGATGTCGCTTCCCACACGCGGTGAATCGAACGTTGCGCGATCATTTCCGCTTCCAGCTGCTGGCGCAGCGAGCGATCGCTGAAGAGGCGCCTGCGTTCGGGGAGCGCCTTGTCCATGACGCCGCGCCACGTCGGTAATTTCGCCAGCGATGCGGAGCCCTGATCGAGCCGCGTGGTCATGTCGAGCGGGCGTGTTTGCGTTTGCGTGAAGATGGGAGCCCCGCGCTCACGCCACTCTTCATAGCGCCTGAGCAATCCGCGCCAGTTGCTGGGCGACTGCAGTGTCGGCGACAACGAGCACGTCACTCCGGTCTCGAGTGCCAGCGCGCCGAATTCATCGATGTCAGCCAATGCCACATCGGGCTGCAGCAGGTTCGGCGCGACCTCCACCATGCCGCGGCCCTCCTCTGCCATGATGCGCATGAGCGCGAGCTTCTCGCGGCGGTCGGCATACGAGCACGGCAGGGCCTGGCCTTGTTCGTCGAGATGGTTGAAGGTAAAGGACACGCCGAATGCGCCTGCGCGCAGCGCTCCTCGCAACACCTCACCCATGGTTGCGATCTCAGCATCCGTGGCTGCCCGTTGCTGCGCCGCCTCCCCCATCACATAAAAGCGCAGCACGGCATGGCCCACGAACGTGCCGACGTTCGGACCCAACCCTTGCTTCAGGTAGCCGAGGTATTCCTCGAACGACTCCCATGAGAACGGCACGGTCTCCTCCAGCAGCCGTCCTTCCATGTCCTCCACCGAGCCGAAAAGATGAATCACACGCTGGCGGTCGCCCCGGCGCACCGGAGCCAGGGTGACGGAGCAGTTGCCCATGATGATCGAAGTGACACCGTGCTCCGGGGTCGGAGTTGCATAACGGTCCCAGCAGAGCTGTGGGTCGTAGTGCGTATGGATATCGATGAAACCGGGTGCCAGTACATTGCCTTTGGCGTCGATCACGCGCGCGCCGTTCGGCGATGTGACGCTGCCGACGCTCTTGATGCGATCGCCCTGCACGCCAACATCGCCTGCGAAAGCAGGCCGGCCTGTGCCATCGACGATCTGCGCGTTACGGATGACGAGCGAATAGGACATGGCGGAGTCTCGCGAGGTTCTGGGGTGTGGACGGTCCTGCTGCGCGATCTGTCGTATCGGCTATCGAACGCAGGCACACTGCATTCCAAACTCGGGTCCCTGGATATAGCATCGTCCGACTCGCGACGCAAACCCGAGGACATTGCAATGGCACGTGACGATTACTACACACTGGGTCGTTCGGGACTGCGCGTCAGCCGGCTTGCGCTCGGCGCCATGACGTTCGGCCGGGGCGAAGGCTGGTATACCGACGAGCCGAGCGCGCGATCCATGATCGATTGCTATCTGGAGGCGGGCGGCAATTTCATCGATACGGCGGACGCCTATACGGGCGGCGTGAGCGAACAGATCATCGGCCAGTATCTGCGCGATAAGCGCAACCGTGATCGCATCGTGCTCGCGACCAAGTTTTCGCACAATCAACACCCTGGCGATCCCAACGCGGGCGGAAATCACCGCAAGAACATCTATCGCGCGGTGGATACATCCCTTACCCGTCTGCAGACGGACTACATCGATCTGTATCTGCTGCACACCTGGGACCGCGTCACCCCCGTGGAGGAAGTTGCGCGCGCGCTGGACGATCTGGTCAGAGCCGGCAAGCTGCGCTATGTCGGCCTGAGCGATGTTCCCGCATGGTACGCAGCGCGGTATCAAACCCTTGCCGAGCTCACCCGTCTGGAGAACGTCTGCACACTCCAGATGGAGTATTCCCTCACTGAGCGGCATGTGGAGTACGAATTCGTGCCCCTCGCGATCGAGCTCGGTATGAGCATCATGGTGTGGAGCCCGCTCGCGAGCGGGCTGCTCACGGGCAAATATCGCCGGGAATCGCAGAAGAGCAACGATGGCCGCTTGGGCATGATGCAGAACACCGGCCTCGCCGCATTCGACAAGTTCACTGAGCGCAATTGGCAGATCGTCGCCGAGCTCGAGTCCGTTTCTCGTCAGCTGAATCGACCGATGGCGCAGGTCGCGATCAACTGGGTGGCAAACCAGCCCGCGGTTGGCAGCGTGGTTCTCGGCGCCTCGAAGCTCAACCAACTACAGGACACGTTGCAGTCGCTCGATTTCGATATTCCACCGGAGTTGAGGGCCCGGTTGAATCAGGTGAGCGCACCGCCGCCGCAATTCCCATACACCTTCTTCCAAGGCCCCGTGCAACGCATGTTGCAAGGTGGAACCTACCTGCACGACAAGCCACCCGGCTACTACGCGGCACCGCATCTCGAGGACCCTCGCTCGCCGTGACGATCACGCGGGTCAGCACTGGTCTGCAGCTCGAGCATCCGCAGCCACCATCACGTACTACGTGATCCCGCGTGGTCCACTGCGCCTCATGCACCGGGGGGCGCACCTCCTGCAAGTGGGCCCCTTATTTACTTCATAAGCGCCGCCACCACCAGCTGGCCTGAGGAGAACCGGCGTGGCAATACTCTGCTCAATATCATCAGGCCTTTGCTGATCCAGGCAAGATCCACATATCAGGGCCCTTAATGTATCGCTTCGTAATTGACATACGCGTATAGTGAAGATCGTGCGGCCGATCGCGCGCCGCGCGGCATGCACAATTGATCACGAAAGAAAAGACTTTCCTGGGGGATCTATTCAATGAAGCGATCAGATTTGCTTGTGCACGTTAGCGCCGGGCTTCTGGGCACTGCAGGCATGGCTGGATTTCAGTTGCTGCCGGCCATTGCGTACGCCGAGGACATCGAGCTTCAGGAGATCGTAGTCACCGCACGGCGCCGCGAAGAAAACTTGCAGGACGTCCCAGTTGCCGTGACGGCACTCACGAGCGAGGCGCTCAAAGAGAAGAACGTTCGC
>JBEVDW010000400.1:0-12987 GCA_040513115.1 Steroidobacteraceae bacterium | reverse complement strand
TGGAGCGCGGTCAGCAGCAGTCGCACTTCTTGCAACACGTGCGTGCGAGCTCAGGCGCGATCGGACACGCCCGCGGATTCGAAGCTGGCCATGTCGCTCAACAAGCGAGCGCTGGAATCGATCAATGGCCAGGAAAGCGCTGCGCCCGTGGCTTCGCCGAGGCGCAGGTCGAGATCGAGGAGGGGGGTTGCGTCGAGGTGTCGCAACAACTTCCGATGGGCGTTCTCGGCCGAGCAGTGACTGAAGATGCAGTGGGACAGTACGGTTTCGTCCAAACGGCCGGCAATGAATGCAGCCACGCTGACTGCAAAGCCGTCGATGACGGTGAGACACCGATGACGAGCCGATTCGAGGACGGCGCCGACCAGCATCGCCAACTCGAAGCCACCGAATTCAGCGAGCGCGTCCAACGGCTGCAACGCTGACGGGCAGCGTGACGATGCGATTTGCAGCAGCATGATCTTGCGCGCGAGTCCCGCATCGTCGAGGCCGGTGCCGCGACCGACGCAATTCTTCAGCGGCCACTGTGCGATTCGATGCAACAACATCGCGGCGGAGGAGGTATTGCCGATGCCCATCTCGCCTAGTAACAAGGCGTTGCTGCCGTCGGCAATTGCGGCTGCAGCGAGGCGTCGACCGTGCGCGATCGCCGCGTCGCGCTGCTCCGCGGTCATGGCGGGTTCGTGCAGGTAGTTGCGAGTGCCGGCACCCAGGCTGCAGTCGATCAAACCCGGCGCGGCTGCCAGCGGGCTTGCAACGCCCGCATTGATGACGGCTAATGCAAGGCCAAGCTGCCGGGCCAGCACGTTGATCGCCGCACCGCCGGACAGATAATTCGCGACCATCTGCGCAGTGACTGCGGAAGGGTATGCGCTGACGCCTGACGCAGCGATGCCGTGATCCGCAGCGAATACCATGATGCGCGGCTGTGTGAAGCGGGGGCGCTCCGACTGCAGGGCGAGGCCGATGCGGATCGCGAGCGTTTCCAGACGGCCGAGCGAGCCTTGGGGCTTGGTGCGCGTGTCGAGACGGCGTTGCAAGTCTGCAGCGGTGACCTTCGATGTAGTGGGTTGGAGCAGCACGGGAGTGACTTCAGTGGTGAACGGCCGCGGGCAGACTAACTGAAATGAATGGTGAGCGACATCTGGTGCTCGGTGGAGCACGCTCCGGCAAGACGCGACACGCGTTGAGTTTGGCGAGCACGTTGGCAAGCACGCGTGGCGCGAACGTTGTGTACGTCGCCACAGCCGAGGCACTCGATGAAGAGATGCGCGATCGCATCCAGCACCACCGCGAGGAGCGTCCTTCGCAGTGGCAGACCGTTGAAGCGCCGCGTCAGCTCGGACGTGCGCTTTCGGGCGTTCCAGAGAGCTCGATCATCGTCGTCGACTGCTTGACCCTCTGGTTGTCGAACGCAGTGCTGCAGGACTTCCGCGAAGCAGTACCTACGAGTCCGTTGCCCACATGGTCCTCCGAGCGCGAAGAGTTCATGGGCTATCTCTCGCGTACACAGCACGCGATCGTGCTTGTCTCGAATGAGGTGGGTGGCGGCATCGTGCCACTCGCTCCAGTCGCACGACGCTTCCAGAGCGAGCAAGGATGGTTGAATCAAGCGATGGCCAGCGTCTGCGAGAAGGTCACGCTCGTGGTCGCGGGCATCCCGGTGACAGTGAAGTGAGCTCGACAGTTTGCTGCGCGGCACGGCCACCTTGCGCGCTTCGTTCCAGATGAAGTCCATTCCCGTTTTTGCTGCAAGCACCCGAAGACTCGATTATCCTTGCCGCACCAGCCAGCCAGGCTCCCAGTTCTTGGGACCAGCCAGCCATTCCAACTGAATCGATTCGCGGCAGCCGCCTCCTTAGGCCCGGCTTGCCCATCGATCCAGCATTTCATTTGGAGTGAGCCATGCCTCGTCGAAGCCTGAACTGCGGTCTTGCCCTGTTATGTGCTGCCACGCCGATAGTGATCTCGAAACCGTCCTGATCCTCGCCAAACGCGCCCATCGCATCAGCAAGGGCGCCACCGGTCTCGATCTCGAGATCAAAGACACGCCGCAATCGATCAGCGTCGTCACCCGCGAGCTGATGAACGACTTCGGCACCGACAATCTCAACGATGCGCTGCGGCTTGCGACCGGCATCAACGTCGAGGAGTGGGAGACGAACCGCACCAACTACATGGCGCGCGGCTTCGAGATCAAGAGCACGCAAGTCGATGGTGTCGGTCTGCCGAATGATTGGGGCATCGTCACGGGCGCGATGGATTCCTTCGGCTACGAGAAGCTGGAAGTGATTCGTGGCGCGAACGGCTTGTTGACCGGTGTCGGTAACTCTGCGGGCACGATCAACTACGTACGCAAGCGCCCCACGAACAAGACTGAAGGCAGCATCGGTGTCACCGGCGGCTCATACGATCGCATGCGCGTGGAAGCGGATTACTCCACGCCGTTCACCGAGTCAGGGTCGTGGGCGGGGCGGCTGGTCGTTGCCACGGAAGACGAAGACTCGTACGTGCGCGGGATGAAGAACGAGCGCACGTTCGTCTATGGCGTCGTCGATGGACAGCTCGGCGAGAAGTCCACCCTCACGGCCGGATATTCGTATCAGGACGCCAACACGGACGGAAACATGTGGGGTGCCCTGATTCTGGCGTATAGCGACGGCACGCAAGCGGAATTCAAGCGCAACGCGTCCACGGCTCAGGACTGGGCGCAGTGGGACACGATCAACAGAACGCTCTTCATCGAGTACACGTACGCGTTGCCTGCTGATTGGAATCTCAAGCTCACGTACAACCATCGCTCCTATAGCGACGAGAGCAAGCTCTTCTTCGCCTACTCGATGGCGGGCATCGATCGCGCGACCGGCCTGGGTGTGTTCGGCAATCCTGGCGCCTGGCCCACGCACGACGAAGCGGATCTCGCAGGAACTACGAGCTTGGCGTCAAGGCAGAGTGGCTCGACACGCGCCTGCTGACTACGCTGGCCTTGTTCAAAGCGGAACAGGAGGGACTAGGCACGTTCGCAGGGATGACGGAAGACCAGCAGTACTACTACGAAGGTGTCGACATCGAGTCGAAAGGTATCGAGCTGGAGATCGCAGGACGCGTGACGGAGTCGATCGACGTAGTGCTGGGGTTCACCTCGCTGAAGCTCGAAGATCCCGAGGGCGCCAAGGTGTACGAGTGGGTGCCGCGCAGGACGGTGAACCTGTCGGTCACGGCCGATCTACCCGTGTCGGCCGACGTCTCTATCGGCTTGAACGGTCGCTGGCAGAGCGACATCTCGAAAGTCGATGAGTACACGGGCGTACGCATTCGACAGGACAGCTACGCCACGCTCAATGCGTTCACGAAGTGGGGCGTGACGGAGCACATGAGCGTGCGGGCGAATGTGAACAATGTTACGGATAAGAAGTACCTCACCAGTTTGTACCAGCTGGGGTACTACGCGGCTCCACGGAACTACTCGGTTGGATTCGTCTACGAGTTCTGATTGTTATGCATCGAGCGTTACGAGCACGTGCGTGACCACGGGCTCAATGGCGACCGCGCGAACCATGCGCGGTCGCTGCACGACTGCAATACGGCTGCACCTGGATCGACACGCACTTCATGCTCGTGAGCGAAATGCCGCACGGCGGACTCAAGCGCTCGGGGTGCGGCAAGGATCTGTCGATCTTCACGCTGGAGGATTACAGCGTGCCGCGACATGTGATGGTGAAGCTGTGAACGGATGTGCCTCAGGAGGGGTCAGGCCACGTGGGACCCGTCGAGTTCCTTCTTGTAGGCCCTGCGGCGCTTGTGATTCACGTGCTCGAACCCTTCCCACTGCGATTGGACTTTCCGGTTTTCGAGCAGCTCCGGATTCGTCTCGGCATATTTCACTCCAGCCTTGAGGAAGGCCGCAAAGGCGACGTGGAAGATCAGGGCGTTCGCTCCCTTATTCTGGTAGTCCTTGCGCACGGCGATCAGCATCAGGTCGGCCTCCGGGTTTCTCATCTTCAACGCCTTCAGCACATGCAGGAAACCGAACGGGAACAATCTCCCCTGCGCCTTTTGCAGCGCCCGTGACAGGGACGGCATCGCCACGCCGAACGCGACCAGGTCCTGGCTCTCGTCCACGACCAACCACAAGAATTCCAGGTTCAGCATCGGGACGTACAGCTTGAGGTAGTAGTCAATCTGCGCCTGCGTGAGCGGCGTGAATCCATACAGGTGGCTGTAGGCACTGTTCAGGAGTTCGAACATCTTCTGTCCGTAGCCGTCCTTGATGAATTTGGAGCCACTCGTGTACTTCAGGATACGGAGCTTGTGCTTTTTCATGACGAGCTCCGCGATTCGCCGCGGCCTTTCCGGAAGGGCATCGCCGAAGGTGAGGCGGTATTCCACCCAGTCCGCATCTGCCACATAGCCCAGCTTCTCGACATGAGTCGGGTAGTAGGGATGGTTGTAGATCGTGGCCATCGTGCCCAGCTGGTCAAATCCCTGGATCAGCATGCCTTCCTGGTCCAGGTCGGTGAAGCCGAGCGGCCCGTGAATCGAATGCATGCCGCGGGCCTTGACCCATTCCTCGGCAGCGGCAAAGAGCGCGCGGGACACCGCTTCGTCGTCGATGAAATCGACGAATCCAAAGCGACCGCTCCGCGTGTTCCAGACCTCATTCGCCCGGCGATTGATCATCGCGCAGATCCGTCCGAGCGGCCGGTCGCCGTCGAAGGCCATGAAGCACTGCGCCTCGCAGAATTCGAACGCCGGGTTCTTGGCCGGGTCCAGCGTCGTCAGCTCGTCCATGTACAGCGGGGGAATGGCATAGGGCGAGTCCCGGTACAGGTCGATCCGGAACTTCACGAACTGCGTTATCTCCTTCTTGCCGGAGACGGGGCGAACGACCACTGTCATCAGGTCACGGCGCCTCACGCGTTAGTGCAATAAGATCTGAGTCAGACATATGCACCCTAGACTGGTGGAAGATGGGTTCGGCCAGATTCAATCGCTCGAACGACGTGCGGAAAAGGTTTTGATCGCGGTCGGCCCTTGAGTCAGTTCGACCCCCGCTCGCAGGGGAGATTCAAGAACGAGTGTCGCCGAGCCGGCCACCGTGAGTGTGACAAGATTCTGAAGATACTCCGGGTGCGTTCAACGGATGGATGCAACGCTTTGGTTGAGGATATCTGCCGGCGTTCGGAAGCCCAAGGTTTTTCGAGGGCGCGGGTTCAGTCGCCGAGCAATACGCTTCAGATCGCCCTGACTTAGATGAGAAAGATCGGTTCCATCCGGGAAGTGTTGGCGTAGCAGACGGTTCGTCTCCTGGGTAGTACTCATCGCTAGACGTTCGAGAAGGACGGTTGTGACTGCCCGTTGCCTAAGTCCGCAATGCAGTCGAGCACGGATTTGGGCAGACTCGTTCCTCGAACGGTCGCGCGGCGCGGCAGTGGGAGTAGCGAGTGAGCCAGCCAGTCAAATTCGAAGTCAGCGACGCGATCGCAACCATCACCATCGACGTCCCCGACCAACGCAATGCCATTACCGACCCGGCGGTGCTCGAATCGCTGCTGGACGCCTTGGCCACAGCGGACACGCAACGCGGCATTCGTGTGGCCATCCTCACCGGCAATGGGCCGGTGTTCTCGTCGGGCGGCAATCTCAAGCAGATGGGTGCGAAGGGCGGGCTCAACGATCCGTTGCCCGCGCGTACGCGCGTCAACTACAAGCACGGCATCCAGCGCCTGCCGTTGGCATTGGAGCGAATGGAAGTGCCGGTGATCGCCGCGGTGAACGGTCCGGCGATCGGGGCCGGTTGCGACCTCACGTGCATGTGCGACATTCGCATCGCGGCCGCAAGCGCACGGTTTGCAGAGAGCTTTGTGAAAGTGGGGCTCGTTCCCGGCGATGGCGGCGCGTGGTTGCTGCCGCGTGTCGTCGGCTTCGCAAAAGCCGCCGAGATGGCGTTGACGGGCGAGCTGATCGATGCGAACGAGGCATTGAAGTTTGGGCTGGTGAGTCAGGTCGTGCCCGACGACCAGCTCATGCCGACGGCGCGCGCGATCGCACAGAAGATCGCGGACAATCCGCCTCATGCGGTGCGCCTCACCCGGCGCCTGTTGCGCGAGGCATGGGCGAACCGCCTGGATACGGTTCTCGAGCTGTCGGCGAGTTACCAGGCGCTCGTGCATGCGACCGCTGATCACCGCGAGGCCGTGGATGCGATGTTGACGAAGCGCAAGGGTCAGTTCACTGGCGAGTGAGGAGCGTGCCGTGCCGCAGTACCAGGCGCCGGGCGTCTATATCGAAGAAATCGGGAGTGGCCCGAAACCCATCGAGGGCGTGAGCACTTCGATTGCCGGTGCGGTCGGCGTCACCGCATGGGGGCCGACTCGAGAGCCCGTGCTCGTCACGAGCTTTCATGAGTTTCAGCGCCGGTTCGGAGCGGCACGGATCGAGCCATCGGTGGTGACGAAGAATGCTTGGGCCAACGACACTGTTGAAGGCGGTGAGTGGTGGCACTTCGCCCTGGCGGTGAAAGGCTTCTTCGATAACGGTGGTCAGCGGCTGTACGTACAGCGCGTGTGCGCGAATACGGCCGGCACAGCTTTCGTCGAGCTGTGTCCCGGGCTCACAGTGAAAGCGAAAGCGCCAGGCAGCTACGGCAACAGCATTCGGGTGCGCGCGGTTTCGACTGCGACAGCGCAGATGGAGCTCACTGTCCAGCACCTCTCGAACGGTGCGCTCGATCTCGAAGAGATATTCACGAACTCGACGATCGATGACGCCGCCGCACGCGTCAGTAGAGAGTCCACGCTCATCGATCTGCAGCGCGCGCCCTGCACCGACGTCACACTGCCGCCCCCAGGCACGGCTTCGTGGCAGTGGCTTGCCGGTGGTAACGATCGGTTCGATCAGCTTGCGCTGGCCGATTTCGTCGGCATCGATGGTGGCAATGGCAGCAAGACGGGTATTCGCGCATTGGCGGATATCCACGACATCAGCCTCTGCATCGTGCCGGGACTGTGGGCGCGCACCGTGCACAATGCATTGATCGAGCACTGCGCAGCGCTGCAACACCGCTTCGCGATCATCGACCCGCCTGCCGGCCTCGATGTCGCGGAGGTGTGCGCCTTTCGCGAGGTGTACGACACGCTCTATGCCGCGCTCTACTACCCGTGGCTGGAGATGCCGGATCCCACGATCGGTCAGAACGTGCGCCTTGCTCCATCGGCGCACGTCGCAGGCATCTATGCGCGAGCCGATGCAGCACGTGGAGTACACAAGGCGCCCGCCAATGAAGTGATCACTTCACTCTCGCGGCTCGCACGCACAATGACTGCCGATGAAAGCGAAACGCTCAATGAGAAGAACATCAACGCGCTCCGCTTCTTTTCGGGGCGCGGGTACCGCGTGTGGGGCGCGCGCTGTCTGACGTCGGACCCCGACTGGAAGTACGTGCACGTACGTCGCTTGCTCATGTTCATCGAGCAGTCGATCGAGAGAGGCACGCAATGGGTGGTGTTCGAGCCGAACGCCGAAACGACATGGACCGGCGTGCGCAATGCAGTCACCAATTTCTTGCGGATGGTGTGGCGCAACGGCGCGTTGCACGGAACGACCGAGGATGAAGCGTTCTTCGTGAAATGCGACCGCTCGACCATGACTCAGAACGACATCGACAACGGTCGGCTCATCTGCCTCGTGGGGATCGCGCCGCTAAGTCCAGCTGAGTTCGTGATCATCCGCATTGGACACTGGACCACCCGCTGAGGCTGCGGTTTCTACGCAGCCCGCCTGCGTACGGCGCTACTGCTGTTCGTCCGCAAGGCGACGCACCATCCGCGTGCCCGTTCGCGGAAACCTTTGCACCACGCCCTCGTTTCCCCATCGTTGCGTGCGAGATCGTCGTCATGCGCCAATTCATCCAGCGATTGGTCACCCTTGTCGTTGCCGTCATCGCCAGCGGTGGTCTACGCGCGCAAGAGCTCGACATCCCGTCGCCATCGAGCTTCATCGACGAGCAGACCATCGATCAGCTGGCTGATGCCTACATCGCCATCGAAGAAATCCAAACGCGGGCCAATGCTGAGTTGCAGAACGCCGAGGATCAGCAAGGCGCGTATCAGGTGATCGAAAGCGCCCAGAACGCGATCATCCGCGCGGTGGAACGCGCCGGTCTCAATCTGCGGGACTTCAACCGGCTCTCCGAGCTGGCGGCGCTCGATCCGACGTTGAGTGCGCGGATCGTGGAGCGGGTGAGAGAGCGGCAGCCGATCTGACCCAGAGTTTTTCGCGCCTCCTTGAAGATGCGTCGCGTCTGAGCTTGTCGAGGCGCCCGTTTCTTGCATCCTCACCGAAGTCCAATTGAGCCGCCACGCTGGCAGCGCTCAAATCGCCGTCTTGCGGATGAATGAAGGAGCAGTCATGCCGGGAAATCTGCCGTACCTGCAACCGACCAGCGACAAGGTCGTGATTCAGAACACAACCTTCACGGTGGATGTGCTGGGCCGCTACATTTGCAGTCTGTGGCAAGAGGCAGTGCACTCCGGAGGTGCGCCATTCGATGCCGTCGTGATCGGTGCGGGCATGTATGGCGCCTACTGCGCGCAGCGGCTGTATCGGCGCGGCAAGCGCGTGCTGCTGCTGGAGGCGGGCAGCTTCCTTGTGTCGGAGCATGTGCAGAACCTGGCGCGCATCGGACTCAACGTGCCCTCTCCGATCTGGCCGAGTCAGGACTCCGGGCAGGCGCGTGAGCACGTGTGGGGTGTGCCGTGGCGGGGCAATGATCAGTTTCCCGGCCTTGCCTATTGTGTGGGCGGCAAGTCGTTGTATTGGGGCGGCTGGTGTCCGCGGATGACGCCGGCGGATCTCGCGCAATGGCCGCTTGCCGTGGCGAACTATCTCAACGGTGCGTATCCCTTCGTCGAAGACGACACGGGTGTCACGCAAACGGCCGACTTCATTACCGGACCGCTGTTCACCGCGCTCACGACGGCCGTGCAGAACGCCGCGCCGCTGACGTCGAATATCGATCCAACGAGCATCGGACCTGCACCGCTCGCTGTGCAGGGCTCGCCGCCCGCATCGGGACTCTTCAGCTTCGATAAGTTCAGTGCGGGGCCGCTGTTGGTCGATGCGATCCGCGAGGACGCCGAGCGCTCCGGGGCGAACGATGCGGCGAGGTGGCTGTTCCTCGTGCCGCATGCGCACGTAACGCAGCTCGAGGTGGATCAGGGGCGAGTCACCGCGTTGCAGGCCAGCGTGAACGGCGCGCAGGAGCGGTTCGTGCTGCCCCCGAACTGCAAGGTGATTCTGGCGCTGAGTGCCATCGAATCGACGCGACTGGCGTTGCGTTCATTCCCCACGGCACTGATGGGTCGCAATCTGATGGTGCATACGCGCAGCGACTTCACCGTGCGCATCCGTCGCGCCGTGTTCGGAGCGTTGCCCATTCATCTGCAGACTGCAGCTTTGATCGTGCGGGGTGCTACGACCAACGGCGTGTTTCATCTGCAGGTCACGGCGGCGGCCAACCAGCAAAGTAACTCCGATGAGCTGCTGTTCCGGATGATTCCGGACATCGATTCGCTGCATCAGATTCTCGCGAATCAGAACAGCGATTGGGTGGCGATCACGTTCCGTGGCATTGCGGAGATCAGGGGCAATCGCACCGCGCCCGTACCGCATGCGGGAAGCTGGATGAACTTGAGCCCTTACGAGAGCGATGAGTTCGGCATCCCGCGCGCGTGGGTGCAGTTGAATGTCGCGGCGAGCGACGTGCAGCTGTGGCAGAGCATGGATCAAGCAGCCATCGCGTTGGCTCAGCGCATCGCTGGTGCAGCCGGCAACATCGAGTATCTGTATGACGGCAACTGGCAATCCACGCCGCCACCCTTGAGCCGCCCATTCCCAGAGTGGCACCGCGGCCTTGGCACCACGTATCACGAGTGCGGCACGCTGTGGATGGGAGACGATCCGTCAAACTCGGTGACCGATTCCACGGGCCGCTTCCATCACATCAGCAATGCCTACGCCTGCGATCAGTCGCTGTTCCCGACATCGGGTTCTGCCAATCCGGTGTTGACGGGACTGACATTGGCTCGACGAGTTGCTGAGTCGGTGTGATGTTGGCGGTTCGCGGCGACCGCTGCTTTTCCCGCCAACGCTGCCTAGCGGTACAGTCTGGCATTAAGAACGACTCGCGTAGCCGTGACTCACGATATTGCGATCGCCACTACATGACGCTACGAAGAACGTCAGACGCTTGCCCACGGAGAATGCCGTCAGCGCCACTGCAGTGAGCTCACGGAAGTTCGCGCTGGCGCGCTGAACGTGAAAGTACTTCGAGCCGCAACTGCCTGCGGTGTCCAGTTCAATGACGAAGTCGCTCGGGTCGGCGAATACGTTGATGGGAACTCCCGCCGCGGTGGTGAGTGCGCTCTGTGCCTCACCGATGATCAGGTTCGCCAGGGCGACAGTGATCACTAGACGTTTGCTGCTGCGATTCATGGAACGCTCCTCGACGATTCAGGAAGGTGCAACGCAGTCATGGCGCCAACTCGTACTCGATGGGCGCGATCGACGGAGAGAAGGATGGACGCTCGCGCGCAATCTCGATGATCCGTTCGCGGATCGGCTCGATGGCGGCGCTATTGCACGAAGATATCGACGTCACCCAGGTCCATGGACCGCCGATCTGCCCTGGCACGACACCCGTCGAAACGCACGTGGACTGCACGCCGGTGATGCCGAGCGCCACGCCGCTGGGCGCCGTAGCAAAGTCGGGTCCGCCGCTATCGCCACCATTCGCAACCTGATTGGCTGCATTCACAGCCAGTGTGTACGTTGTGTTGTTCACATTGCTGGGTGTGAATCGCGCGCTGCGATATTGGCCATCCTGCTGCGCGGGCGTTGGCGGCGGGCCTGCGCTCGCGTAGGCGAAAATGCCGCGGCCATACTACGTCAGCGTCATGGTCTCGTCGACGCGATCCACGAAGAACAGCTGGACGTTCGCGGCACCGAAATCGCGCTCGCCGAGGTACAGCAGCGCTACATCGCGGCCGGCTGGAAAGAAGTCTCGAGCCATTCGCGACGGCGTCACGACCAACGGAGACCACGCGGCGCTGATGCGAACGTTCGTCAGCGCCGCGCTGGGCCCTCCCACCTGACCGTTGGTTGTGATGCAGTGATCCGCCGTCAGCACCCAGTAGCGATTGATCAACGTGCCACTACAGCCGCCGCCAACAGTCACCAGTCCCAGATCCCGCTGCACATTGGCAGGCACCAATGCGCCATTGACGATCGGTTGTTGAACGCGACAGACGCGCCCCTCCGGTGTCTCCTCGCATTGCTGTTGACCCCATGCAGCATGCGTGCAGAGGGCGAGCGCCCAGAGCAAGCAGAGACGTTGAAGTTTCGCAGTCATAGCCAGTCCGATTACGGCCTCCCGAGACGTGCTCTTTGTTCTTGAGAACGGCCGGAGCGTGGTTCATTGACGGCACGGAACCTTGGTACGAAACGACCGTGAACGGTATTCGCGCGTATACGTGTGTCCGCGCGGTCGACCGCAATAAGCTGGTCGTCACTCCAATTACGAGGTGATACGCTCGCTCGCAACGGGCCGCCGTGACCATGGCGTCCGAGTCGCAACTCTGACGCGAAATCTATGGAACTGGATCAGATCGAAACGGTGGCGTTTGGCGGCATTGTGTTGATGGCCGGTTACGGCCTGCGCCGCTACGTGCCGATTCTCGCGCGCTACAACCTGCCGGCACCCGTGTTGGGCGGATTGCTCGTGGCCATTGCGTTGCTCTTTGCGCGCGATGCGGGCGAGCTGCCGATCCAATTCACGACGACGCTGCAAGCGCCGCTCATGATCGCCTTCTTCACCACGATCGGTTTCGGCGCGAGCCTGGCGCTGCTGCGCTCGGGCGGGCCGCAGGTGCTGTTGTTCCTCGTCATCGCGACGGTGTTCGCGATCGTCCAGAACGTGCTTGGTGTGGTGATCGCGAAGTTCTTCGGACTGCATCCGCTCTTTGGCGTGTTGGCGGGCTCGGTGACACTGACAGGTGGCCCGGCCACGGGTTTGGCGTTTGCACCGTTGTTCGAAAGCGCCGGCGTGCCTGCAGCCGCGGCGGTTGCCGTTGCGGTCGCGATGGCCGGCATCGTCAGCGGCGGTATCGTCGGAGGTCCCGTTGGAACGCTGTTGATCGAGCGCTTTCGTCTGCACTCAGCGCCTGGAGCCAGGCATCGCGAAACGACTGTGCTCACTACCGTGACGATCGACGAAGAGGTGAGCCCGGACGCAGAGGAAAGCAGCGAGATGCTCGCCGTACTGAAGAGCGTCGTGTTGATCCTGCTGGCGATGTGGGTGGGCGGCTGGGTGAGCAAAGGTTTCGCTGCGATGGGTGTGACACTGCCGGCGTACATCGGTGCGATGCTCGTCGCCGCGCTGATTCGCAATGTGGACGAGGCGACGGGATGGTTGCAGGTATCCACGCGCGTCATCGACGTGATCGGCGCCGTGGCGCTGTCGCTATTTCTGGTGATCGCGTTGATGACGTTGAAGTTGTGGGAGCTGCAGACGCTGGCACTGCCGCTCGTCGTCACGATCGTCTTGCAGGTCTTGCTCGCGGCAGCTGCGGCACGCTGGATCGTGTTCCGCCTGATGGGTCGTGACTATGAGGCGGCCGTGATGAGCGGCGGCTTCATCGGCTTCATGCTGGGGACGACAGCGAATGCAATGGCCGTCATGAGCACGCTGACCGAGCGCCATGGTCCCGCGCCGCGAGCGTTCCTGGTGGCGCCGATGGTGGGTGCCTTCTTCATCGACTTCACGAACGCGCTGATCATCACGGCCGCCGTGAACATTCTGCGATGAGTGCGAGCCGCAGCTCGCCTTATTGCTTCGTCTGGCTGTCCTTCACGCCGACTCTCACAAAACCCAACCCGCCGGAGCAGGCGCACACCACGTTGCCGTGATGATCGACGATGATCGGGCCG
>JBEVDW010000399.1:0-7462 GCA_040513115.1 Steroidobacteraceae bacterium | reverse complement strand
ACGGCTCGCCGCAGTCGTTGCGGGCGAGCCCATCTTCATTGACCGTGTCGACGCCGTATCCCCGAACGAGGTCCGGCACATCCAACAGAGGCTCACGGATGCCGCCCGACAAGCAGCGGACTCCTCAATCGATCGCAGGCTTGGGATTCATCAGCTGCCACCGTCAACTCGCGCGCAACAACGAGCGCAGCTCTCTCGCGAGCGGAAATTGAGATTGATGCTGCCGGATGCGCACGCCCTTGAAACGGCGCTTCCCACAGAGCTGCCCGTTGGATGGCTCGGCGACGAGCGGGTTCCCGCGCTGGCCGTCGAACAAGCGGGCGCCTTGAAGCTGTATCGGCTGCGTGGCGAGCTCTTCCTGCAGCGTCGTCGCAACCTCGATGCCGTGATTGACGAACAGTTGCTTCGACTGGAGGCACAGCGTCGAGGAATGCCGCTTGCCGAGCTGGAGAAGTCTCTCTTGCAAACGACTCCATTAACCGATGCGGAGCTCAGCGACTTCATCTCCCGCGAGCGTGCGGCAGGACGAGCCGTCGAGAATGTCGAGCGCATCCGTCCCTATCTCGAGTTTCAGAAAACTCACCGGCGCCGTGAGCAGCTCCTGCGAGAGCTACGCAGCCAGGCGCAAATCGAGGTGACACTGCGCCCACCCGCTCGCCCGCAACTACCGGTCGACGCGACTGGCGGTGTATCGCTGGGATCCAATGAAGGGCCGCTGCTAATAGTCTTCACGAACTACGAGTGCTCGATCTGCCGGGCGACTCACCGCGAACTCGATCGTCTGCTCGGGGCGCCCGATCCGCCTCGAGTGGTCTTGCGCGACTTCGCCGACCACCCAGTCGCGATGGAAGCAGCTGCGCTCGTCCGCTGTGCCGCGCGAACGGGCCGAGGTGCGGCGTTGCGCAAAGAGCTACTTCGACGGGTTCCGGGGTCGGAAGGAAAGACTTGGCTCAGCACAAACGAGCTGCCGACAGTCGCCCGGCTCGCAGGAATGACGGCAGCGGCGTTGCGCGCCTGCACGGCATCCAAAGAGATTCGAGCTCGCATCGAGCACGACACGCAGACAGCGCGTCAACTTGGATTCGATGAGCCGCCCGCCTTCATCGCTGCGGGGGTCCCGTTATCGGGAATGCAGGAAGCCAGACAACTCGAAGCCGCGCTGCGCGGTGAGTGGCCTCTCGAAGCTATGGGACAGCGGTGATGAATACTTCGAAGGAGCAC
The DNA here is from genome assembly GCA_040513115.1 of Steroidobacteraceae bacterium. GTDB lineage: Bacteria > Pseudomonadota > Gammaproteobacteria > Steroidobacterales > Steroidobacteraceae > DATELY01. The sequence continues at coordinate 6,241 of JBEVDW010000399.1, read as the reverse complement.
GACAGCGACGCGATCATGGTTTCCGGCCCATTGATCGAGGTGCAGGCACATGCTTCGAGCGCCTCTCGGGATAACTGTCATCGTCTTTAGTGTGATACTCGCAGGGCCGCAAACGGCGCGAACTTCCCAGCGCCAGTGGAAGGCGATCACATCATGCGTGACTTCCGCTTCACAACGGGCGAGGTCCTACCGGAACCGCGCATGCACTATTACACGCTCGGTAAGGCGGAACGCGACAGCCAAGGTGTGGTGCGTAACGCTGTACTCGTTCTGCATGGCACCGGCGACGGCGGGCACCTGCTGATGGTGAGAAGAATGTCAGAGCACTGGCCCACGTTGGGAGCGTCGATGAGCTGACGAGTTTTAGCCCAGCGGGTCGGATATCCTCATCGCCGAGCGGGCTGAAGATTACAAACGGTGACCCTACTTTCGACGGCCGAGATGAAGCAAGGCCGATGTCACGATGGCCTAAATCGGGACGAGAGTTAAGCCGCGCAAATGTAAAAAACGCCCCACGCGAAGTGGGGCAGCTAGGGGGATTCGACTAGTGGATCGTCAATCTGGGTCTCAGGACCAGCTGCTAACAATTGCCCTTTTTCGCCTGGCCAGGCGGGCAGTGACCTTGATCGACACCCACCTTCACGACGGGGGCAACCACCTTGACGGGAACTGCTTTGTGCTCGTGCACCACACACCCGCTGAGTACTACGCTCATAGCCGCAAACAGCATTGCAACAAATCTCATCGTCAGTCTCCCTTAACAATCCGAAAGCGCGTCGTAACTCGGCTCAATGAAGGTGTATGCCGCGTCGTAGGACGACGAGGCAATGTCCGAGGCGAAATCCTCGAAGTCCTCGATGTCGAACGTTCAGCTCACTTCTTTGAGCAATGCGACGTTAGGGAAACTGTCGCAGCCCTAAATTCGCCACTTGAGACCCGCGTCTTCCAGTCGATCGAAGATCGTTCCCTGCTCGAACGCGATGCCAGACAACGGACTCGACAACGCTTCTGCATATTCCGTCTTCGGTCCTTCATCGAAGAAGCCGGCCGTGCCGGCGTGAGCGAACCAGCGGTTGGGCTCCGTTGGCCCCGGCATGGATGAGAACCAGCGATCGCAGACGACGAACTCCCGGACGAGAGCCGTCGTGACAGGCACCTGGTCCGGCGTGTAACACCGCATGGCTCCATCCGGCAGCTCCGGATGAGATTTGGCATACGTCGACACAAATCCCGAATTGTTGAGCGGCGGGTACGGCTGGCCACTCACGTACACCGCACCTTCACCGCAGAGCTGTTCGAGAACCCCGGAAAACCGTGCGGTGGGTCATACTGAGCTCGATCTGGAGCACCTCGCTGCACTGTGTAGCTGATGCCGTTGTACGAGTTCGAATCCGACCCCTTCAGCCCATCGATGGAAGTTGCTTGACCCGTCGGATTCGCAGGTTCAGCCTCCCTGAGGCAGTGAGCTTTGCTGCAGTCACTCTCTGACGCTGACGCGTGCTCATTGGAAAGCAGAACACGTAGCCCCGGTTGCGGCATCGCCGGCAACCGAGGCCACGTTGATCCGATTCTTGCGCCAACTAGGACTGAGAACCCTCCGAAGCAGCGGGATTCGGCAGGCGATGTCCCGACCGACTGACGAACAGCGTCGTCGCCACGCTGCCGTCACTCCGCTCCACTCGTTGACCGAATCCTTCTGATTGACGGAAAGACTCGAGCTGGCCGAGTTGCAATACGAAGCCCTGCTCGGCTTGGACGTTGTCATGGCTCGCTTCGATGCGGCACAGATTCGTGCCACAGCGCACCTCACCTACTTTCGTGTGCTCCAGAGCTCCATCGGAAAGCGTGCGCGAGATCTCCTGTGCCGCGGCGGCCGACCAGCTCGGATCGGCTGCCTCACTGGCCAGCGTAGCCTCGAAATGTTGCGCCAACTGACGCGTTTCCTCTTCTTCGGCGGCCATCGCTTCTGCAAGGTTACGCGGCTCGCTGCGTGTGGCGTCCGTTGGCGTCTTGCCCAATGCGCTCATTTCCTGTCTCAGCGCATTCAACTTCGCCTCCATATCTTCACGGTCACGGCCCGTAGCAGACACCGAGCGCATCTTCAATGCCGCGAGCTCGGCTTCAAGCTGGGTGAGTTTCAGTTGCTGTGAGTGGTCCTCGGCCACAACCACGGGAGCCGCGGGCCGATCTTGCGATTGGATGTGATGGTTCAGGACGATGGCAACGGGACCGGCGAGAACAGTGGCCACCCCGAGCGTTACCCAGAGAGTTCGATGCATGATGACACCTTGCAATGCAGTGATGTGCTGAGGTCAAGACGATTGAGTCGCATGCGGAAGGCGCCACCGCGGCGGCGCCTTCCAGATCGATCGGCTCAGGTTTCTCCAGCGTAGTAGTGGAGCAACTCCGAGCGGGGGGGCAATGCGCAAACGGCTGAGTTGCTGCCGTAACGGAAGCTCGGGATGCCGACGTTGTAGAGGCCCGCAACGCCGACGCTCGTCGAGTCCGAGTTGTAGGTCCAACGGTAACTCGAGTTCGCCAGGTTCACACTGAAGATGTAGCAGTACAGCGCGGGCGTAGCGGTGCTCTTCCTGAAGTACACGTTCAGACCGATCGACGGCGCGCCTGCCTCTGAGTCCATGATGGCCGGGCAGACGACCATCGCCGTGTCAGCGGACGTGTTCTGCACGCCGTTGTGATAGTAGTACACGCCGGGATTGGTGAAGCCGCCGTAGTTGCGACATTGCGCAGGCGAGTATCCCTTCAGGTCATAGGCGTGCGCGACGGAGCCCAAAGAGGCACCCAAGGACACGACAGCAATCGCTACGGCCCCGGGCAGAAGACCGATGGATCGATGAAGAATTCTGGTCGGCAAGGTTTTCATATACGTCTCCGGATAGTTGGTGGCAGAGCTGACGAACCGTGCGCCTAAGCACGTTCCGTTCTAACCAACTAATCGGAAACAGCCCGGGAAAGACGACACTCGAACCGCATGTACTAAAGGGCATATGTGCTTCGGATGACGTGCTTGCTTCGCTTCTGCCGGAAGCGGCGAGCACGATGAGGCAACATCGATTCAGCGCGAGCGCTCGTCCACTGAGTCCAGATTCGTCAGCGCCTGATGCAGGAACAGCCGCGCCTTCTCCCAATCACGCTGCACCGTGCGCTCCGACACACCCCACATCGCGGCGATGTCGGTGAGTGAAAAACCGCTGAAATATTTCAGATCGACGACCTGCGCCAACCGTGGCTCCAGCACGGCGAGATGATCGATGGCATCGCTGAGTTGTTGCAAGGCGTCGAGCTCGGCTGCTTGCTCGGGTAACTCGGTGGGAAGCGCGGTGATCTCGAACGCGGCGCCGCGCTTCAACGCTTGCCGGCTACGAACGTAGTCGATGATCAGTCCGCGCATCGCGCGCGAGGCATACGCCAGGAACCGTGCTCGATCGGGGAACAGCGCGCCTTCGCGATCACGCAGGTTGAGGTACGCCTCGTGCAACAGCGTCGTCGCACCGAGCGTCAACGCAGCGCCACCCCGACGCAGCTCTCGTCGAGCGATGCTATGGAGCTCGTTGTACAAGGACGCAAACAACTGCTGGCGAGCGGCGGCATCCCCGGTGTCTGCCGCAGTGATGAGTGGCGCGAGTTGCAGGTCAGACAAAGGTGCCGCCTCCTGAATGTGGCTATCCTATCATCCGAGTGAGAGACATCCCCGCCGTCGAACGCTAACAGCACCCGTGGCCAACATCACCGACGCGAACTGGCAGGCCGTCAGCGCCCTGCTCGATGAGCTGCTCGACGCGGACGATGCTCGTCGAGCTGCCAGGCTCGCGCAGGTTCGGATAAAGGATCCCGCATTGAGTGAGCAGGTGGCGGAACTGCTCGCGCGTCAGGCGGCTGTCGAGCTGGAGCAGTTTCTAGAGGGCAGCGCGGTTGATCCGCTCGGGCTGGGAGATCTCGCGGGTAAAAATGTCGGCGGCTACACGCTGATCCGTCCGCTGGGCCAGGGCGGGATGGGGAGCGTATGGCTGGCTCGACGTAGTGACGGGCGTTACGAGCGTGAGGTTGCAGTCAAGCTTTTGAACCTCGCAGCGCTTGGCCGCAATGGTGCCGAACGCCTGCGCCACGAGGCCAACGCGCTGGCGAAGCTGGCGCATCCAAACATCACCCATCTGATCGATGCCGGTGTCACTGCCGGTCAGCCCTACCTCGTTCTCGAATATGTCGAAGGCGAGCCCATCGATCGGTGGTGCGACCTGCAGGGGCTCGGCATTGAGGCCCGCGTGCGACTTTTCCTACAGGTGCTCGCTGCCGTTTCGCATGCCCATGGCCGCCTGATTCTGCATCGCGACCTGAAGCCTTCGAACATCCTCGTCTCGAAGGATGGGAACGTGAAGCTGCTGGATTTCGGCATCGCTAAGCTGTTGGAGGGCGATGAACGAGCGAGCCAACCGAGCGAATTGACCCGGTTCGGTGCAGCCGCGATGACGCCCGAGTACGCGGCGCCCGAGCAGTTGGCGCATGCAGAGGTCACCACAGCAACCGATGTCTATGCACTGGGGGTGCTGCTCTACGTCCTGCTGGTCCGCAGACATCCCACCGCTAGCGCGACCGGCTCGGCGCTCGAGCAGCTTCAGGCGCTCGTCGAGGCGGAGGCTGCGCGGCCGAGCGACGCGGCTCTCAAAGCGGATCCGGATCTGGCACACAAGCGCGGCCTGTCGCCCGTGCAACTCTCGCGTGCCTTGCGCGGCGATCTCGACAACATCGTTTGTAAGGCGCTCGAGAAGTCAGCCGCCGAACGCTACGTCACCGCGGATGCCTTCGCTCGCGACCTGCAGCACTATCTCCTTCACGAGCCGGTGACCGCGCGTGCCGACTCGCGCATGTACCGCGTTGGCAAATTCGTCCGCCGCCATCGCGTGGGCGTCGCGACCGTGTCGCTGATCGTGCTGCTGCTGGTCGCTGGCGTCGCTGGCACGACGTGGCAGGCGATTGAAGCGCGACGGCAGCGGGCCGTAGCAACAGCCCAAGCGCGAGAAAGTGCGCGCCAACGGGACCTGGCGCGTTATCAGGCGCAGCGCGCGGAAGCCTCCAGCGAGTTCATGAGCTTGATGCTCGAAGAGGTTGGCGCGGGCGGCAAACCGTTGACCTTGGTAGAGCTCGTCGACCGAGGCGTCCAGCTGCTCGAGCGCAGGTACGGCAGCGATCCCCAGTTCGTCGGACGAATGCTGCTGCAAATGGCCAGGCGCTACATGGATCTTGGCGACTCGCAAAAGCAGTCGCAGGTGCTCGAGCGCGCATTGGCCATCGCACACGCGCAGAACGACGCCGATCTATTGGCGGATGTCGAATGCACGATCGTGAGAACGGAGACCGATGCCGGCCGTTACGACTCGGCCGGGCAGCATATGCAGACTGCCCGGGCTGCCCTCACGCGTGCGTCTGGTGCAGATGTGGTCACGAAAGTGGACTGCTTTCGCGCGGAAGCCGAGATCGCAGATGCGCGCCAGGACACGGACGCGGCGATCAGCCATCTGCGAGCAGCTCAGCGACTGCTCGAGGAGACACAGACGACGAGAGGTCTCCCCTATCACGGAGTGCTCACCGATCTCGGCGGCATCTATTTCAGGACGAGTCGGTTCCGCGAAGCCCTTCAGATCAACGAGCAGACCGCAGCTGCGCTCGACCGCAATGGCCGTAGCGGAACGTTGGGTCGCGTTCGGGTCGCGATGAATCGTGCGTCGATCCTGTTGCGGCTGGGCGAGGTCAAGCGCGCCGAAGCGGCCGGCATGGACGCCATGCTGCGCGCCCAGCAGCTGAATGAAGACAAGCCTTCGATGCCGGATCAGGCCGTGTCATACAGCATCATTCTGAATCGACTGCAGCGAACGGACGAATCGGTCCAGCGTCTGCGCGCGGCGCGTGCGCAGCTGCATGCCGCCGGCAATCGGCTGTGGGCGCTCAGTGCGGACTATCACCTCGCCCGGGCTCTGATGCTCTCCGGGCGGTACGATGAGTCCGCGAGACTGCTCGACGAAGTGAGCCGTACCTGGAAGGAAAATCCAGTCGCGAACAAAGATCGGTTGGCCGATCTCACCAGAACGAGTGCTGAGCTCGAGTTCGCTCGTGGACATCTGAGCGCAGCGAAGGGTTCGATCGACGCTTCGCTCGCCCAGTTCGGGTATCCGACCGCGAACGTCGCGCTCGGCCTGACCGCGGCACTCACGATCGCCGGCCGAAT
>JBEVDW010000398.1:0-6543 GCA_040513115.1 Steroidobacteraceae bacterium | reverse complement strand
AACCGTGCGGGTTCTTCGGCCTTTGTGGGCCGTGGTGCGCACAAGGGCGGTTCCGGTGGCGGAGTTGGCACCACCCTAACGATGCCGGGAGGGACCTGAACCGCTGGCGATCCACTACGGCTCTGATTCCCTCCCCTGCAAAGCGGGGGAGGGTTAGGGTGGGGGCAAACCCACGAAAGCTGGCCATCTCGAGAGAATCCGGGAACCCGACCCACAATGGGATTGCGACTGCCTGCTTCAACCCACGTTCCTGGATTCCTCCGGCTTTTCGCGGGAATTGCCGCAGTTCTCCTCGGACTGGCCGGTTGCGTGAGCCCGTCCGAACGCGTCGAGGTCGATCCCGATCGGGCCCGTCATGCGATCGTGACCCTCATGCCTGCCAAGGTCGCGGATGCGCAGGGGTGGGCCGACGACATCTTTGCCGCCTTCGATGCCCTGGAGATCAAGCCCACCGCCCAGAACATCTGTGCGGTGCTCGCGGTCACCGAGCAGGAATCCACCTTCCAGGTCGACCCCGCCGTCTCGGGTCTGCCGGCGATGGCGCGCCGCGAGATCGACGGTCGCGCCGCTCGCTTCGGCATTCCCAAACTGCTCGTCAGCGGTGCGCTGGCGCTGCCGTCACCCAACGGTCAGAGCTACAGCGAACGGTTGAGCAAAGTGAAGACCGAGCGCGAGCTCAGCCTCATCTTCGAGGACTTCATCGGCATGGTTCCGCTGGGCCAGCGCCTGTTCGGCAGTCTGAATCCGGTGCGCACCGGCGGGCCGATGCAGGTGAGCATCGCGTTCGCGCATGAGCATGCCGACACTCACAAGTATCCGTACTCGGACTCGCCCGACATCCGACACGAGGTGTTCACCCGTCGTGGCGGCTTGTACTTCGGCATTGCGCACCTGCTGGACTATCCCGTGGCTTACGACCGCATGTTGTATCGGTTCGCTGATTTCAACGCGGGTCATTATGCGAGCCGCAATGCAGCCTTTCAGAACGCGGTAACGATCGCATCTAAAACGAAGCTCGCGCTGGACGGCGATCTCATTCTGTATGGTCGCGATGACGAACCGAGCAAGACAGAGCAAACGGTGCGGACGCTGGTCAGTCGTCTGGAAATGAATGATGAGCAAATCCACCGTGATCTCGAACGCGGGAAGGACGAGGCGTTCGAGAACTCCAAGCTCTATCGACGCGTGTTCGAGCTCGCGGATGAAGTGCAGGGTAGCGCGGTGCCGCGAGCGCTCGTGCCGCGAATTCGCTTGGAGAGCGTGAAGATCACCCGCGAGCTGACGACGGATTGGTTCGCGCAGCGGGTGGATCAGCGGTATCGAAAGTGCCTGGCGCGCGGATCCGCGGCCACTACTTCACCTTGACCCAGTCCTGCGCCATCGTCCGCAAATCCGCTCTCTTCACCTTGCCCGAGCTGGTGCGCGGCAACGTCGGCATGAACTTGAACAGCTTCGGGCACTTGTAACCCGCGATGCGCTCACGCGCGAAACCGCGCAGCTCGTCCTCAGTCACGTGCTTGCTGGGCCGCAACTCCAACACTGCAATCACCATCTCACCCCATCGCTCGTGCGGCGCACCGACAACAGCAGCATCCAGCACCGCCGGATGCTGTCGCAACGCCTCTTCCACTTCGACCGGGTACACGTTTTCGCCACCGCTCACGATCATGTCCTTGATGCGGTCCGTGAGAAACAGATAGCCCTGCGCATCGAGATAGCCGCCATCGCCGCTCGCATACCAGCCGTCGACCACCGCTTCTTTCGTCTTGTCCGGCTGCTGCCAGTAGCCCTGCATCATCGACGGCGATTTGATCCAGATCTCGCCGTGCTGCTGCAGCTGCAAGACGCTTCGATCGGGAGCGCGAATCTCCAACGCCGCGCCGGGATACGGTTTACCGACTGACTTCAGCAACTGCGGTCGCGATAGATCGTGATCCGCTGGTGCAAGACTTGTGCAGGCACCCGCAATTTCGGTCATGCCGAAGAACTGCACGAACTTGCAGTTGCCGAACAAGCCCAGGCACTCACGCAACAAGCTTTCGCTCATCGGCATGCCGCCATAGAAGATGCCCTTGATGGGCGGCGCCGTGACGCCCGAGCTTTTCAAGGTTTCGACAATGTCGCGCAGCACCGTCGGCACGATGAAGCTGTGCTCGACGTTGAACGATTGCATCAAGCGCAGGAGGTTGCCTGCAGTCGCATCGGCCGTGAGCACGACGGTGCCGAACCGCACCAAACCCATCATCACCCACGACAACCCGCCGATGTGGAAATTGGGCATGGCGGACAGGCTCATCACACCTTCACCGTAGTGATCGAAGTCCGAGCACCCCCGTTCGGCATGGCGCGACATCGAGAAGGCGAGGTGTGAAACGAGCACGCCCTTCGGACGGCCGGTCGTGCCACTCGTATAGAGCTGCAGGAGAGTTTGATCGGGATCGTGTGGAACGGGGCTGCGCGGTACTTGTTTCGTCAGCAACGTGCGCAGATCCTGCCCATCCGCCGCAGCCTCCGTCTGGATCACGACGGGCTTGGGCTCGAGCTTGTCAATCGCGTGCGACAGCGTCGTACGGAAATCGGCATCGCAAATCACTAGCGCCGCGCGCGAGTCCGCCAGCTGGAATTCCAGCTCGGGCGCGGTGAGGCGCCAATTGAGCGGCACGAGTACGGCGGCGTGGCGAATGGCACCGTAGAACACCGGTACGAACACGTCGCTGTTGCGCCCGAGATAGGCGACGCGATCGCCCTTCTTGATCCCGTGCGCCTGCATCAATGCGACGAACGCATCGGCGCACTGGTCGAGCTCGCGATACGTCGTCTGCACGTTACGATCGGGATGGATGATCGCAAGGCGATCCGGATAACGCTGTGCACCAAGCGTCGGCACGTCGCCGATCCAGACGAGATCTTCCTGGCGCGTCAGCGGTGCGCCGTCGATGTGTGCGAGTTGCTGTTGAGTCATTGCTGCCCCTCTACGTCGCAGCCGTGTCAGTTCCCGAATGGCACGGCGCGCAGATGCCAAACGTAATCGCTATCGCCGAGATCCGCACGGCGGATCGTCTTGAGCATCACGCCATTGTTCGTGCCGTGCACGGCGGCCATGCCTTCCCACAAACCGTTCCAGGCTTCGTAGCCCTCCGGCGGCAGTTTCAAACCGGAAGCGAAGCGCCAGCTTGCCGTGCGAACGTGCACGCTGCCGTCGCTCTGAGCCTCGATCGTCGCTGCGTCGCTCTGAGCCCGAAACAACCGTGCGAGCAGTTGTGCAAACGATTCGGTTTCGTTGCCGGGATCGCGCGGCTGACCCAGCTCATCGCACACGGCATCGTGCAGTTGCATGCCGATCTGCTTTGCGGCGATGCGTCCAATCGCACCCGCCTCGGCCGGACCGAGCACTTCACACATGGCCGAGATCATGCATCGCACATACTCCATGCAATAGTTGCGTCGCACCTTCAAGAGATGTTCAGCGCTCCATTGCACTGTGGGCAACACACCTGCCGGACCGGGTGGACGTTCGCCGGGCGAAAAGCGCAAGCGCTCGTCCGGTGCCAGCTCGCGATCTGCTTCGATGTAATAGCCAATCGCGCCCGGTCCGCCATCGGTCGTCTGCGACGTGCACACGAATCCGAGCCGGAGGTTACCGAGCACGACACCGTTGTTCGCATGCCAGCCACGGAACATCGCGCGGCTGAACTCGGTGGGGATGCCGCACAACGCGGGACCGTCGAAGATCCAGCGCGGTGGCATGTAGCGCACCCAGGACTTGCGATCGCTCTCGGGAATCCATTCCACCTTCGCGCCCCCGAGCGCATTCGACAGATAGTGATACTGCGCACAGGCGACGGCAGGCGGCAGTTTGTCGAGACCGAGCTTCTTCAAGCCTGGGAGAAACTTCTCCTTCTGCTGCAAGCGGAAGGAGCGAAATACCACCTCCGTGCCACGCTCGACGCCGGCGCGGCTCGCAAGTGCCAGCAAGAGGCCGATGAGGAAGCGGTGATACAGATTCGCAACCGCCAAAATCGCAGGTTCATCCAGGGCTGTGTCTTTCATGCGTTCGGGTCCGGAGAAATCGTCGGCGACCATGCCCACGACGCGAGCTCTCCCTGCGGAGACAAGGTTGCGTAGGCCGTCGTCATCTCTGCGTCAAAACAAATGTTCGTAGGCATGGGGCCGGGCAGATCGATGTGTCGATGCGTGCGTCCGTCGGGACTGATCACGGTGATGCCACAGCGATCGCCGAGTGTGGCCACACACAGATTGCCTTCGCGATCCACGGCCATCGAGTCGAACAGGTGATATCCGCCGAGGCCCACCATGAGGTGACCGCCGAGCACGCGTGCGCGAGGTTTGACCGCGAGCATACCCGGCTCCAGCACATCCCAAGCCCACACACGGGCGGTGAACGACTCGACGACATAGAGCCGCTTCCCATCGGGTGACAATGCAATGCCATTCGGACCATCGAGCGGCAAGAGCACCTCGCGAATCGAACGACCATCGATCGATGCGTAGTACACCGCGCCACGATCGCGATCGCGCGGACGCAGCTTACCGTGATCCGTGAACCAGAAGCCGCCGTGGGTATCGAAGACGAGATCGTTGGGGCCTTTGAGTTGCACACCGTCGCACTGCTCGTACAACACCTGCACATCGCCCGTGCTGAGATCGACGCGCTGAACGCTGCCGCCGCGATAATCCTGCGGCTGCTCACCAGGCAGCATCCAACCGCGACTCGGGATCTCGGTGTATTCCAAACCGCCGTTGTTGCACACATAGAGCGCGCCATCGGGACCGATTGCAGCGCCGTTGGGTCCACCGCCCAATGTCGCAACGCGTTCCTTCGAACCATCCGCACGACAGCGTTGAATGGTGCCGCCGGCGATCTCGCTCACCAGCACGGAGCCATCGGGCATCCATACCGGGCCTTCGGGAAATCGCAAACCGCGCGCCAAGATGTGGAGCTTCATGACACTACGCTGGCAGCTTTCAGTACCATGCCGTGCACTTTCCAACACGAGATCCCCTCATGCCCGGCCCACTGCACGGTATCAAAGTCATCGAGATCGAAGGCCTGGGTCCCGCGCCCTTCTGCGGCATGATGCTTGCGGATGCGGGCGCCGATGTGATCACGATCACTCGGCCGCGTGGCAAAGAGCTGAGCAGCTTGCGAGCCGGAGCCGAAGATGCCATCGGTCGCGGACGACGACAGATCGCGCTCGATCTCAAGAAGCCCGAAGCCATTGAAGCCGTGTTGCGCATGATCGAGCGCGCCGACGTCCTGATCGAAGGCTTCCGTCCCGGCACGATGGAGAAGCTTGGGCTGGGACCCGATGTCTGTCTGCAGCGCAATGCGAAGCTCGTGTACGGACGCATGACGGGTTGGGGTCAAACGGGCCCGCTCGCGCTGGCCGCTGGCCACGACATCAACTACATCGCGCTCACGGGCGCACTGCATGCGATCGGTCCGAAGAGCGAGCCGGTGCCGCCGTTGAACCTCGTCGGCGACTATGGTGGCGGCGGCATGTTGCTCGCATTCGGCGTCTGCGCCGCGCTGGTGGAAAGCATTCGCACGGGTAAAGGCCAGGTGATCGATGCGGCAATGTGCGACGGTGCTGCACTGCTCATGGCGCCGTTCTACACAATGTTGGCGAGCGGTCAGTGGCGCGATGAACGTCAGAGCAATGCCGTCGATGGCGGCGCACCGTACTACGGTCCGTATCGCTGCAAGGACGGCAAATTCATTTCCATCGCATCGCTCGAGCCGCAGTTCTATGCCCTGCTGGTCAAGCTGCTCGATTTGAAAGACGAGGTCTTCCAGCATCGCGAAGACCGCGCGAACTGGCCCAAGATGCGCGAGCTCCTCGCCGCTCGCTTCGCTGAGCGCACGCGTGATGAATGGTGCGCTGTCCTCGAAGGCACGGACATCTGCTTTGCGCCAGTGCTCACGCTGGGCGAAGCATCGAGCCACAGGCACATCAGCGCCCGCAACACGCTCGTCAAAGTCGGAAGTGGTGTGCAACCCGCGCCGGCGCCGCGATTCAGCAGAACCGTCAGCGAGATGCGGCGGGCAGCCTCCGCCAACATCGACACCTCGCGTCAGGTGCTGAAGGACAGCGGCTTCAGCGAAGCTGAGATCGCGGCACTGATCGACAGTCGCGCCGTTTCGCAATGACACGCGCATCACAGTGGGGCGCCAGCTTCCAACGTCTGTCGCGATAGCCGCGCGATCTCGATCACGCGCTCCTGCCGGTGCAGCACGGAGCGCGTCGAGATCGTACCGCTCTGCACGCGCTTCAAGATGCCCTGGATCATCGCGGCATAACGATACTGCGCATACGCGAGATAAAAGCGCATGTCCGGCACCGCAAGGCCGCGACGTGCGCAGTAGTGCTCGATGTACTGCTGCATCGTCGGAATCCCAAGTGCATCGATATTCTGTCCCCGCAACGTGGTTGCCGCGCCGTTTGCATCGGGCAAATCCCACCATGCGCGCAAATGGTGAGCCAGATCGACGAAGGGATCGCCAAGCGTCGCCATCTCCCA
>JBEVDW010000397.1:0-5245 GCA_040513115.1 Steroidobacteraceae bacterium | reverse complement strand
AGTTTGAACAGGCACCGCGACCGCTCGCGCGACTGGCATACGGTAGACAGACTGCCGACGCTTTGGCCGCGTTACTGATCGGTACTGCAGCGAAGGCTATCCAGGACTTGACTCTGAACTGCCGCAGGACCTGCTTTTGCATTGATCCGTACTGTGATCCGTCGTCCGTTTTTGCGATAGGCCGAGGACGCGGGCGCGCTGTCGCACAGCATGGACAGTGCGCCTGAGCTTCATAGCGATGAGACGCGTCGGCGTATTCTTCTCAATCATCGCTTTCAGGTGAAGATCTGCTTCAGCGGTCCAGGCCGCGGCACATGTTCGTCTCTTGGCGGGAGCCTGCGACTCGGGCGGCATAGACAGTTCTCTCTCACATCGTCGATGACCCAAAAAACGCGATCGCATCAGGTGAGTTCCCACGGTAGCCGATTCCATCCATCGTGATAGCCGGCACGCGGAATGAGCGATGCCTACCGCGATTTCAGGGCGTACCTAGGACGGACATCGGTCCAGAACCTCGTGAGAAAGTGTCAAACGACAAACTCGATTCGCTCCGTCTGGCACATCGGCCAGACCCGGATGCTCGCGCGTCCGGAGTGACCCGGGCATACCGGCCGCTGGGCTTTACGACAGGACTCGATTCCATCGTGATAGCCGGCGAATGAAGCGCTAATGGCGCAGGTCTGGCCCGGGCTTGTGGTCAGCACCGAGACCGTCGTCCAGCGCGTCAAGCTGCTGCGCGCGGCACTCCACGAAAATCCGAATGCGCCGCGTTACATCGCCAGCATGCGCGGTCGCGGCTATCACCTCGTGGTCGAGGTTGTCCGCCATGAGGCGGCCGCAATCGTGCCATCACTGGTCGAGCCCCGCGCCCTCGACGATCTCGCAGTAACGCGCGTCATCGCGGCGCCCGGTACCCCAGCACTCCGCGCAAGTCCTGTACGCCGTGGTGGTGGCGGTACAGGCCGCACATCGCGGTTACGCTGGTCGCGGCGGGAGTACTGTTTGCCGGCGTCGCCTGGCGCGCATCACAACCGGTCGAAACGCCGCCACTCTCCGTAACTACCGCCCCGCCAGTAGCAGATGCGACCGCTCGCACGGTTGCCGTACTACCGTTGATGCATGAAGCGTGGGTGAAGATTGCCTGCAATTACGCCTGAAGCTCACGAATGCGGAGGCACGGCCCTCAACAGCGGGCACTGAAGAACCTGTGGATGCCCCGGGCGAACGGGGACGAGTAGTCGGGGGCTATATGCCCGGGCTTGTCCGGCCGCTGTGATCTGAGGGTTGCCCTTGAAAGCACAGGGGTGCCGGCGTGGTGGCTATCGGGTGAAATTCGAGAACGCAGCCCGTCAGTTGCTGACGCGCTGGATCGCGCTCGATTGGAGGGTCTCCTCGCGGTTGAACTGATCGCTATGCTGGCGCTCACGAGCTAATCCGATGGCCGTGAAACGGCTAAGCCGCACCAAAGAGCCTGCGTCAGCGCCGATCGCGTCTTCATTTCTGTATGGCATGCGGCTAACCCGGGCGGCACTACGAAGACGACGCTGTCCTCCGGTTCAGGCACCCAAGCCCTTTAATGTCGCGCTTCTTGTATCTTTTCCTCCGCTGCCTGCTTGTCTTCCGGAGAGGCATGGATGTGTTCCTGTTTCGTTTCAGCATCCGGCTCGAAGCTCAATTTGATGTACACCGGAAAGTGATCTGATCCAAATTTGGACAGTCGCCGAAAGTCCACCAAGCGGAAGTGTCTCGTATGAAAGAAGTGATCCAGCGGAAATCGGATCAGCGGCCATTTCGCGTTGAAGGTGTGATAGAAGCCGCGCCCGATGCGGGGATCCAGCATGCCGCTGATAGCGCGAAACAGGTCGTTAGTCCTCGACCAGGCGACGTCGTTCAGATCGCCGAGCACTACGCCGGGCAGATGCTTCTGTTTCATTTCGCGTCCGACCATGAGCAGCTCAGCATCGCGTTCCGTCGAGCGCGGATTCTCGTTTGGTACGGGCGGTCGCGGATGCAGGCAACGCAGCTCCACCTCATCTCCCGATTTCAGCCGCAGACAGGCATGTATGGACGGGATGTCGTCCTGAATCAGGAATCTCACGCTTGCGTCACGCAGTTCTAGACGTGAGTACAACAGCATCCCGTACGTGTTCTCCTGCGGCTGCAGTACCGTGAAAGGGTGCGATTCTTGGAGACCAGACAGCCGCTCGGCCCACCATGAATCGCACTCGACTGCCAAGAAAATATCGGGATCGTGCTGCTCGACGAGCTGCACCAAGGCCTGCGCATTGCGATTGGTCATCAGCACGTTCGCAAACAGCAAACTGAAAATCGCGTTGCCGTCACTTCGGCAACTCGGCTGCACTTGCTGCCTCGACAAGCGCGTATACGGATACATGCGATAACTCTGGTACGCGAGACATCCGCCCAATGCGGCAAGAAAACCGTATTCCCACGCGGTCGATGCATCCCGCACCAGCGTGTACGCTACCAGGGCAACGGCGAGCAGAAACGTGATTTGCAGACGCGGAAAGTCAAAGACTCGCACCCACCAATCGTCAAGATCGGTCAGCGGCAGCAATGTTGCTGCAATCATGAAAGCGCCGATTGCGATGAGTATGGTTTCAACCATGAACTGATCGCGCGGCAAGGATGGTCGTCCAGTGCCGCGCTTGTGCTCCTTAGCTCCCAAATCGCGCATTCACCCGGTGAAGGCGTGCAGTGGCTCCTACGAGCTTGCACGCCTTTACCCAAGCCAGCAGTTACACCGCTCTCTCGTGCTACGCCATTAGTCTGCCGGTGCGGGCTTCACATCCACGTGGGGTACGGTGATGGTCTTCTCTTCCTTCTTCACGTCGACATCCACGTCAGGCACCGTCACCTGCTTCTCCTCGCTTTTCACATCCACATCGGGACCGTCAACGTCGTACTTAGGCAGCTGTCCCCCTTCAACCTCGACTTTGGGCGCTTCGCCCTCTTGCGTCTTGTCCACATCGCAAGCACTCAGACCGATCGCGCAGAGCGCCACGAGCAGCGCTGTGATAGACCTTTTCATGTTCATGTACACCACCTGTATTGCCTTCGCCTCGTGCCAAACGTCTTTACAAGGGCGGAAGTTGCGAAGGCTTTTTTCCGAGTGCCAGCACAATCCGATTTGCTGCTTTGCAGACACTGGACCGTGCTGCACCCCTGTTGAAACTTTTCGGCTTTTGCAGGCGCGAGCATCCTCTTTTTCCGAGCGGGAACTTTCATCCACGAGATCATTCATTTCCCACGCCGCGAAATGTTGTGGTTTCGTCGTTTGTGGAACGCATTGATGGGCATTCCGCTGCTGATGCCTTGGGTTTTCTATCGCAATCACCTCGATCATCACAGTGCGCGCTCCTTCGCTACACCGGCGGACGGAGAATACCTGCCGTTAGCTGCGGCACCGGTGAGCGAAACCGTGAAGTACCTGAGTCAGGCGCCGCTGTTGCCACTATTGGCAGCGATCCGCTTCGGGGTGCTCGGGCCGATCTCTTGGCTGCATCGCGGTTTGCGCGAGTGGGTCTTGACTGCCGCCAGTGCTGGAGTCTCGAACCCGTATTACCGCAAGCGTTTCTCACAAGACGAGCAGGCGCATCTGAACGTTAGTTGAGGTGTTGTGCTTCGCATATCTGGCGGCAATCGCGGCGCTGCTTTTGGTCGGCGTCATCTCGGGGACCCACCTGCTGAAGGCGTATCTGCTCCTCTGTGCCGCGCTGACCCTCAATTCGATTCGCACTCTCGCCGCGCATCGCTACGGGAACCGCGGAGATCGCATGAGTCACGTGGATCAGTTCAGCGATTCAATCAACATGGTGGGTCAGACCTGGTTGACTATCGTGCTGTTTCCCGTAGGGCTGCGCTACCACGCGTTGCATCATCTGCTGCCCACGTTGCCATATCACAATCTAGGCAAGGCGCATCGTCGTCTCATCGAAGCACTTCCTGCCGATTCACCTTACCACGCGACTTGCCGCGTCAGCTTTTTTTCGGCCATCGCGGAGTTGTGGCGTGCGGCCCGTGGAACAGCGCCGCAAGATTCGGCGGTGGGGCGCTGGCGTCAGCAAGTTCTTCCGTCTTGAGCTGTAGCGATCACCATCGTGATGCGACCCTGATCACGCTAAGCCTGCGCGCTCCGCCCAGAGCTGCCCGCCGTCCATCGTTTATGCCGATCATCAACGGCGATAACCCACGCCAACAAACACCTCGTCCTGAAGGTCTTCATGACCGCCGCCTTCGGTCAAGTCGAAACGAAACCATCGCATTCCGGCGAAGGCGGATAGTCGAGGTGCTAATCGAATCTCTACCCGTTCCGACCAGACACCGATCGTGCGCACGGTGCGCTCCCGCGCATCTCGGACTGTCACTGAAGCCATCGAATCGAGCGCTCGACGATTGATGCTCGAGCGCGCTCCTTTCATGTGCTCCCTCCACTTCGGCCGCGCTAGGTGTTCGTGCGTGTCAGTTAGATCCACGTTGCGCATCATGGCGTCCCCTTTCACGCCAATTTAACGCTCGGATTGATCGCCCTCTCACAGGCGAGGGATTGAATAGCGCCGTTCTCAAATTGTTCCACCAAGGGAGATTGTCATGAGATCGGCACTAAGTTCGTCCGCTATCGAGATCCTGATGTTGGTGTTGTTCATCGCCTGGGGAGCGATCTTCAGCGCAAGCCTGCTGAATCCCGGCGTTGCTTCATTCGAAGGCCGCGCGGCCGCTTCGAGCGAAGCGGTTGATGCACACATCGCGTGACCGGGGTCGGCACATGTCCAACACGCCAACAGTCGCCGCGCAGCTGCGGGGCTCGTAGACGGATGTACTGGAGCAATCCATTGCAACCGCTCTGCACCCGCAGTTGCACGGCAAGCTTGAAGGAACCGAGCTCCCGCAACCGACAGGGCAAAAGCGAGACGCAGGTCCGCCTACCCCTAGACGTTCCGGCGTCTCGAGCCACGTGCGCAAGGGAGGTGGCGAACGAGGCTAACGGTATAAGGCGTCGAGGCGCTTCTCGGAGCCCTCGGACGATGACCGGTGCCCATACCGAAAACCCTTGTGAAATCGACCCTTCGAGGGCCGTGCAAATCAGTGGCTTAGAAGCGTCGCTTTTCGCATACCAATAACAAGTGTTTTCCGTACGGCATGAGGTATGCTGTGTCCATTCATCGTGGAGCGCAGAACATGGGCCGCACCAAGCGAGTGGGGATCTACGTCCGGGTAGCCACCA
>JBEVDW010000396.1:0-4728 GCA_040513115.1 Steroidobacteraceae bacterium | reverse complement strand
GTCCATGATAGAAGGATCGCTGCAGCAACGAAGGGGGTGAGTCCGATGGAGATCGTGCGAGTGACCGAGGCAATCAATGCACCGATCGGACAGGTGTGGGGCATAGTTGCCGGCTTCGGCGCTTTGCGAACCTGGATGCCGGCTGCGGAGAGCTGCTCGCTCGAAGGCGACGGCATCGGATCAGTGCGCACCGTACGTGCGCTCGGCGGTGAGACGCGCGAGAAACTGACGCACTGTGATCCACTTGCTTTTCGCCTTGCGTATGCCCTTCAAGATCCGACCATCCTTCCAGCCACGGGTGTCGTGGGTGAAATGTCCTTGCGTGCTATCGATAATCACACGACTGAGCTCACGTGGGTCACGCGAGCTGAACAACTCTCGGTCCCGGTCAAGGACTTCGCGGCTGTCATTGAGCCTTTCTATCGGGACTCCATCGCTGGACTGCGACGCGCATTGCGGAGTGAGTAAGAGAGTCCTTTACGTTTGATGTCCTCGAGTTGCGTCTTGCTTGAAATACTCACTGTCGTACCACTCGAACTACTAGTTGAGGCGAGTTTTCCGTTCCCAATTCACCGCCCCTCCGCGGGATCGATGCTCACCAGCCTGCGTCATTCATCATCGAGAAGTCACGCTGGAACCAAAAGGGATATGACGGCGCGGTGGTGCTCGCTTCCGCAATCCGCGCCGCCTGGTCGTCAGTCAATTTCCAGCCGACGGCACCAAGATTGTCGATGAGCTGCTGCTCAGTACGCGCACCGACGATGATAGAGCTCACGCCGGAAGTACGCGTCAACCAATTCAATGCGACCTGAGCCACCGTCTTGCCCGTTTCCTTGCTGATGGCGTCCAGTACATCGATGATACGGAACAGTCGTTCGTCGTCGAAGCCCGCGCCGTGTCCCGCCAAATCGTGCACGCGCGTACCCGGTTGCGCCGGCTTATCGCGGCGAATTTTGCCGCTCAGCTTTCCTGAGGCGAGCGGACTCCAGACCAGAGCACCCACACCTTCCTCGCGGCCAAGATGCATTAGCTCCCATTCGTAGTCGCGATTCAGCAACGAGTAGTAGACTTGCTGCGCGATGTAGCGCGGATAGCCGTACCGGTCCGACGTGGCTAGCGACTTCATCAGGTGCCACCCGGCGAAGTTGGAGCAGCCGATGTAGTTGACCTTGCCGGATCGCACGATCTGATCCAACGTATGCAAGGTCTCTTCGACCGGGGTATTCGAGTCCTGTGTGTGCAGCTGTAAAAGGTCGATATGGTCTGTGCCGAGTCGCTTTAGCGCCTTGTCCACGGCGTGAGGCAGATGATGGCGAGACGAGCCATAGTCATTCGGACCGGCGCCGGTGGGCAAGGTCATCTTGGTCGAGATCAACAGACGATTGCGCTTGCCCTTGATGGCATCGCCCAAAATTTGCTCGGCCATGCCGTCGGAATAGTTATCGCCGCTGTCGAAGAGATTGATGCCATGGTCGAGACAGATGTCGATCAGGCGCCTCGCCGCATCGACCTGCGTAGCGCCAAAGGCCTTGAAGAAATCGTTGCTGCCACCGAACGTCGCGGTACCAAAGCTCAAGACCGAAACGCGCAACCCCGATTTACCAAGACGGCGATATTCCATATGGCTGGTAGCTTTCATCGTGTCGTACGGCGTGCGGGAGACGTTTTCGTCTGTAGTCATGGGCTAGTTCTCTGTGTTTCGAATCATAGGCTTTGCTATGCCACCGTGAAGCCTGGAAAGTTGTCTGAAAAACACATCAGCTCGATGCGTGTGCCATCAGGATCCGTGCAGAACACGGCTGATACCGAGACGTCGGTGCCAGCAAAATGGTCGATATCGACGCGGGTCTCTTCGTGCAGCGTGCCACCCAGCGCAACAAGCTGCGTTGCCGTGGCGACAGGGTCATGGACATAGAACGACAGATGGGTGACGCCTGCCCGACTCATAGGGCGAGGAATGAGATCTCGCGGCGTGATCCGTGACAGTGGAAAGCCGAGCAACTCGATGTTCAAGCCGCCCAAGCTCATGAACTGCGACAGCATTGTCATGGGCTTAGGTACACCAACGAAGTGGCTGAGCTCACTACCGGTCTCAATGCGAGCGCCTGCGACGAAACCAAGTCCTTCGCTGTAGAATCGCATCGATCGCTCGATGTCTGAAACGCAGAGGCCAATGTGTGCATAGGCCGGTGCAGCGGCGATGCCCTTTCGCGGGCTGACGATCTTGCTCAAGCGGTTCTCCTCGCCGTATTTGATACTTGCTGCAGAGCCTGTTATTACCAGCGCCTGCGCAGTTGCGCGCCTTTCCGTCTCAGACGTAACTGTGCGTCTCGGGCCTCCGCGGTGACCACTGGAGTGTCTTGAGGAAGGTGCCGCCGCAGGTCAGCAAGCTTGACCTTGTCGACCGTCGGGACGGGCTGGCTATCACACTGGGTCCAGCGTCCGAAGATGGTTCCGCGTTGCAATCCGCCGGTATCCAGCCAGTTCGGTACCTGCGGATCTATGATGGAGATGACGGCGCGCAACCGGCCCTCGGTGTCAAGGCCTGCGGTGTGTCCGTTCAAGCTGCTTTGCCGGTTGACGTAGTCGATGGCGCCCCAGGACAACAGGTCCGTGAGCTGTACACCCCAGTACCTGCATTTAGCAGGTACGCTCGTCGTGTAAATCAATGCTTCATCGGGGTTCAGATCGAATTGACCCTCGACGTAGAGCTGCTTGCTGTTTGATAGACCACCGATTCCGGAGAGATCGCGGACCGCTACGAGATTGACCAAGCCCTGAGCGAGATATCGATTGGCGATCGCCATCGACGTGCGCACGGTGTTTTCCATCCAGGCCGAAATATGACTGAGATCGCGACTTAGTTGTTCGATACAGGGGCGTGGGCGAATGGCCGGACGATCCATTCGCTCGATCGCGAAACGGCCATCCACTTCATTGACCCAGTCATAGGACCATTGGCGAACCAACACGTGGGTGGAGTGTGGATCCATATACCACCAGTTCCCCTGATGACCTTGTGGGCGCTCGGCGCTCAGTAGAACTTCGAACTGCCCGTTGCCGTCCACTTCAATCTGAGCCAGGTCATAGTTCGCAAGACTCGGTGCTACAGGGCCTTGTGCGCGCGGATAGAAGTAGCCACCGCCGAACTGAAAATCGGACATCACCACAGTGCCGCGAAAACCGGATAAGCGATATGTCCCGGTCCCATCCAACGGCGCCAGCAGATAAGTGCCATCCGGGTTCGGAGCGCCAAAATTCGTCGCGCCGCCAAAGATGGGCCAGAAGTCAGGATGATCGGCGTCACCGAGGAAGAGCCCCATGCTCGCCTGGCTCACCGCTGCCATGAGCCGCGCGTAGAGCTCGTGTCGTAGCAAAGGATCATCCCCGTCTGCCATTTCTGCGACAAGAGACGGGCCAACGGACAGGAATGGCTCGACGTAGCGCCTCCACTCCTCATGGGCGCGCCGCACGCACTCGATGTCAGCCTTTGAATTCATTGGCTTCTACCTTACCGTCTCTTGTTCATTTCCACGAAGCCGACATCAGCCGTGGAAATCGCTCCAGGTACGGCCGGAAACTGTCGTGAATCAACTCGATCGTTAGGCCATAGCGCGTCATGTCATAGCGGTGCTGACCAAAGTGGTTCTGGGGACGCTTCGACCCGTACGTTTCAAACGCAGACTTCGCTGCAGGCGTTAGCTCCCGGCCCGCGCGTTTGAAGATTTCCGCAATGACGTCGAGTGGATGATCACGGATATCTTCATAGAACACGTCAACGATCTGCCGCTCGCCCAACTTTTCTCGCGCATGAAGGTTCCTTCGTGCCTGTTTGCTCCAATAGCGGTTCATCTCATGTCCGATCTCCAGCACGTCGACGTAGTCGCAGTACATCGACCGCGCGCCTTCTACGAGGGCAGCCAATGACGGAATCGTTTGCGCAGGATCGCGATGGCAATGCACCAGTGTCGCATCCGGAAAGGTGTCGAGAAGCGTTTCAACTTCCCCGATGTGCGCCGGAGATTTCATGATCCACGAACGACCGCGCGAGCCGCCGTCTTGCCATTGCAAATAACGCAGCAAATCGCGCATGTAACTGTAAGCGCGACTTTGAGGACGCTGCTGCACCCAGTCGCGATGCTTCGGCGCATAGTTCTTCTGCGACGACAGCGTCGACTCAAACGTCATTTCCAGCAAGAACCACTCTTCGTCAGGTTCTCGCGTCTCCATTGGATGACCCGCCATGACGTTTGGATGCGAAGCGGTCAGCAGCGCTTCGATCTGTTCGGCAGCAGCGATACGCGGATCGGGAGTGACGTCCTGCGCACCCGGAAAGGGCGCCGGAAACAGAAGACGCCACATCTCGAGGCGCTGAACGCCAGCATCGGCGGACATCATGCGTTGCAGCTTCGACGTCCCCGTTCTTGGCAGTCCGAAGATGATGATGGGACGCTCAATGCGCTCCAACAGAATCTCCGAGTACTTCTTTAAGTCGCGCTCGAAGATCAGTCGGTTTGACAGCATTCGTACCACGTCGTGAAATTGCGCGACGATCCCCATCGGGCTGAGCCGCGACCGCTCGCGCAAGTCCTCAAGATATATCGACAGACCCTCAACGAACGCCTCATCGCCGAAGTCATTCAACTCGGTGCGCGCGCGCGCGGCAGCCATGACCACCGGCACAGATAGATACTCCAGGCTCAGCTGCGGGGTCTCGTTCATGGAGTA
>JBEVDW010000395.1:0-4356 GCA_040513115.1 Steroidobacteraceae bacterium | reverse complement strand
GGCCCGCGGCATCCCCTCTTCCGTGACGGAAGAGGGGTGCTCAGAAAAATTACAGGCTGAGTTTTCCGCTGGCACCGAGCAGGTTGTCGATGTCGCAGGCATCGAGCTCCAGTTCAACTTCCACATCGCCCTCTGACTCGTTCGCCGAGGGCACGACCGGATTCAGGACGGTATCCAGATCGTCGAACTCGATGGCCTCCGTTGGGGCCGTTCGGGGCTCCACCAGTTCTTGCGCAGGTATGTCCAATTCCATTTCGAAGGAGAGCTCGTTCGAGTGCATGGGTGATCCCTCATCGACAAGTAGCGGCATGCTGCCGGGATGTGTCGGATTTGCATACAGACACAGTTCACAATCTCGCTGCGGCGTCATAACAATCGGACACGAGCCATCTGATTCGAGAAAAGTTGCCGGTAGCGCACGCACGCTAACGCGCGCGTGTTGAACGTAATCGAGTTCAACAGAATGCAGTTTGAGCGTTATGTGAATGCTCGCCCGTGCTCACTCATGTTCGAGCGGTCCGCGGATGCGGAGTGACGCGTCATCGACCCGAGCGGGTTTACCTGTGTACTTGTTGCCAAAGGAAGGCGGCTCTTGTTTGCGGCATTCTGATGCCCGATGCCTTCGGGGTAGTCAGGGAAGGGCGACGGTCGGCCATGCTCGGATCCCATTCCGCCCTGGGTACGGTGGCTGTCGCACTCTCTTGGTTCAGGCGCACGTGGACGGGCGCTTTGACTCCGCAACAATGCGACGACAATTTTCGTTGTTGCCGTGATGCTTGCTCGGCTCTAGGATTCTGTCAAAGGCTGGGGTCTGGTGCCGCGTTTCGTGGAGCGCTCAGTGGATGCAGATGAAGACATCAAGACGCGTATAACGCGTTTCGCGAAGCCGGTGCAGCCGGCCAAGGGAAAGGCGTGTCTGGTTGTCATTCACGCCGCCAAGGCGGGAGATCTGGGCCAGCGATTTCTGCTGGAAAATTCCGTTCTGACCATCGGGCGCAGTCGTGAAAACGACGTCGTCCTGCCGAGTGACTCGGTTTCGCGCCGGCACAGCATGCTGGACAAGCGTGGCGAGGAGCTGTTCGTGGTCGATCTCAATTCGACCAACGGCACCTACATCAACGATGAAGGACGCCTGCTGCAGGAGCGTCGCTTGAACGGCGGCGACCTGGTGAAGATCGGTGACACGATTTTCAAGTACCTGTCCGGCACGGACGTAGAGGCTCAGTACCACGAAGTGATCTTCCGGATGGCGGTCACGGATGGCCTCACCAATCTCAGCAATCGCAAGCAGCTGGACACATACCTCGCGGAGGAGATCACTCGTGCTGAACGGCACGGACGCAAGCTGTCCCTTCTGTTGGCGGATATCGATCACTTCAAACGCATCAACGACACCTACGGTCATGTGATCGGCGATGCAGTCTTGCGCAGCTTTGCCGCAGTCCTGCAAAAGCGTGTGCGCCCCACGGATCGACTCGGCCGCTACGGCGGGGAGGAGTTCTGCGCGATTCTGCCGGACACCTCGGCAACGGATGCGGCAAGGATTGCAGAGCAGCTACGTCGCACCGTGGCGGAACGAACGCTGACGGCCGACGGCAATGAAGTGAAAGTCACGGTTTCCATTGGCGCAGCGTCGTGGCAGCCGGAGTGGTCGCGCGACGACCTCTACCGCGCGGCCGATGCCAAGTTGTACCAGGCCAAGGAGCAGGGCAGAAACCAAGTGTGTTGGTGAGTCCCGCCGGATGCGTCTACCGCCTCTATTTCCCCCGCTCTGATTGACGCAAAGCGTCCAGCTCGCTTTCGTACGCGCGCGCCACATCTTCGCCGACGATGGACGCATAGGCGGTGCCTGGAGTACTGGTCAATTCGCGGTAATAGTCGCGATACACCTTCCAGTACTTGGGCCCGCCGAACATGGATTTCTGTCCGGTCTGCTTGGCCCGTTGATCCAGCAGCGGTTGGAGGCGCTCGGGATCGAAACTACGCACTGCGGAGTCGAGGCCCACGCGCAGCGCAGTCTTCAAGGCGAGATTGTTGTAACGGATTTCCTGCAGACCCTGCGTGATCGCCTCAGCCGCATCGAGGTAGGCGGGATTGCGCTTCACGAACAGGTTGTGCATGGCGTCGTCCACGTTCGCGGAGAATTTCAGCGGATTGTTCGAGTGCTGCTTGAGCATCGTGTGATGGGCGGTTTGGATCACGTCCTTGTCGTGTTTGCGCTCGTGCAAGCCGCTGACCAGATTGGACACGGTTTCGCGTAAGAGCACGCCTAGCATCTGTGCCAACTCAGGGCTGGCGACGTGACTCGGGATGCCGGCTGCTTCGAGCAGCACGGCCAAATCGGTCTTCTCGCCACTTTGCGTCGCAGCCGGCGCGCTCGTGGCAGCAGCGGGTGGAGTCGCCGCGGTGGCTGTAAATTCGCGCGGCCGAACGGTGTCCGGTCGTGGTGTGGGCGCTGCTGGCGGCTCAGCGACGACGGCCGGCGCTGCCTGATTCTTGCCAGTCACCGTGGCGGGTTTCATGACGGTTGCATCAGCGACTGGCTCGGGCTGCAACTTTGCAGGACGCTCGGTTGCGTCGGGAGCTTTGGGTGTCGGTGCGGGTTCCTGCCTGATAGGTGCATCCGCCGCAGGTCTCATCGGCTTCGCGGCGCTGCCATTCGAGCCGGCCGGTGCACCTGCGTCCGCTCGCGGAGGCGAGGGCTTGGCTGGAAACTTGGGTCCCACTCTCGGGGCCGGAGTCGCTGGCATGAGCGCTGTGCGATCGTCGTTCAGTGCCGATCCGGCGGGTTTTGCGACGGTCCGATCTGACTGCATCGCCGGGTTTGCCGGCGCGCTCGAGTCGTAGGGCATCGCGACGGTTCGATCGCTGCCGAAACCGGATGCTGACGGTGGCATGGCGACCGTCCGATTTGCGTAATCCGGCCTCTCTCTGGAAGAGGGGAGCATCGCGTCCGTTTTATCGGCTGCGGGTGCGGACCGTCGTAAGGATGGAGGTTCACGCCTGGCTTTCGGCGCGGCGTCTCGCGCCTTGCGTGGCAAATCGTTTTCGCTTTCAGGAATCATCTCGGGCGGCATGAGGCAGGTGGCGTCCTCCGGGGGAAAGCGCGACGGTTGCACGGCACCGCGCTGCGTCGAGACACTGTCGTCATCTTCGTCGTCCTGGTCTGCGTCCTCGTCGGCGTCATCAAAATCGTCCGCAGCGTCCGGGCGCGAAATTGAAACTCGCACTTCGAGTTGATCCAGGAAGATGCACGAGCCGGATTCGAGCTCGTGCATGGTGCCGCGCTTCAGGCGCGTGCCCTGACTATCCAAGAAGATCCCGTTGGTGCTCACGTCTTCCAGCAGGTAGCAACCCTCGAGGAAGTGCACGCGTGCGTGGTGACCGGAGATGTAGGGATCGGGAACGACCCAGTCATTGTCGGCCGCACGGCCGATCGTACCGCCCGTGGACGAGAACTCCTTGCGAAACGTCGTTCCTGGAGGCGCTGCGCCCACGCCGGCAATTTCAAGAATCAAGGTCATGACTGTCCTCCCGTTCGGGGGTTAAGTATGCTGCCGCCGGCGATACCGCGCAGCAATCCCGATCCGGCTGAGCACGTGCGACGCCACACCCGATGTCGGCGGGGCAAGCAATTGACACCGTTTGATCAATCCCGCCAGTATCGATTGCATCATCGTCGGGAAAATCCTGCGGGAGCATAGAACTTAAGTCCCACTTGAGTCGTGCCGCCTCTAAGCCAGCTCGGCTTTGCGCCGTCCGATTGTGAGCAAGTCGAATCAATTCACGATGGATCCCCAATTGCCGAAGGACTCCCCATCGCCGAGCGCGGACGACATCCGTGAGCTGGTCGAGTTGTTCTCCTCCTTGTCACGCGGTGAGATCAAGCCAGAGCAGCTACGTGCCGGGTGCGCTGAATTCGCCGCCCGCCGGCCGGAGTATCGGCTCGCGGCCGCCGAGTGGCTGCGGCGGCGGGTACTGCGTAAGAAACTCGACACAGCCGTCTGGAACGGCGTGAAGGACCTGTTCGAATCGCCGCGACAGAGTGAGCACGCGGCGGCACGCACCCGGAATGCACCCGCCGGTGGCGCGACGGTCGTACGAGCTCCATTGCAGGCATCCACTCGACAGGGGCCCACCCGGCGCGAAGAACGATCCACTCAGGTGGTAGGCCGGGCACCCCCGCGACCAGTGATCGATCACAGCGTGATCGATCCGAGCGATATCGGTGTCGGTGCGGTGTTGAAGAATCGGTTCGTGCTGGTCGAGGAGATCGGCAGCGGCGGCATGGGACGAGTTTTCAAAGCTCGCGATCGCGTACCCGAAGCCTACGAAGACCGTCACCTGCATCTGGCC
>JBEVDW010000394.1:0-7996 GCA_040513115.1 Steroidobacteraceae bacterium | reverse complement strand
GACGCGCGCGACACGAGCCTGGTCAGTCGCGTCACGGCGTACTTCGCAGGCATTCGCGCCGATGGCACGCTGACCAACATCCTCAACACGTACTACGCGAGGCGCGACCGCTTCGACTACATCCAAGCGCGCGATTTCATCCAGCACATCGAAACCCGGCTCCCGCAGTATCGGCAGTGGTTCAAAGAAGCCGGTGAGGCCGTGGGCGTCGATTGGCGGCTGCTGGCCGCGATCGGCTATCAGGAATCTCACTGGAACCCGACCGCTACTTCATTCACCGGCGTGCGCGGTCTCATGATGTTGACCGAAGAAACCGCACAACTGCTGGACATCGTCGACCGCACGGATCCGCGCTCCAGCATTTTCGGCGGCGCACGCTACTTCGCGCGCATCCGCGCCCGCATGCCCCAGCGCATTCCCGAACCTGATCGCACGTGGTTTTCCCTTGCGGCCTACAACGTCGGCATCGGTCATCTGGAGGATGCCCGCATCCTCACGCAGCTGCACGGGAAGAACCCCGATGTATGGAACGACGTGCGCGAGCACCTGCCACTGCTCACGCAGGAGAAGTGGTACACCCGCGTGAAACGCGGCTACGCACGTGGGTGGGAACCCGTGCGCTTCGTGGAGAACATTCGCGGCTATCGCGACATACTCGATTGGGTGGCTGCGGATACGGGCCGGCCGGCGGAGCGGGAAGCCGCCGCCCTGTGATTCAGCGTCGTGTAGCGAAGAACTCTCGCAGCAGCTCACCGCATGCATCGCTCATCAGTCCACCCTCACAATCGATGCGATGGTTCAACGCCGGGTTCTGCGTCACATTGAAGATACTGCCCGACGCACCCGCTCGCGGATCGCTCGAGCCATAGACCAGGCGCTTCACACGCGCATGCACCATCGCGCCCGCGCACATCGCGCACGGCTCCAGCGTGACGTAGAGCGTCGTATTCGCCAGCCGATACGAACCGAGTGCTTGCGCCGCGGCGCGTAACGCAATGATCTCTGCATGTGCCGTCGGATCGTGAGTCGCGATCGGACGATTCCAGCCTTCGCCGATGATTCTGCGTTCATGCACGACGACGGCGCCCACGGGCACTTCACCGGCCGCCGAGGCTTCACGTGCGAGCTCGACGGCTCGCTGCATGAAGGTCAGGTCGAACGACATGGTTATGCCGGTGCGCCTGCGGCCGCCAATTCGCGCTCGCGTGCGCTGGCAGCTGAAGCGCGATGATCCTTCGCGATCAAGCTGTACGTCGTCGGCAGCACGAACAGCGTGAAAAGCGTGCCCACCAGCATGCCCATGACCACGACGATGCCGATCGCGAAGCGACTCGATGCGCCGGCACCTGACGCCGTCAGCAGCGGCAACAAACCCGCAACCATGGCTGCCGTCGTCATGAGCACGGGACGCATGCGCACGGCGGCCGCCCTCTGGATGGCGCTCAAGCGATCGAGTCCCTCGCGGTGCTGGATCTCGTTGGCGAACGACACCATCAGGATACCGTGCTTGGAGATCAGTCCGATCAGCGTGACGAGTCCGATCTGCGTGTAGATGTTGAGCGTCGTGAAACCGAGATACAGCGGTACGAGCGCACCACACACGGCCAACGGCACCGTCACGAGAATGACCAGCGGGTCGCGCCACGATTCGAACTGCGCCGCGAGCACGAGGAAGATCACCACCAGTGCGAACAGGAACGAGACGGTGAGCCGATTGCCTTCGGTCACGTACTGACGACTGTCGGATAGCCAGTCGACCGTCGTACCTGCGGGCAGCGGCTGCTGCTGGAGGAACTCGATCGCCTGCCCCATCGTCGTGCCCGGACTCAGCACGCCCGACAGCGTGGTCGCGTTCATCTGATTGAACTGCGGCAGTCGATTCGCTTCGGGTCGCATGTCCACGCGAACGACCGTGGCGAGCGGCAGCAAGCCGCCCGACGCCGACTTCACGTAGAAGCGGCCGAGGTTGTCCGGCGTCAGACGTTGCTCGCGGGGCACTTGCGTGATGACGTCGTACGAACGGTCGTGCCAGTTGAAGCGATTGATGTAGTTTTCGCCCACGAGGATTGCCAGGGTATCGGCGATCTCCTGCATGCTGACGCCCAGCTCGCCGGCCTTGGCGCGATCGATCGTGACGCGTGCTTCCAGGCTGTCGAAGGCGAGATCGCTTTCGACATACACGAACAGGCCGCTCTGCCAGGCAGCGCCTTTGATCTTTTCCATCGCTTCGTAGAGCTGACCAAAGTCAGCAGACGAGCGAATCACCATCTGGACGGGCAGACCACCACCCGATGCCGGCAGCGGCGCCCCCTGGAATGCAGCCGCATAGACTCCGGTTATCGCACTGCCTTCCTGGTTGAGCTGCGCTTGAATCGCGTCGGCACCGCGGTCGCGCTCGTGCCACTCCTTCAGGATGACACCGCCGAAACCGTTCGTCGGTCCGTCATAACCGACATCGAACCAACTGCTGATGTATTCCGGCAGGCGCCGAAAAACCTTCTCCACTTCCTGCGAGTAACGGTCCGTATAGTCGACGCTTGCGTACTGCGGTGCCTTGGTCTGGACAAAGATGTAGCCCTGATCTTCTTGCGGCGCGAGTTCTCGCTGCGCTCCCAGGAATAGCACGACGATGGCCACGAGCACCGCTGCGCCCACCAACAATACAGCTGGACGTGCCGCGAGTGTCCGTCCCAACAAGGCGCTGTACACGTGCGTCAGCTGCTCCATGCGCTGCTCGATGGCGACCGCCAAGCGCCCTTCCTCCTCCTTCGGCTTCAGTAAGAGCGACGTCATCATCGGCGACAACGTCAGCGCGATCACTCCGGACACGATCACTGCACCCGCGAGCGTGAAGGCGAATTCGCGAAACAGGGCTCCCGTGAGGCCGCCCATGAGACCGATCGGCGTGTAGACCGCGGCCAGCGTGATCGTCATGGCGATGACCGGGCGGATGACTTCACGAGCCCCCAGCAACGATGCGCGAATCGGCGACAAACCTTCTTCGATGTGCCGATGGATGTTCTCGACGACGACGATCGCATCGTCCACGACCAGTCCGATCGCAAGCACCATCGCGAGCAATGTCAGCAAGTTGATCGAGAAGCCGAACGCCAGCATCAGTGCGGCTGTCCCGACCAGCGACAACGGGATCGTGATCACGGGGATGACGACTGCCCTGAACGTACCGAGTGTGAGAAAGATGACCAGTACGACGATGACGATGGCTTCGACCAGCGTGCGCGTCACTTCCTCGATGGACGCATTCACGAAATGTGCGACATCGAACTGACTGATGACCTTGAGCCCCGGCGGCGCCACACGCTGCATACCGGGCAGCAGCGACTTCACGGCTTTGACGATCTCCAGCGGATTACCATCGGGCGTCGGCTCGATCGCAATGGAGATCGCGCGATGACCGTCCGTCAGCGAGGCCATGTCGTAGTTCTGCCCGCCGATCTCGACCGTCGCCACATCGCTCAGGCGCACCAGTCCGTCTGCGGCGGTCTTCACGACCATCGAGCGGAAATCCTCGATGTCGGAGAGATCGGTTGCCGCCGTGATGTTGACGACGGTATTCGAGCTTTTGAGCTGGCCCGGTGCTGCTTGCACGTTGTTCGCTCGCAGGGCCGCGGCGACATCGGCCGCCGACAGTCCTCGCGCAGCCAAGCGCACCGGGTCGACCCAGATGCGCATCGCCAACGTCTGGCCGCCGGAGATCTCCGCTGACGCGACACCGGGCACAGCGGTAATCAGCGGTTGCGCTACGCGCGAGGCGAAGTCGGTGACCTGAGGGATGGGCAACGTATCGCTGACGAAGGCGATGTACTGCACCGCCGACGCGCCGTCGGTGCGTTTCGTGATGACCGGATCGTTTGCACCCTCCGGCAATCGATACTTCACCTGCTGCACTTTGGCGAGCACCTCCGTCATCGCGCGATCCGCGTTGGCGTTCAGCACGAGCTTGGCCTTGACCTGGCTCTTGCCCGCCGTCGATGTCGAGGTGAGATATTCGATGCCATGAGCAGTAGCGATCGACTGCGCGATCGGCGTGGTCACGAAGCCCTGCATCACGGCTTGCGTCGCGCCTGGAAAGCTCGTGTCGACAAGGATGGTCGCGCTCTCGAGATTCGGATACTCGCGCAGCGGCAACAGGAAGAACGCGCTCGCGCCGCTCAGCAGGATCAGCAGGCTCACGACGACCGACAGGATCGGCCGGCGAATGAAGAGGTCAGTGAAATGCATGACTAACCTGCATTGTCCTCGATCAGACGCGCGACTCTGAGCTTCGCACCGTGCTGCACGCGCAGCTGACCTTCGGATACGACGACATCGCCAGGCGACAATCCCTTGGTGACTACGACGCGATTGCCGATTCGACGACCTGTCTGCACAGGTGCAACTTCCGCCGTGCCTCCACGCGCACTGTTCGGACCACGCACGAGTACCACGCTGTTGCCAGAGGCGGAGGTCTGAATCGCGGTCGCAGGCACGGCGATGGCGTTTTCCTCAGGCGCCAGCACGAGTCGCGCGGTCACGTACATTCCGGGTCTCAACAGACGCTCCGGATTCGGCAACAGCGCTTGCACCGTGAGATTGCGCGTGTCCGCGCCGATCACCGGCTCCACTGCATTGATGCGTGCGGTGAACCTGCGATCCGGCCACGCATCGGCCAGGACTTCTACAGTGCCGTCGACATGGACCTTGCCCAGTTCCTGCTGCGGCACAGTGAAGTTCACGTACAGCTGATCGATCGCCGTGAGCGAGAAGAGCGGATCTCCCGCGTTCACGTACTGGCCCGGATTCACGCGCCGAATGCCGAGATCGCCGGCGAAAGGTGCACGTACGACCTTCTGCGCGATGCGCGCGTCGAGTTGCTGCATCTCCGCGAGAGCTTGATCCAGCTCGGCCTGACGTTGATCCAACAACTGCTGCGATTCCGCACCCTTGACCTGGAGCGATTGCGAGCGCGCCAATTGCGCACGCGCGAGATCGGCACGTGCTTGCGCCGCCACGCGGTCTGCGCGTTCGGGTGCGTTGAACAATTCGACGATCGGCGCACCCTGCTTCACGCGGCCGCCGCCTTCAAAATGAATGGCAGTCACGCGCCCAGCCGTTTCGGACGCGAGCAAGACCTCGCGAACGGCTTGCAGCGAGCCCACCGCTTCGATGGCTGCGGGAATCGCTTCCGCGCGTACGACTAGCGCCGCGACATCCGTTGGCGGCATGACGAACTGCTCATCCGGCGCGGTTCTGGCCCAGCGCCAGGCAAACAACAGTGCAAAGAGGGCGGCAAGCACTGCCGCGACGACGATGACGGACCTATTCATACATGAACTCAGCAATGGACAGCGACACGCGGCCCGGGTCAGGCCATGCGCATCGCATCCGCGACGACTCTTCCCTGGGGTTTGCGCGCGAGGGGTGTTGAGACTCGACGAAGCGCGACTATAGGATCTCAATATTAGTTGAGGTCAAGTGGCCTACGCCATGACAAAACTCTGTCCGGAATCCGTCGACCGCTTGCTGAGTGTGGGCGAGGTGGCCGCGCGTAGCGGCGTACCTGTCTCGACGCTGCATTTCTATGAAGCGCAGGGACTGCTGTGGAGCCTGCGCAGCGCCGGCAATCAGCGCCGCTATGGCCGTGGCGTATTGCGGGCCATCGCAGTGATCAAGGTGGCGCAGCGCGCGGGCATTCCGTTGGCCGCGATTCGGGAGCGGCTCAGGACACTCCCCTCCAATCGCAAGATCACGACGGCGGACTGGGCACAGTTATCGACCGCCTGGCGCGATGAGTCAACGATCGCATCGCGCGCCTGACCCGTCTGCGCGACCAGATGGACTCGTGCATCGGGTGCGGTTGCCTGTCCCTGGAGGACTGCCCGCTGCGCAATCCGCTGGACGAGTTGTCCGCGGACGGCAGCGGGCCACGGCTGTTGGATCCAGATTAGAAGTTGACCTTGTCGGGCCCCTTCAGGCACAGGATGTCGCGCGCCTCGGCCGGTGTTGCGATCTCCAGACCGAGGCCACTCAAGATCTCGCGCACCTTGAGCACCTGTGCCGCATTCGATTCGGCGAACTTGCCGGCGCCGATCCACAGACTATCTTCCAAACCCACGCGCACGTTACCGCCCATCGAAGCGGCCATCGCAGCTACTTTCATCTGACTGCGCCCAGCACCCAGCACCGACCAGCGATATTCATTGCCGAACAGACGATCGGCGGTGCGCTTCATGTGCATCACATCGTCGGGATGCGCACCGATGCCGCCGAGAATGCCGAACACGGTCTGCACGAAGAACGGCGCCTTGACGATGCCGCGATCAACGAAGTGCGCAAGGTTGTACAGATGGGCCGTGTCGTAGCACTCGAACTCGTAGCGCGTACCGCTCGCCGACAATTCATTGAGCGCGTACTCGACATCGGCGTACGTGTTGCGGAAGATGAGATCGCGACTGCCTTCGAGATAGGTGCGCTCCCATTCGTGCTTGAACGTCTTGAAGCGCTCGAGCATCGGAAACAGACCGAAGTTCATCGAGCCCATGTTCATTGATGCGACTTCGGGCTTGAACTGCGCCGCCGGCTTGATGCGCTCTTGCACGGTCATGTAGGGCGAGCCGCCCGTCGTAAGATTCACGACGGCGTCGCAACCCTGCTTGATCTTGACTCGATAAATGGCGTCCTAGCGCGTGCGTTCGACCAGGCCGCGGCCCTCAGCACGCATTCACAGTGCGCTTGGCTATTGCGCGATCGACGCGCCGTCGGAGCTTCACAACGACCGCTGAAGTCTGAGTGGCGGGGTTGGATTCGATCCATGTTCCTCAAGCCACACCGCAACTTGCTCCAGGCAATTCAGCACAAACTCGGCTGCTAGGCGCTTCTGCAGCAACGAGTTGTCTTGAGCAGCCGCTTGCCGGTGAACGGAAAGACGTCCTGCCCCAAGCGCGTCATCACTGCATTCGCATGCTCCTCGCTCCACACTATCTCCCGCTTGCCCGGCCGGCGAGCGATTCGCTCGAATGTCGTTGCTCTGTCCTTACAACACCTGTCCGCTCAAGTGCTTCACAGGTACCCGATACCAAGCGGCGTATAGCGCAGGCAGGAATAGCAACGTGAGTACGGTAGCAATCAACAATCCACCCATCATCGCGTATGCCATCGGCCCCCAGAACACATCGCCCGCAATCGGAATCAGGCCGAGAATTGCCGCCGACGCAGTAAGCAGGATGGGCCGCAACCGGTGTATCGTCGCTTCGACGATTGCAGCCCCACGCTCCATGCCCGCTTCCTCGCTCTCCTTGATCTGCGCCATCAACACCACGGAGTTGCGGATGATCATGCCCGTGAGCGCAAACACGCCGAGCATCGCCACGAACCCGACCGGCTTGCCGCTCACAAGCAGCGCGAGTGACACGCCCACGAGGCCCAGCGGCGCGGTGAGCATCACGAGCAGCAGCTTCTGTGTGCTGTGCAGCTGGATCATCAGAACGAACAGCATGATGAGCGCCGTTACTGGTAGCACCGCGAAGACGGACTTCTGCCCCTTCGCGCTTTCGCCCACTGCGCCACCCACTTCGATGCGATAGCCCGGCGGCAGACTCCTGCGCACCTCCGCCATGGACTTCTCGAGCTCGCCGACCGCTGTTGCCGCCTGCACGCCCGGCACGAGGCTCGCTTGCACGGTGATCGTGGGCAAGCGCTCACGCCGCCAGATGATGGATTCCTCGAGGCCATACGCGAACGTCGCCACCTGCTCGAGCGGCACCGAATTGCCATTCGGCAGGTTGATGCCGAGGTCACGCAGGCTCTGGACGTCGCCGCGATCGCGCGCCTGCGCGCGACCGATGACGTCGATGAGATAGATGTCGTCCCGAAGCTGTGTCACGGTGCGTCCGGAAAGCCCGGCGTTCAGTGCCAGCGACACTTGTTCGGAGGTCAACCCCAACAACCGTGCTTTGTCCTGATCGATCTGGAGCTGGATCGACTTGCTGCGCTCGTT
>JBEVDW010000393.1:0-5113 GCA_040513115.1 Steroidobacteraceae bacterium | reverse complement strand
CGCGCAGCGCGCGTGGCCGCACCGAGGAGCTGCTGCACCATCGGCTCGGTGGCATAGCCGGGCAACTCTTCCAGCACCTGCAGGTTGCCTGAGATCACCGTCAGCAGGTTGTTGAAGTCGTGCGCGATGCCGCCCGTGAGCTGGCCGATCGCTTCCATCTTCTGGGCCTGTACCAATCGTTGCTCGAGGCGCTTCAGCTCGCTGATGTCGAAAGTGATGGAAAAGAAGCCCAGGGCCTGCCCCCTGGCATCCAGTTGCGGCACGAGGTTCACCTGCGCATCGCGCATGCGGCCTTCGAAGAAGTTGGAACCGGTACGCACGCGGGGCTCGCCGCGCAGCGCGGCATCGACATCGTCCATGAATTCCACGAAGCGCTCCGACGAAATCAGCTCCTTGAGATGCTTGCCGATCACGCGCTCGCGCGGTTTACGCAATGCTTGCAGCTCTGCCGCGTTGGCATACGTCATCACGAGGTCAGCGTTGACGTACGCAACGAGCACCGGCATGGCATCCAGCGTCAACTCATAGAAATCACGCGTGGCGCGTACCTGGCTCTCGGCGTGGATGCGGTCGGTAACATCCTGGAATGTGCCACGCAGACGCACGACGGCGTTGTCGCGACGCTCGCCCTTGATGATGATGCGCAGCCACAGCTCGCGGCCCGCGGGATGGACGACGCGCGCTTCCAGTTGCGCCATCTGTCCGTTCTCCTTGACGCCGCGCGCCGTGTTCAGCAGGCGCTCGCGATCCTCGGGGTGGACGTACTTCATGACGTCGTCGACGCTCATGCCCTGGCGCAACGGCAGCTCCTGCACCGCGAACCCCATGTCGGTCCAGCTCATACGCTTTGTGACCGGGTCATACTCCCAGCCGCTTACGCGCGCCGTGCGCTGCATGTCGCGAACGAGGGTATCGAGACGCACCCGCTGGGTGACGTCACTGAAGGTGAGCACGGTGCCCGCGCCGCCGCCGCCGTGAGCACTCATCGGTACGACGCGATATTCGATGGGACGACGCTGGCCGTCTTTGCGCTTGAGGATGGCGCCGACTTCGCGCGCGATGTCGGTCACGAAGCGCACTTTCTGTGGCTGACCGGTGCCATCCTGGGTTTCGCGCGCGTTGATGAGGACGCGATAGTCGAGACCGATCAGCTCGTTCGTTTCATAGCCGAGCGCACGTGCAGCCGCGGGATTCGCGTAGCGAACGGCGCCGGTGGCATCGAGCTCCAGCACACCCTCGCCCGAGGCTTCGACCAACAGTTGATTGCGGCGGGCCGCAGCCGCAAGTTCCCGGTGCTCCCGCTGCAGGCGAGCGCGCAGCTCGCGTACATACGAGAAGCTGGCGACACCGATCCCTAGTGCGAGGACGATGCCGACAACGAGCCCAATCAGTCCTGGGGGCGTCAACAGCCCCTGCAACGCTGTCATGACACTGCAGTCGAATCCTTACGCTTTCTGCTGCCCCGGCTCCCGACCCGCATACCAATTCACTGCGTACTGCATGAGCTGCGCCGACGTCCGCAGGGAGAGCTTGCGCTTGATGCGCTGGCGATGAGACTCCACGGTCTTCACGCTCAGGTTCAACGCTTCCGCGGTCTGCCGCGTGGACAAACCCTTGCCGATCATGTGCAGAACTTGCAGCTCACGATTGGTCAAACTGTCGATCGGATTGGCCGAAATGTACGCACCGCCGGAGGCGAACTTCTCGATCATGCTGTTGCCGACGGCCTCGCTCACGTAGATGCCGCCTTCCAGCACACGGCGCAGCGCCACCAGGAACTGGTCGCTCGCGGCCTGCTTCATGATGTAGCCGTTGGCACCTGCGGACAGCATGCGTTCGGCATAGATCGCCTCATCGTGCATCGACAACACCAACAAGGGCAGCGCGGGATAGTGCGCGCGCGCGTCCTTCACCAGTTCGAGGCCATCGCCCTGCTTCAGTGACACGTCGACGATCACGGCATCGGGCTCGAGCTCGCGGATCAGCGACTTCGCCTCGCGCGCCGTTTCGGCCTCGCCGCAGACTTCCAGATCCGTTTCGGCTTCGATCAGGCGACGCAGCCCCTGACGCACGATCGGATGGTCGTCGACGATCAACACGCGCCGCTTGCGATCGCGCGCGCCGCTGAGGACCGGTTTGCTGACCGTCTTGAATAATGACGATGAACCCATGCTCATTACATCGATCTCCTCTGATACCGCGTGCGTTCCGACGCACCCGATGAAACCCGTTGTCAGTCCGGAGGCACTCCGAACACCTGCTCGGACCTCACGCGCCCGAGGCTTCTCCACGTTTGACCGCGCGTTTGCGACGCGCCGGTGTCGTTACTCCAGTCGTGGGGTGCGATGCCATCTCGAGCGGGCACTCGCAGACGATGCGCGTGCCGCACGGCTCTGCGGCTTCGAAGCGCACTTCGCCTCCCACCATCTGCGCTCGGTAGCGCATGATCTTCAAACCCATTCCCGGCGCTTCGAGCGCCTGCGCAGGCAGACCACTGCCATCATCGGTGACCGTGAGCCGCACCTTGCCACGCGCAACGCCGAGGTGCAGTCGTATCAACCGCGCGTTGCCGTGGCGAACCGCATTGCGCACCGCTTCCTGCGCGATGCGATACAGATGATTCGCCAGCTCCGCCGTCAGCGGCTTGGCACCCTGTATGCGGTGCGCGAACATCACCTTCGCTCCATACAACTCCCGCGCGTGCATCGCGAGCCCTTCGAGCGCGTCCTGCAACCCGCCGCGTTCGAGGTTCACGGGCGACAGACCGCGCGCGAGCGCCCGCGTGCTCTCGACAGCGTTGCTCACCAGCTTGGTGATGCCCTCGATGTCCGGCAGCAGCGCGGGGTACTCGCCTTGCAGGCGCGCAGCCACGCTCCGCAGCATTAGCGCGATGCCCGTCAATTCCTGACCCAGCCCGTCGTGCAAATCATTACCAATGCGGTACTGCTCACGGTTGACCGCCTGCAAAATGGCGCGCTCCAGCCGCTTGCGCTCGCTCACGTCTTGGACGACTACAAGATTCTGATTTCGGCCGGCGATCTCGAATCTTGAGAGAATCCCCGCTACGGCAAATACGGAACCATCCCTACGCTGGGCCTCGAACTCCAGATGAAGCGACCCTGGGTGGTTCCCGGCTGCAGCTGCACCCCAGATCTGCAGCTCGGTGAGGGCTCGGGTGGACAGACTGGCAAACTCCCGCCCGATCAGCTCGCCGCGTCGATAGCCGAACATCGCATCGAAGGCGGGATTGCTGATTTCGATCATGTGGGCGTCGTTCACCATGGCCACGCCTTCGAGCATCGACTCGATCATGCGGGCCTGGGTAGCGATGGCGCGTTCGGCACGGAGTTGTTCGGTGATCTCACTGACGATCACCGTCAAGGCAAACAACTCCCCTTCACGTCGCACAGGTACGACCCGCAGCTCGTAGTGGCGGTGCTCGCCTTCGGCGCTCGGCACTTGCACGGTCAGCCTGCCGGGCTGCTGGTTCTCGACGACGCTCTGCAGCGCGGCCAGCACCTCCTCGAGCACGGCACTGGGCGCGATGTCATTGACGCTGCGGCCCACCAGTTGCTCGGCAGGGGTGTCGTTGACCTTGCGACTCGAATAGAGAACCCGTAGCTCCCGATCGAGCACCACGACATGTTCGAGTGCCGCGTTACCGACTTGTTGCAGCAACAGGTGCACGTGGCGCAGCTCGGCTTCCAGCGCCTGCTGTCGAACGAGGCTCTGAGCGCTGAGCGCCAGGGCAACGATCTCGCCGCGACTGCCGCGAATGGGGCTGAAGCGCACGCGCAGTGTCTTGTCATTGCGCAGGCGGCACACGGCTTCGGCAACGTGCCCCTCGCGTGCGCGCCTGAGCGCGCCTTCGTGATCGATGCTGGCCAGGGTGTAGCGGCTCCACTGGGTGCCTACCGGCAGGGACTCGCCGATCAGCTCGTCGAAGGCGCTGCTGGTCCAGCGCATCGTGCCGCCTTCATCCAGCAGTGCGATGGTCAGTCCGAGCGCACCGATCAGCCGCTCGATGGCCGTCGTGTCGGCTTGCGCACCGAGCAACTGCGTGAGCGCGAGACGCAACGAGCTCGACGCCGCGGCGTCCAGGCTCGATC
The DNA here is from genome assembly GCA_040513115.1 of Steroidobacteraceae bacterium. Lineage (GTDB taxonomy): Bacteria > Pseudomonadota > Gammaproteobacteria > Steroidobacterales > Steroidobacteraceae > DATELY01. The sequence goes on along the minus strand of JBEVDW010000393.1, from coordinate 1,004 downwards.
TCTGCTCTTCTGGTTGGTTGCATCCGACGTCCACTCATCACCCGACAGGACTGAACTATGTGCAACGCGCGCTGCTTGCACGCGCACGTCGTGAGGCAATCGCGCTGCAAAACGACTAGCGCGTTTGCTGTCAGCATCTTGGGTGAGAGCCCGGGAAGGCAGTATCAGCGTATCCCTTAATGGGATACGCGGCGGGGAAGGATCACGCAGTGAGGCCGGGCTCGGTCAACGGGCCACGGGTCACGGGTCACGGCCAGAACAACTCTTCTCTGACCGTTAGCTGTTAGCTGTTGGCTGTTGGCCACCGCGATCGGCAACCCATTGCGTGGCGTAGCGGATGAGCTCGCTGGTGCTGCGCAGGTTGAGCTTCTCGCGCCTGTGGCGACGATGGGCATCCACGGTCTTCATGGACAGTTCGAGCCGGTGCGAGATCTCACGCGTGCTGATACCGGCACCAATGAGTCGAAACACTTCCAGCTCCCGGTCCGTCAGCGCCGCCACCGGATCCTCATCTGCTGCCGGTGCACGGCCGCGAGCCACCTGGGTTAGCAACCGCTCCCCCATGGCACTGCTGACGTGGCGTTGGCCGCGCGCGACTTTACGCAGCGCGCCGAGGAAGTCCGTACCGGCTACATTCTTCATCACGTAGCCGCTGACGCCCAGCCGCAGCAGTCGCTCGGCATAGAGCGCCTCGTCCTGCATGGAGAGCACGAGCACGCGCACCTCAGGATGCTGCTGGCGGATCCAGCGTACGAGCTCGATGCCATCGTCACTCCCTAAGGCGAGGTCCACTACCGCCACATCGGGCGAATTCGTGGTAATGGCACTCTGCGCATCGTTGGCAGTGGAGGCCTCGGCGGTCAGTACGAACTCGCTTTGGCCGGCGAGAAGCTGCTTGAGACCCTCTCTGACGAAAGGGTGATCGTCAACGATCACGATGCGGGTTTGATCGGGCATGCTTGCCTCCGTGTTGTCGGCGGGAGTCTGTCGGGACGTATCCGCTG
>JBEVDW010000392.1:0-5583 GCA_040513115.1 Steroidobacteraceae bacterium | reverse complement strand
GCCAACTCCAGTCAGCGCTGGTCTGCGCCGCCAGAGCGTCGTAGTCAGCAGGCTGCCCACGAACATAGACCATGCCATTGACCGCACTCGATCCACCCAACACACGTCCGCGCGCCCATGACTCGCCGACATTGTTGGACGCGTCTTCGGCCTCGGTCATATACGGCCAGGTGAAATCCGGACTCGCCATCACCTTCGCAATGCCCTTCGGCATGTGGACGAGCGGGTGGTTGCCAGGCCCGCCGGCTTCGCTGAGCAGTACTTGCGCACTCGACTCCGCCGACAGTCGATGCGCCATCACGCAACCGGCCGCGCCGGCACCCACGATGATGTAGTCGAAGGTGTTCATGGCCGCGATAGGCTCAGCCGCGGCTCGCAGGCCATTGCAACGGCAGATGCATGAGCGCCATCACGAGCCCGGCGCGCCACTCCGGCTTCGAGCCTGCTGCGATCTGGAATCGTGGGATGCGCTTGACCCACTCTTCGGTGAAGATGCGCATCTCCGCGCGCGCGAGCACGTTGCCGAGACACACGTGTGGTCCGATCGAGAAGGTGATGTGCTCGCGCTTCTGCCGATCGAGATCGAAGCGTTCCGGGGTCGGATTCTTGCGCTCGTCCATACCGCCCAGCGTCAACGGACACAGCACCATGTCACCGGTGCGAAAGCTCGCGCCCGCAAAATCGATGTCCTTCTTCACGATGCGCGTCTGGTTCACGACGGCATAACGACGCAGGGACTCTTCGACGAAATCGGGAATCACAGCAGGATCCTGTCGCAATCGATCCTGCAGCGCAGTGTCTTCCGCGAGGTGGCGATACGCAAACGTCAGCGCATTCGCGACCGTATCCAGGCCCGCGATGAACAGCAGGAAACCCATCGACTGCAATTCCTGCAACGTGAGCCTGCGGCCGCGTACATCCGCATCGATCAGCTTGCTGATGAGATCGTCCTTGCGTTCACGCTGCCGCGCCTCGATCAGCTCCGTGAGCAGGCCGACGATGATGTTCTGCAGCTCGATACGGCGCTCGATGGTCGTCTTGCCAAAATATTCCACTGCGATCTTGCGGAATTCCTCGAAACGATCGAGCGGCAGTCCCGACATCTCCATGAACACCGAGACAGGAAAGCCCGCGCCAAGTGTTTCCGTGAAATCACAGCCGCCTTGATCGAGGACCCGATCGATCAGCCGGCTCGCCCACGCACGCAGCTTGGGTTCCATCGCCACGATCGATTTGCGGTCGAAGTGCGCCATCAACGCAATGCGATACGGTGTGTGATCCGGCGGATCCAGATTGAGCGGGATCATCACGTTCGGGCTGTTCGACGCCGGAATGTCGAGCTCACGATTCGAGAAGTGCTCCGAGTCGCGCAGGATCGTGCTCATCAGATCGAAGCGCGTCACCACCCAATGGCCGCCATTGAATGGGGTGAAGAAGATGTCCGGCGCGTCGGCATGCAACGAGTGCCAACCCAGGTGCAGATCCTTCTTGAAGCGTGCGTCGAAGTAGATGTCCACCGGCACGACTTGCGACTGCTTGACGTGCGCGGGAACGTAATTCGCAACGGTCATCGTGTCATCCCCCGGTGAATTTCGGCTTGCGCTTTTCCAGGAACGCCGCGGCGCCTTCCCTGTGATCGCTCGTCTTCAACGTGAGCTGGTCGTAGGCCAACGAGGTTTCGAAGGCACCCGCCATCAATTGCTTCAGCATCGCGTTGACGGCGAGCTTCCCGTAGGAAATCGCGAGCGGCGCACCGTCCGCCAGCTTGCGCGCCATCGCATCGACGGCAGCATCGAGCTCGACTTCGGGCACGCAGTAATTGATGAGTCCGATCTCCGCCGCCCGTTTCGCATCGACGGGATCGCCGGTCATGATCAGTTCTTTCGCACGATGGAAGCCGATGAGCAGCGGCCACAACGCCGCACCGCCATCCCCGGGAGCAATGCCGGCTTTCACGTGTGAGTCGCAAAAGCGTGCGCCTTCCGCAGCAATGACGATGTCGGCGGCCAAGGCCACGTTCGCGCCAAGGCCATACGCAGGGCCTCTCACCTTGGCGATGATCGGCTTCTCGCAATCCAGCATGTTCCAGAACAACCGACGGGCGCCACGCGTCCGCGGTCGCTTCGGACCACCCTCTTCCCGTTCGGGCTTCATGCCGGCGAGGTCGATACCCGCGCAAAAGGCACCCCCCTCGCCCGTCAGCACGGCGACACGAACGTCATCGTCGGCGTCCACGTCGTCCCACACGCGCTCGAGCTCGAGGTGCATCTGGCGATTCACCGCGTTCTTGCGCGCCGGATTGTTCATCGACACCGTGGCAATGCCGTACTGCTGCGAGATCTTGAGCATCTCGTAGCGGCTGGGATCGAGAGCGGTCATGGCGTTCTCCTCACGCGCACACGATGGAACTGCGCTACCCCACCAGTATGCACGCCGGACCGCAAACCCGACCTTGCCTTTGCCGTGTTCGCAGCCATCCGCTCAGTACTTGTAGGTCACCGAGATGCCGACCGCAGCCGGCTCGCCGTAGGTCTGCTGGATGGCAAACGTCCCTGGCAGTACCTGCGTGCGGTACTTCTCATCCGTCACGTTGGTCCCGTAGACCGCGTACGCCCACTTCTCATCCGCGGTGGTCCAGGTCGCTCGCAGGTTGAGCAGACCATAGGCGTCCTGCCCGAACTGATTCACCGCATCGAAGTAGAACTTGTCCGTGTAGTAGTAGTTGGCGTTCAGATCCAGGTTGCCCGACGCCAGCGGCTGGTTGTAATGCAGGCCGATGCTGGCCGTGATTTCGGGTGAGCGGGCTACATCGTTGTCGGAGGCATCGACGGTTTGATTCGCGAACAAGGCGAACGCCGGGCTCGTCGGATCGAGAACCTGGAAGTACGACACCGCGGTGTCGTAGTTCTCGTATCTCGCGTGCAACCAGACGGCGCCGAGCGTGAGATCGAACCGCTCACTCAGCTGCGCTGTGAACGACGTATCGACGCCGTAGACCTCGGACGAGGCCGCGTTGTTGATGATGGCCGACGTGCCGATGTACGAGGCGACCTGCAGATCTTTGTAGTCGTAGTAGAACGCCGACGCCTCGAAGCGATAGTCGGTCTTTGCCAGCTTGTATCCCAGCTCGTACGCGTTGATCTCTTCGGGATCGACGGGCTCCGTGCTGAAGCCTGACGGATTGAATACGCCTGCCTTGTAACCCTGGTTGTACGAGGCGTAGACGCTTTGGTTGTCGTCGACGGCGTAGCGCAGGATAGCGCGAGGCGTGAATTTGCTGAATGTCTCATCCGTCTTCACAGCGGACGGATCGATCGCGCCGACGGCGAGGTTCGTGCGCTGGAATGCCGAGTCGATCTTGTCGCGGCTGTAGCGTCCGCCTACGGTCAAGAACCACTGGTCGGCAAGCTCATAGGTCAGGTCGAGGAATCCCGCAAAAGATTCGGACTCGACCTTGGTATCGAAGAACTTCGTGTATGGCGCGCCACCGACGGAGACGTTGAAGGCCGGATATGTGTTCTCGTTGTTGTAGTAGTACAGACCCGCGACCCAGCTCAGCCGGCCGTCGCCCTTCGATGCCAGGTCGAACTCCTGTGTATACGTCTTGTCGAGCACCTTGAACGACGGAGAGAACACGGGCAGTGCCGTGCCGTCGTAGTCGTACACCAACAGCGCATCTTCATCGCGGTACAACGACAGTGAAGTCAGTGTCGCGTAGCCCAGATCGAACTCGCCACGCAGCGTGACTTCGTCCGAGTTCAACGTGCTCTTCGTGTTCACGCCGTTGCTCGTCCGGCGACGCTCATTACCGGCGACGGGAACCCCATTCGGCGGCACGAGGATCGGGCCCAACACGGCACCGGCGCTCAGGCCGTTGTAGTTACTGGCTTCACCGGGGCTCGGATCGTCGATGTCGCTGTGACCATAGCCCAGAGTCAACTTCGCTTCGTCCGTCACCTGGAACAGCAACTTGCCGCGGACCGACCACTTGTCGAACTCAGCTGCATCCTTGCCGGTGTTGAGATTTTTGACGTAGCCGTCGCCCTGCTCGTAGAAGCCGGCAAGGTCCACGGCCATCCGATCCGTCAAACCGGTCGAGCCGTACAGGTTGATGCCTGTGCGATTGAAAGAGCCATAGTTCGCGCGCGCAATGAAGGTGGGATCGAACGACGGATCCCGCGTCTTCACGAGCACTGCGCCGCCAGTGGCATTGCGGCCGAAGAGCGTGCCCTGCGGACCCTTCAACACTTCGACGCCTTCCACGCTCAGCAGCTGGAAATCCGTGCCGAGCGCATTGGGAACATAGAAGCCATCGAGATACACCGCGACATTCGACGTCTGTCCGGGACCCGCAAGAGCGCTGCCGACACCGCGAATGGTGGGCTGCACAAATGAACCGGAGTAGTCGAAGCGCAGACCGGGAATAGCCTGCGGCAGGTTGACGACCGACGTCACGCCGATCTCCTGCAATGCATCGCCGCTCACCGCAGCAATCGCGATTGGCACATCCACGAGGCGTTCTTGGCGCTTCTGAGCCGTCACGACGATCTCCTCGAGTCCCTCCGGTGCTGCTGCTTCCTGCGCGAATGCGCCAGTTGCCAGCAAGGCCGTCGACGACACTACAGCTGCGGACAACTGTGTGATGCGCCAACGGTTGCGATGCGTGAGCTCGTTACGCTTCGACATACATCCCCCTTGGATGGGTTTGAGCTGAGACTTGAGGAATGGGAACCAACGGCCTTGGAGTCGCAGGCGCGCGTGCGTTAATCGCACGTGTGTTCTATATAAGAACAAATGTGCTAGCTTGCGCCCGCTTTGTCAACGCTTGGCCAAGCCCCGCCAAGGGGTCCGCGCTCCCCAGCTCACAGACATCGATAAACTCCCGGGCAGCTCGACGAAGGGTCAGCCTCGGAGTTCCTGCGTCACCTGCTGCGCGCGCAAGCGCATCTCCCTGAACTACTTCCATGACGACGAAGACCTACAGCTTCGAACGCAACAAGATCATCGGCGGCATCGGCGCCGATGACGAGTTTTGGCGTGGACTCGAGGATGGTGTGTTCAACCTGCCGCGCTGTGCCGGATGCGGCGTCTGGATGTGGCCCGCGCATTTTCGCTGCGGCCAGTGTGGCGCCTGGGAGTTGAACTGGATCGCCGTCGAACCGCACGGCGAGGTCTATTCGTGGACGCGCTCGTGGTATGCGTTCGACCGCGTGCGCGAGCGTGCTGCCGACGTCCCGTATGTGACGGTGCTCGCGGCGATTCCACACGCTGGTGGCGCTCGCGTGCTCGGCGTGCTGAAGGGATTCGAGGATGCTTTGCGTGTGGGTGCCAAGGTACGTGGCTCGATCGAGCCGCCCGCGGAGAAATCGAAAGGCTATGCCTCGATCCGCTGGAGTATCGAACCATGACGGCGCTGCGTGGCGCGACCGCCATCGTCGGTATTGGACAGACGCCCTATTACAAGCGCGGGACGGCGCCTGATCCTGAAATCAAGCTGTGTCTGCGTGCCATCGTCGCCGCGTGCGAAGACGCTGCCATCGATCCCAAAGACATCGATGGCTTCATCTCCTATGCCTCCGAGCG
>JBEVDW010000391.1:0-9523 GCA_040513115.1 Steroidobacteraceae bacterium | reverse complement strand
TCGCGTTCATTGGCCGCAATCACATGCTCTCGCTCGGGGCCCCTCAGCGCGGCGCGCACGCGCGTGCCGAGCTCCTCGGCCGCGGCTGAGCGCTGCTCGAGAGTCTTCAGTCCATCCCCAAGGATGTCCGCCAGCGAAGTCAGACCTTTAGTCATAAGGTGTATCCGAAAAAGCGGGATGGCCTCGCTTGATATATCGCACACACATTCTGCATATTGCCAGCCACTGTAAGGGCAAACCCGGCCGAAAGGCGGGGACGCAAAGCCACCGGTCTAAGGGCTCGTTCGCGACGGGCCACGATAGCGGGGTCGCCAGACATGCTAGATCGATTCTGCCTCTGCCGGCTCGCACCATCTGAGCCCGCTTCCAATCTTTGTCCATGCACGCGAGGTGCGCTCGCGTGAACGTCATTGTTTTCTCTCGCCGTCTTGGTCGTGCTCGTCAGTTCGAGCTGCATCGGCCTCTCTCGCTGTGTGTGCTGGTTGCCGCCGCAATACTCGTGCTGGTCGGTACGTTCTCCGCCGGCCTGATGTGGGGCCGCGGCGATATCTCCAGCCCGGACCAGCAGTCCTCCGCATGGCGTCGCACACTCGCGGCGCAGCGCGCCGAGATCGGTGCCGTGCGGCAGGAAACGGATGAGCGGCTCGATGCGCTGGCGAGCCGGGTGGGGCTGATGAATGCACACGTCATTCGCATCGATGCGCTGGGTCGCCGGCTCACCGAAATGGCCGGCCTGGACAAGGGCGAGTTCGACTTCGACCGCGAGCCGGCGAGCGGCGGGCCCGAGACGATCGTTGAAAGTGCCGCTACGGCGATGCCGAATCTCACCGACATGCTCGATCGGCTGACGGAGCAACTGCGCGACCGGGAGCATCAGTTGCTCGTACTGGAGAACATGATCTCCACACGCAACATCACGAAGCAGCTCTTGCCGGGAGGTCGACCGGTCAGCCAGGGCTGGATTTCCTCCTACTACGGCACTCGGGCTGACCCGATTACCGGGCGCCGGGCTTTCCACAAGGGAATCGACTTTGCAGGCCCCGCAGGCACACAGGTGATCTCCGTCGCGGCGGGCGTGGTGACCTGCGCTGGGGATCGCTCCGGTTTCGGGCGGACGGTCGAAATCAACCACGGCAACGGCTACATGACACGGTACGGTCACAATGCCCGCCTGCTGGTGAAGGTGGGCGATACCGTAAAGAAAGGTCAGCCAATCGCTCTCACGGGCTCGACCGGGCGCTCAACGGGACCGCACTTGCACTTCGAGGTGTTGAAGAACGGGGCCGCCATTAATCCGATGACGTTTGTAAACGGACAGAAGTAGCGCAGACAGAAGATCGGTCAGCTGGCTTGCTGGTCAGCTGGCCAGACATTAGCGGGCGACTCTGGCCCAGCCGACCAGCAAGCCAGTTGGCCAACTCGCCGGCCGCCTCGCCCCTCCCTCGCCCCCACCCTGTACAATCCGCGGCTTTCCGCCGTTCCCGGAGTGCCCCTAGTGGCGAATTGGCTTTCCCAACTGTTTGGGAGTCGCAATCAGCGACTGTTGGGCGGTTATAACCGCAATGTCTCGCGCATCAATGCTTTGGAAGCGAGTTTCCAGGGTCTGAGCGAGGAGCAGCTCAAGTCCAAGACCGACGAGTTCCGTACCCGCCTGAGTGGCGGCTCCACGCTCGACGATGTGTTGCCGGAGGCGTTCGCGGCCGTGCGCGAGGCTGCGCGCCGCACGCTGGGCATGCGTCATTTCGATGTGCAGCTCATCGGTGGCATGGTGTTGCATCAGGGCAAGATCGCCGAGATGCGCACCGGCGAAGGCAAGACCTTGATGGCCACGCTGCCGGTGTATCTGAATGCGCTGCCCGCAAAGGGCGTGCACGTCGTGACGGTCAACGAGTATCTCGCTCAACGCGACGCCGATTGGATGGCGCCGGTGTATCGAGCGTTGGGGTTGACCGTCGGCGTGATTCGCAGCGGCCAGTCTTCGGAAGAGAAGCGCGCCGCATACGGTACCGACATCACTTACGGCACCAACAACGAATACGGCTTCGACTATCTGCGCGACAACCTGGCGTTTCGTCTCGAAGACCGCACGCAACGCGGGCTCGCGTATGCCATCGTCGACGAAGTCGACTCGATCCTGATCGACGAGGCCCGTACGCCGCTCATCATCTCGGGGCCAGCCGAGGAGAGCACAGAGCTCTACATCCGTATCAATCAACTCGCCCCGCGGCTGACGCGCCAGGAAACCGAAGAAGGCGAAGGCGACTACTACGCCGATGAGAAGACGCGGCAGGTGCACTTGTCCGATGTGGGCCATGAGCACGCCGAAGAGCTCATCCTGGAAGCCGGGTTGTTGAAAGAGGGTGAGAGTCTTTACGACCCCGCCAACATCCGCTTGATGCACCACCTGAATGCGGCTCTGCGTTCACATTCGCTGTACCACCGCGATGTCGAGTACATCGTACGCAATAGCGAAGTGGTCATCGTCGATGAGTTCACCGGCCGCACGATGCCGGGCCGACGGTGGTCGGATGGGCTGCATCAAGCCATCGAAGCGAAGGAAGGCGTGCGCGTGCGCGAGGAAAACCAGACGGTTGCCTCGATCACGTTCCAGAACTACTTCCGTATGTATTCGAAGCTGTCCGGCATGACCGGTACTGCGGATACGGAAGCGTTCGAGTTCCAGCAGATCTACGGCTTGGAAGTGGTGGTCGTGCCGACGCATCGGCCGATGGTGCGCAAAGATCACTCGGACCTGGTGTATCTCACGCAGAAAGACAAGTTCGCTGCGATTCTCGACGACATCCGCGAATGCGTGGCCCGTGGGCAACCCGTGCTCGTCGGTACGACTTCGATCGAAACGTCCGAGTTTTTGTCCAGCCTGCTGACGAAGGAGGAAATCGACCACCAGGTGCTCAACGCCAAGCAGCACGAGCGTGAGGCGCTTGTTGTCGCCCAGGCGGGCCGACCCGGAACGGTGACGATCGCCACGAACATGGCCGGTCGCGGTACCGACATCGTGTTGGGCGGCAATCTGGATGCGGAGTTGCATGAGGTCGATGCGGCGGATGAGGTGAGTCGTCAGCGCACGCGCGAAGAATGGAAGAAGCGCCACGAAGCAGTGCTGACTGCGGGTGGTCTGCACATCGTCGGCACCGAGCGCCACGAATCACGCCGTATCGACAATCAGCTGCGCGGCCGCTCAGGACGACAGGGCGATCCGGGCTCCAGTCGTTTCTATCTTTCGCTCGAAGACAACTTGATGCGCATCTTCGGTGATCCCGAGCGCACCAAGCGCTGGCTGCAGACGGCCGGCATGAAGGAAGGCGAGGTGATCGAAAGCCGCATGCTGTCGCGGCAGATCGAGCGCGCGCAACGCAAAGTGGAAGCGCACAACTTCGATGCACGCAAGAACCTGCTCGAGTACGACGACGTTGCGAACGATCAGCGCAAGGTCATCTATCAGCAACGCACTGACGTGATGGGCGCCGAAGATCTCGCCGACGCTGTGAAAGGCATTCGCGAGGAAGTCGTGGCCGGCGTCGTCGAGCGGCACGTGCCGAACGACAGCATCGATGAAATGTGGGACCTCGATGAGCTGACGACCGCGATCGAACGCGACTTCGCTGCGCGCATCGATCCGAAGTTCTGGCTGAAGGAAGATCAGAATCTGATTCCGGAGGACATTCGCTCGCGCGTGATTGCTGCCGTGGATCAGGCGTATGACGCCAAAGTGCAAAGCTATGGCGCGCCGCTCATGCGGCATCTCGAGAAGGCTGTGATGCTGCAGCAGCTCGATGGCCACTGGCGCGAGCATCTCGCCGCGATGGATTACTTGCGACAGGGCATTCATCTGCGCAGCTACGCGCAGAAGAATCCGAAGCAGGAGTACAAGCGCGAAGCGTTCGAGCTGTTCAGCACGATGCTCGATCGCATCAAGTACGACACGGTCTCGCTCCTCGCCCGCGTGCAGGTGAAGAGCGAAGCCGAGATTGAAGCAGAAGAAGCGGAACGTCAGGCTCGCTTGGAGCGAGCCATGCGCTTGCAGCATGCGCCGCCACCTGCACCGATTCCCATGCCCGAAGAGGCAGCTCCGATGCAGCTAGCGGAAGAGGGTGCCGCGCAGCCGGCAACCTTCGTGCGCGACACACGCAAAGTGGGTCGCAACGAGCCGTGTCCTTGCGGCTCGGGCAAGAAGTACAAGCATTGCCACGGTCAGCTTGCCAGCGAAGGATGACGCTGCCTCTGTCCGGGTTCGCGGGGAAAACGCCGAACTCTGAGCTGCATGTTGTTGCAGGCGCCTTGTTTCAAGGCGCCTGTGTGCTCATTGCTCAACGCCCTGATGGCAAGCCCATGGCGGGTTGGTGGGAGTTTCCTGGCGGCAAAGTGCACGCGAATGAATCGGCCTATCAGGCGCTCGTGCGCGAGTTACAAGAAGAACTGGGCATTGAAGTGCTCGAGGCGCGCGAGCTCATTAAGTACACGCATCACTATCCCGAACGCAGCGTGCACCTGGAGTTGTGGCACGTCACGCGCCACGCCGGTGAGCCGCGATCGCTGGATCAGCAGGCGTTGAAGTGGGTCGCTGTGGATGACCTGGAGCGCGTGGGCCTGTTGGAGGGCGATGGGCCGATGATCGAGGCGCTCAAGGCGTTGCAGTCAGGGTGAATGCGCCGGTGTTGAATTCGCTTCCAACTTCTCCTTGAAGAACTGCAACACCATCTCATAGTAATGCCGCCCCGTATCCGGAATCCGTATCAAGCCATGCTTGCCGCCCGGATACGTCATCAACTCGAAATGTTTGCCGGCGTCTTGCAGAGCCTTCATGACCGCCGTGCTGTTCGTGAAGAGAACGTTGTCATCTGCCATGCCGTGCACGAGCAGTAACTCACCCGAGAACTGATCGAGATGCGTGAACACGGCGCTGTCTGCATAGCCCTTCGCGTTCGCGCTCGGTAGCCCGAGGTAGCGCTCGGAATAATGCGTGTCGTAAAGAGCCCAGTCGGAAACCGGTGCGCCCGCGATGCCCGCTTTGAAGACGTGCGACGGATGCGACAGTGCGAGCAAGGTCATGTATCCACCGTAGCTCCAGCCCATGATGCCGATGCGATCGGGATCGACGTACGTCAATGATTTCAGAAAGCTCGCGCCAGTGAGCTGATCCTCGAGTTCGACGTTGCCAAGCCCTCCCTTCACCACCGACTCGAATGCTTCGCCGCGAAATCCGGAGCCGCGGTTGTCGAGCGAGAACACCACGAATCCGTTCTGTGCGAGCACCTGGCGGAAGTAACCTTGAATCGCTCGCGCGCCACCCATCCAATCGTTGCGCACGTACTGGAAGTGAGGGCCGCCATACGTGTCGATCACCACGGGATAGCGCTTGCCGGCTTCCATGTTCGCGGGCTTGAGCAACTGATAGTGAAGGGCTTGTCCGTCGGCTGCGTTGATGGCACCGAATTCGCCTTGGATGTGTGCCGATTTGAACTCGAAGTAGGGATGGCTCGGGCCAAGCTCGTTGCGACTGACCCAGTTCATGCGGTGATTGTCGATCGAATGAATGCTGGCACTCGGTGGGTGCGTGGTGGACGACCACAGATCCAGGTAAGCATCGCCTTGAGCATTCAGTACGGCTTTGTGCCAACCCGGTTCGGTGGTCAGGCGCTGGGGTGCGGTGGGCTCTTGCGTGCGCAGCGACGCTGAATACAAGTTGCGCTCCAATGGCGTTTCCTTGTTGGCGGTGAAGAACACCTTGCTGCGTGCTTCGTCAACGGCAACGAGGCCGGTTTCTTCACCATCGCCGACCACCATCCAAGGGCCTGAAGTGAGTGGTCGGATCAGCTTGCCATCGAGGTCGTATAGATAGAGGTGCTTGTATCCCGAACGACGCGAGCTCCAGATGAAGGCTGCTTGCCGTTCGAGAAAACGCAGATCGTCGTTGAGCTCGACCCAATGGTCGCTGCGCTCCGTCAAGAGCGTGCGCTGCTCGGCTGTGGCGATATCGATCTTGATGAGATCTAGCTGGCGCTGGTCGCGGGTCTGCCTCTGAATCGCGACTTCCCTGGCGTTCGGCAACCAGTCGACGCGTGCGAGGTAGGAATCTTCAGGCACGGCCGGTTCCAGTGACTTGCGAGCTCCACTCGATACCTCCACGAGTTGAAGCTCGACCCGTGCGTTTTCGCTGCCCGCAGCGGGGTACCGTTGTTTGACGACGCGGGCTGTTCTCGCATCGATCTCCAGTCGCTCGATCTCGGGTACGCGGGACTCATCGACACGTGCATACGCGATGTGCCGCTCATCCGGCGACCACCAATAGCCGGTGTCGCGATTCATTTCCTCTTGCGCGACGAACTCCGCTTCGCCGTTGTGAATCACACCCTCGCCGTCAGTCGTCAGCGCTCGCTCTTGCTTCGATTTCAGCTCGATGACGTACAAGTCCTGATCGCGGATGAAGCTGACGTAGTTGCCTTGGGGTGAAAAGCGCGCATCGGTCTCATAGGCAGCGGTCGTCGTCAGGCGAGTTACCGGATGGGTGCCGGCCTTCATGTCGTAGACGTAGAGATCGCCATTGATAGGCACGAGCAGGTGGCGGCCGGCGGCTGAAAACTCATACGACAGAATGCCGCGCAGATTTGCCGTGCGCTGCCGCTCGCGCCGGGCGGCCTCCTCTGCGGACAGCTTCTCAGTGCCTTCAATGAAGACACGCGAATCCACTAAGAGGCGATGCTTACCGCTGCGGATGTCGAACGCCCACAAATCGAGCTGATTTTTGTCCTCGGGCTTACCGCGCAAGTACGTGAGTGTGCGTCCGTCGGGAGCGAACTTCGGCTCGCGCAAGCGTGGCCCTGACAGATCTGGCTCGGCGAAGATGCGCTCCACGGTGAGTGAGGCGCCCAGTGTCGTGGTGCACGCACAGAAGCTTAAGACGAGGAGCCAGAGCCGCATGTTCGATCCCGTGGGTCGCGATGATCTGACGATGTTGCTGCTAGACTCGACCGCACGTCCAGTGTGCTCGGGTTCTCGCATGTATCGCTCACTGCTGGCTTGCCTGGCGCTCCTTTCGTTGACTTCCTGCCACACAGGAGCACGCTCTGCCGGAGATGCGGCGGCTCAGACGGCGTACCCCGAGGTCGCGCGGGGCAATCAAGTCGACATCTATCACGGCGTCCGCGTCGCTGATCCGTATCGGTGGATGGAAGCGCTCGACAGTGCGCAGACCCGTGCCTTCATCGAAGCCGAGAATGCGCTCTCGAAGCCGTATCTCGAAGCGATTCCCGCGCGTGCGCGCATCAAGGAAAGGCTCACGCAGCTGTGGAACTACGAGCGGTACGACGTGCCGGTCAAGCGTGGCGGCCGCTACTTCTATCGCCGCAATGATGGGCTTCAGAACCAAAGTGTGTTGTACGTGGCGGAGAGCCTGAAGGCAGCGCCTCGAGTGCTACTCGATCCGAATGCTCTCAGCGCCGATGCGACGATCGCACTGGGAGAGTTCGTGCCCAGCGACGACGGGCAACTACTTGCCTATAGCTTGTCGGATGGTGGAACCGATTGGCGTACGTGGCGCATCAGAGACGTCGCGAGAGGTACGGACCTGCCGGATACACTGCAGTTCATCAAGTTCCGCGATGTCGCCTGGACGCCTGATCGCAAAGCGATGTACTACTCGCGCTATCCGCAGTTGCCGGATGGACGTGGCGACGACACGAAGCAGATGGAAATCTATCTGCACGTCCTGGGTACGCAGCAGGCGCAGGACACCTTGGTGTTTCGCATCACCGATCACCCGCGACGCAATCCTTATCCGACAGTCAGCGCCAACGGTCGTTTTCTCGTCATCAATGTGTTCGATGGCTATCGGTCGACGGGTGTCTACCTTCAGCGGTTGAATGAACAGGGATTGCCTGAGGGACAGGTCATGCGCCTTTTCGATCGCTTCGATGGCGAGTATCAGTTCATCGAAGCGGCCGAAAATACCGTCTATGTGCGCACGACAGCCGAAGCCCCGAATGGCCGCATTGTCGCGGTGGATATCGACGCGAGCAATCGAGCCACCGTTCGGCTCGTTGTGCCGGAGCAGTCCCAGGCTCTGATTGATGCAAGTCTCGTGGGCGGTCGGCTCGTTGCTCACTATCTGAAAGATGCCTACTCGCAAGTGCGGCTGTTCGATCTCGATGGACGTGCGCTGACTGACGTGAAGCTGCCGGGGTTTGGCCAAGTCGAAGGATTGTTCGGCGTGCCGGATGATCCGGAGACATTCTTCTCGTACACGGACTTTCTCACGCCGGCTGCAATCACACGCCTGGATGTGCGCACTGGCGAGCTATCCGTATTCAAGGCGCCGAAACTGCCGATCGAGACGAGTGCCTACGTCGTCGAGCAGGTGTTCTTCCACTCGAAGGACAATACGCGCGTGCCGATGTTCGTCGCGCGCAAGCGCGACATTCACCTTACCGGTGACAACCCCACGTTGTTGTACGGCTACGGAGGTTTCGGCATTCCACAGCAGCCCGCGTTCAATGTGCCCGTGCTCGTGTGGCTCGAAATGGGAGGCGTCTTTGCATTGCCGAATCTGCGCGGTGGCGCGGAATACGGGGATGCATGGCATGCCGCCGGGACCAAACTGCAGAAGCAGACTGTGTTCGACGATTTCATCGCCGCTGCGCAGTGGCTGACCGAGCAGCGCTATACGTCGCGAGCGCGATTGGCGATCCGAGGTCGCAGCAATGGTGGTTTGCTGGTGGGCGCCGTGATGCTGCAGCGGCCCGATCTGTTTGCGGCGGCGCTACCGAACGTTGGTGTGCTCGACATGCTTCGGTATCACACGGCGAGCGCGAATGCGTACCAGTGGTCGAGCGATTACGGCACGGTGGAGGATCGCGCAGAGTTCGATGCATTGCGCGCCTATTCTCCGCTTCACAACTTGCGCGCTGGCGTGTGCTATCCCAGCACGTTGATCACGACGGCCGACCATGACGATCGCGTGGTGCCTTGGCACAGCTTCAAGTTCGCAGCTGCGCTCCAGCATCAGCAATCCTGTGGCAATCCAGTCTTGTTGCGGGTTGAAACCCGTGCAGGCCACGGGAGCGGCAAGCCCGTGTGGATGCAGATCGAAGACTTTGCAGATCAGTGGGCCTTCCTGGTGCGCTCACTGCACATGGAATAACGCAGGCTCAGCGCGCGCCTTCGTCGTCTTCAGCTTGATCTTCCGGCGGTGCATCGCCGGGAACGGCACGCTGTTCGGAGGCCCAGGCGCCGAGATCGATGAGCTTGCAGCGCTCGCTGCAGAACGGACGCCACTTCGACTCTTCGGACCAGGCGACGGGACGATTGCAGGTAGGGCAGGAGACGGTGGGCATGACGAAGGCCGGCCGACTGGCTAAGTGGTCAACTGGTCGGTTGGCCAGAATGCAAGAAGCTCTGTGTCTTCTCTGGCCAACCGACCAGTTGACCAGTTAGCCAGTCGGCCGGCCTTCGTCATGCCCACCGTCCCCTGTCCCACATGCAATCGCCCAGTCGTCTGGTCCGAAGC
>JBEVDW010000390.1:0-7646 GCA_040513115.1 Steroidobacteraceae bacterium | reverse complement strand
TCCCACCGCCGAGCAGTTGGCGGAGATCACGATCATGGCCGCACACGTTGTGCGTCGCTTCGGCATTCAACCGAAGATTGCGTTGTTATCGCACTCGAACTTCGGCACCAGCGATGCGCCGTCGGCCGTGAAGATGCGGCAAACGCTGGAGCTGGTGCGAGCGCGAGCCCCGCAACTGGAGCTCGACGGCGAGATGCACGGCGACAGCGCCTTGAACGAGGCCATCCGCAAAGGCGCATTGCCGGAGACGACGTTGTCCGGCTCGGCGAACCTGCTGATCCTGCCGAACCTCGACGCCGCGAACATCGCATACAACCTGCTGAAGACTGCGGCCGGAAACAACGTTGCGATCGGCCCGATGCTGCTCGGGTGTGCAGCGCCGGTGAACATCCTGACGGCGACCGCCACCGTCAGGCGCATCGTCAACATGACGGCGTTGACGGTCGCGCGGGCCAATGTGAATCGGTGAGTGTGTCGTTGAGCGCTCAGGTAGGCGGCCAGGGCTTCAGGTCCAACGGTGTGAAGCGCTGTTGCAGCGCCTTCACTCGCTCCCGCAGCGCCCGCTCGCGATCCGCGCTCGCCGGATGAGTCGATAACAGCGGCGGTGGTGTCGGTCCGGCCTTCTCTGCCATCACGATGAAGAAGTCCGACACGCCGCTCGGATCGATACCGTTCGCGACCAGCACGTCGAAGCCGCGCTGATCCGCTTCTGCTTCTGCATCGCGCGAGAACGTGAGCGACGTCAGCTCCAGGGCTGCGCGACCCAACACGCCGCTGCCGATGTCGCCGGTTACGAGCATCCAAAGGCCGCGCAAGCCGAGGTCCTTCACGACCGCTCGAAGGCTATGACGTAGCTCCACATGCTGGACTTCGTGGGCAAGCACGCCGGCGAGCTCTTCGGCTCGGCGGGTCGCGTTGATCAACCCTGTGTGTACTACGACGATGCCACCCGGCAGGGCAAAGGCATTGACCGTCTCGTTCTTCGCCACATGGAATCGGTACGTGTACTTCGAGCCACGCGTCAGTCGCTGGCCGAGCGTTTTGACGGCGTCGTACGCGGGACCTGAATCCTGCAAGTCGAGGGAGGCGCGCATCTGTGCGAAGGTGTGGTCGCCAAGTTTCACCTCCTGATCGATCGGAATGCGCGCCGCCGCAGCGCCGGCAATGCGATCGGACTGCCAGATGAAGACCAGGAACAGAAGCAGGGGGAACAGGACCACCACACCAAGGACAGTCCACGCCGCGCTCCGGCCAACGTTCTGCCGGCGCCGGCGCCCGCGGAGAGCCGCGAACTGGGGGCTATTCTCCAGAGCGGGGTGGCTTCCCACTTCCCGCGCCCCGGCCGGGTCCAGCACTTGGACGGCACGTAAACCCGCGGCCGTTTCCCACGCGAGCTCGATACCGGCCAAGTCCGTACCAATTTGACGGACACGCAGCTCGGGGATACGGGCCGACACCAGCCCGCTGTCAGTGCGGATCTGGATCGAATCGGCGGTAATCGTCAGTTCCGCGGGCTCGCCGGTGGCGGGCGATCCGCCACCGAACACTCGGGTCTTCATGCCGGGCTAGTTGTTGTCGCCGTCGAGCAGTCCGCCCAGCGCTCCCAACACAGAGCCTTCGCCCACCCGCCGTCCGCCCGCGGCGGGCGCAGAGGCGATGATGCGGTTGGCCAGGCGCGAGAGCGGCAGCGACTGCAGCCACACCCGGCCTGGCCCGGTGAGGGTGGCGAAGAACAGCCCTTCCCCGGAGAACAGGGCACTCTTCAGCTTCCCGACGAACTGAATGTCGAAGTCCACGCTGGGCTGAAATGCGACGACGCAGCCGGTGTCGACCCGCAGGCGCTCCCCGGGTTGCAGATCACGGGTCATCAGGGTGCCGCCGGCGTGCACGAACACCATGCCCTCGCCGTCGAGCTTCTGCATGATGAACCCTTCGCCGCCGAACAGGCCGGCACCGAGCTTGCGCTGGAAGGCGATGCCCAACGACACGCCGCGTGCGGCGCACAGAAAGCTGTCCTTCTGGCAGATGAGGGTGCCGCCGACATCGGTTAGCTTCACCGGGATGATCTTGCCGGGGTAGGGGGCCGCGAACGCAACGCGGCGTTTGACGCGCGCCTCGTTGTGGAAGACGGTGGTGAAAAGCGATTCGCCGGTGACCAGACGCTTGCCCGCACCGAGTAGCTTGCCGAACACACCACCTTGCTGCGCCGAGCCGTCGCCGAAGACGGTGTCCATGTCCACTCCGTCCTGCATCATCATCATTGCGCCTGCCTCGCCGATGGCAGCCTCACCGGGATCGAACTCGATCTCCACGTACTGCATGTCATCGCCGAAGATCTCGTAGTCCACCACGTCCATTGCCATTGCTGCGGCTCCGCTGAGCACTTGAGGGGGTTGTAAGGATAGCGAACCGGGCCCATGGAGAGGGCCGGGGAAGGTTTCTGAGCCACGAAGGGCAAAGAAGGAACATATCGCCGAGTGCGTTGTTTCTCGCCCGGAGCCCAAGAGTCCAGCGCCCTTCCACACCTGCATCGTTATGTCGCGGCCGTTTCCCCAGCCACCCTCACGAGCAGGCAGCAATCACCGCATGCGGTTGTAGTGGAACGAAGGTCGGCCTCGAGACTGGTTCTAGACTACAATCCGCGGTCCCCAACCCTCCCCCCGACTGAAGGTAGTAATGTGGATCAAGCCCAAATAGAGCTGCAGCTGAAGATGTGGAAAGAACTGGCGATCAGCAAGCAGATGCTGATCCGAGTGGTCACGGATGCCCTGAAACTGGACCCCAACGCAAAAACCGAAGAGCTCCGTCCGGCCTTCGATGCCGCCCTCAAGAAGGTGGCGCAAACCGAAATCGACGTTGCCCAGGCCAAAGAGCAGGCCAAGACGGCGATCGCTGACATGGACAAGAAGCTTGCGACCACCGCGCAAGCCCAGACGACAGCGGAAGCGAAGGTCTCAGAGCTGACCGCCGCCCTGGAGAAGGCGACCGCGCAGATCGCCACCGAGCGTGCGACCTCCGCCGGCGAACTGCAGAAGGTGAAGGATCGCCTGGCCGAGAAAGAGAAGGCACTGAAGGCGATCAACACGTCGCTGGCCGACACGCCGGAAAACGTCGTCAAGAAGTTGAAGGCGCTGAAGAAGGAAAAGCAGGACGAAGCCGATGCGCGTCGTCAGGTGGAAACGTCCTTCAACACGTTGCGTGCCGAGAAGCAGAAGCAGGATCAAAAGCTGACCGAGGTCAGCAAGCTGATCACGCAGTATCGCGAGCTGCACGAGCTGACGGTGAAGCTGCGTGAGCAGTTGAAGCCGCTGGTGACGGAAGAGAAAGACGTGCCTGCGGTACCCGAGCTGGACACAAAGCTCATCGAAGCGATCGAGCAGGGACCTTCGAAGGCAAAGCCGGAGCAGACAAACCAACGGCTCCGTAAAGTCGGCTGATCTCAACGCCGACGGTCACTTCTCGAAGCTGGTGCAATTCAACCGAAGGTCGCGAGACATGCGAACGGCAGTCTCGCGGCCTTGGTAGTAACCCGGCACCTCACCCACCTCGCGATATCCCAGGCCGCTGTAGAACGCGCGGCCTGCGACGTTACCCGCACGCACTTCCAGCTTGATCAGGAATGTACCCGCGGTGATCGCACTCGCTTCCAGCCAGGCGAGCAGGTCGCGCCCGACACCGCCGCGCTGATAGCGCGGCAACACGCCCAATAAATTCAGGTGCGCATCGGAGTCGTGAAACTCCATGATCGCAAAGCCCACGAGCGAGCTACCCGCCCGGGAGGTGAGCACCACGCTTTCCCGGTGACGAATGTGCCAGCGCACACGCTGCACCGACCACGCCGGATGCAGTCCGACTTCGATCAGCGACCGCGACAGATGCGAGATGGTCTCGGCGTCAGATGTCCGGGCGAGCTGATACGTGAACTGGCTCATGCAGGCAGGCTAGACCAAGCGGCAGGCGAATTGGAGTCAGAAACCGCCACGACTGGACGATGGCGCGGAAGGCATTTCATACTGCCGCCGCTGAGCCTCACACCAGTCTGCGTTTGAACAGCGCGACCAGCTCACCCCACGCCCGCTCCGCCTGCGCTACGTTGTAGATCGGCTCGCCATCGCGCACTGGCATGTCCTTCACGCACCAGCCGTGCAACGTGCCTTCATACACTGCCACCTTTGCGGGGATTTTCGCGGCGCGGAACGCATCCGCGAGCTTCGTCTTCGCCTCGGGTTGAGCGGCATCATCGTTCGCCGCGATTGCGATGAGATATTCGCCTTTCATCCTGGGCACGGACAGGTGCGGACTGTCCGGCTGCTCCGTCACAAGACCGCCGCCGTGGAAGGATGCACCCGCACCGATGCGACTCGGCACGCCAGCAGCGGCTTGCAGTGTCATGAGCCCGCCCATGCAGTAACCGAACGCTCCGGCAGTTGCCTTCTTGTTCACGA
This sequence comes from Steroidobacteraceae bacterium, assembly GCA_040513115.1. Taxonomy (GTDB): domain Bacteria; phylum Pseudomonadota; class Gammaproteobacteria; order Steroidobacterales; family Steroidobacteraceae; genus DATELY01. The sequence goes on along the minus strand of JBEVDW010000390.1, from coordinate 3,201 downwards.
AGGGCCGTGCATCCAGGTATTCAAAGTACGCCGTCGCATCCTGCACGACAGCATCCGTGGTGAGCGGGGCGCGCAACGCTTGCAGCTTGGCGCGGTCGGCAGGGTTCTGAAAATCGAAGTGGGTGGCATCGATGCCGGGTGCCTTCGTCGAACGATAGTAAGGATTCGGCACGAGCACAGCGTACCCATCAGCTGCGAGTCGCTGCGCCATGTCGCGCATCGCGGGTCGCAATCCGAAAGCATCCGTGAAGAGTATCGCCGCCGGCCATTGCCCCTTGCCTTCGGGATGTACGACGACCGCGTCGCACACGCCGCTCGGTGTGCGTACCTCGATTGCCTGTTCGACTGTGCTCGCAGCCGCACTTGCACGCGTCGCCGCGGCGACGCCGGCAGCGATGGAGAGTGCGGTGAACTCGCGGCGTGAGAGGGGAGGCGGATCGCTCGAGTGATCGGCTGTCATGGTGACTCCTGCACTGCGCACCATGGAAGCTTACCGTAGCAATCGACTGCCTCCGAGAGCAGACCTTGTACAGCCACGCAACTCAGGACGGTCGCGCATTCGGATCCATGTAGAACACCTCCCACAGGTGTCCATCCAGATCCTCGTAGCCGTGCTGATACATGAAGCCATAGTCCTTCGGCTCGACCGGCGTCGCCGCACCCGCGGCCACTGCTTTCTTCACGAGATCGTCGACCGCTGCGCGACTCTCGACGGAGAGCGCGAGGATCATTTCGGCGCTGCGCCTGGCGTCGGCTACTGGTTTCTTGATGAACGTCTTGAAGTAGTCCTCGACGAGCAGCATCGCGAAGAGGTTCTCACCGATGATCATGCAGGTCGCATTCTCATCCGTGAATTGCGCATTGAAGCTGTATCCCAGCTCGGTGAAGAACGCGATCGAGCGTTGCAGATTCTTTACCGGCAGGTTCACGAACAGTTGCTGAGCCATTGCTGTTTCTCCCAGTGAATGATGTCTCGTTGCAAGGACGTACGGTGCGCTGCAGATCCGACATGCCGGAACGCGATCGGAAGCACAGCCGTTGCTCAGATCAGAGAGTCCTAATTTTGAGACGAAAAACTTGCAATGAGACAACTGTCTCATTACGATAGTGGCCATTCCAGAGCATCAGGGCTCTCACACGAGGGTTGTCTCATGGCCATCTCCCGCGAGGAAATGGATCGCAGGATCGACGAGCATTTCGGGTTCGAAGCGCGCGATGACGTGGAGGGTGTGCTGGCTACGCTGTCCGCGGACGTCGAGCACGACATCGTCGGCGCACCCACCGGCGCAACGCTTGGCCGCGAAGCGGCACGCGCCTTTTATGAATCGCTCTTCACGGATCTGTCCAACAGCAAGGTGGAATGTCTGCGGCGGCTCTACGGCGAGAATTTTCTCGTTGACGAGTCGATGTGGCGGGGCAAGGCACCCGGCAGGCCGTTCGGCTTGCAGGGCGGCGGCCGTCCACTGGAATTTCGCTTGCTGCACGTGATCGAGTTTGCCGACGACGGCGCGATCAAGCGTGAAAACGTGTGGCTGGATCTGGCGGCCATCATCCGTCAATTGCCGCAGAACTGAGATGTCAGCGATCGAAGCGCCAGGGCGACCCAATCAGCGACGTCGCACCCGGAAGGATCTGTTGCAGGCCGCTGGGCGCCTGATCAAGCAGGGTCGCAATCCCACACTGGACGAGATCGCAGCGGAAGCACTCGTGTCGCGTGCGACGGCGTACCGCTACTTCCCGAGCGTGGAAGCGCTGCTGATCGAAGCGCCACTCGACGGGGCTGTGCCGGATGCGGAAGATCTGTTCCGCGACGTCTCGTCAGACGATCCGGTTGCGCGTGTCGAGCGTGTCGATGCGGCGCTCGAAGAGATGATGCGTGCGAACGAAGCGCCGCTGCGCATGATGCTCGCGCAATCCATGCATCGTGCCGTTCGTGGCGATGCAGCCACTGATCTGCCCGCGCGACAGAATCGCCGCACGCCGTTGATCGAAGCCGCCCTGGAGCCCACTCGCGGTCAATTCAAACCTGCCGCGCTGAAGAACTTGAGCCGAGCGTTGGCGCTCGTACTGGGCACGGAAGCCATGGTGGTGTTCAAGGATGTGCTGCAGCTCGACGAGGCGGAGGCGCGCAAAGTGAAGCGATGGGCCATTCGCACCCTGATCGAGGGTGCGAAGGCGAAGAAGTAGGGTGCGGGTGACCTCTACATATCCACCATGGCCTTGAAGCCGCCATAGATCATCCGCTTGCCGTCGAATGGCATGGAGTCAGGCCCCATCGCGGCCAGACGTGGATCCTTCATCACTTTGGCATTCACCTGATCGCGATGCCGGCGCGACTTGTACACGATCCAGGAGAACCACACGACTTCATTGGGCTTGAGCTTCACGGCCTGTGGAAATGAGGTCTGTTTGCCCGGCTTCACGTCGTCAGCAACACACTCGCAGTATTCGAGCGCGCCATATTCCATCCAGATCTTTCCTGCCTTCCGCGCCAGCTTGCGATAAGCCGCCACGCTCTTCTTCGGTACGGGCACTACGAAACCGTCGACATATCGAGCCATGATCATCTCCTTGTTGAGTGCGCCAAAGGGCCGCGATGTTACCAAGCGCTCCTCAAGGACGGACACGGATGGAATGATCCGACATCACAGCGATCATTGCTCCGTCATCTCGTTGTCGTTAGCCTGTCGCTCGAGCAACAACAGTTACGGGGGAATCGAATGACCTTCATGCATCGCGCCGTCATCGCAGCGCTCTTAGGCGCTTGCGCCTCGCTGACCGTCGCACAGCAGCCGGACTTCGACAAAGTCGAGATCAAGGCCACCAAAGTGGCGGGCAATATCTACATGCTGGAAGGGGCGGGCGGGAACATCGGCGTGTCGGTCGGCGAGGACGGCATCGTCATCGTCGACGATCAGTTCGCACCGCTCGCCGACAAGATTCGTGCAGCACTCAAAGGCATCACCGACAAACCGGTGCGCTTCGTCATCAACACGCACTACCACTCCGATCACGCCGGCGGCAACGCGGCATTCCAGGCGACCTCGCCCGTCATCGCCCATGACAACGTACGCAAGCGCCTCGAATCCGGTAGCACCGTTGGCACCGGCGGTGCGATGGAGATCGACATGCCGGCTCAACCCAAGGAGGCGCTGCCGATTCTGACGTTCGACCACTCGATGACGGTCCATTTGAACGGCG
>JBEVDW010000389.1:0-5615 GCA_040513115.1 Steroidobacteraceae bacterium | reverse complement strand
GCGACCTGGGGATCGGGTGCGGTTTTATTGTGTGGAGGTGGAACAGGCGCGGGAGATGGAGAGAGAGCAGGAGGCTTTGCTGGAGCGTGTGGCTGCAGCTCAATCAAAGCGTCTCCTCCCTTGCGAAGCAAGGGGACGACCGGAGGAAGGGGCGCGCCAGGGACAGGGTGGGGGCAACGCCACCTCACCCCGCTGCATCCTGGCCACACACGCGGCTGACGCCACCACACCCTCCATCTGCTACCGCCAAGCCGGCGACGATTACCTCCTCATCGAATACGGCCCCCTCGTACTCGATCTCGAGCTGCGCTTCCGCGTGCACGCGTTGATGCAATGGCTGGAGCGCGCAGCGTTACCCGGCGTGCTCGAGCTCACCCCTGGCATTCGCTCGCTGCAAGTGCATTACGAGCCACGCGTGATCTCGCAGCGCGAGCTGCTCGCGGCCCTGCAACGCGCCGAGTCCCAGTTGCCTTCCGTCGATCAAATCGAGGTACCCAGCCGTATCGTGCACCTGCCTTTATCGTGGGACGATCCCGCAACACGCGTCGCAATCGAAAAGTACATGCAATCGGTGCGACCGGATGCGCCCTGGTGTCCGAGCAACATCGAGTTCATCCGTCGCATCAATGGTCTCGACAGCGTCGCCGACGTGCAGCGCATCGTGTTCGAGGCGAGCTATCTCGTGATGGGTCTCGGCGACGTCTATCTCGGCGCACCGGTCGCGACACCGCTCGATCCGCGCCACCGGCTGGTGACCACGAAGTACAACCCCGCACGCACGTGGACCCCGGAGAACGCTGTCGGCATCGGTGGTGCCTATCTGTGCGTGTACGGCATGGAAGGGCCGGGTGGTTATCAGTTCGTCGGACGCACCGTGCAGATGTGGAATCGCTATCGTCAGACGCGCAACTTCACCGACGGCAAGCAGTGGCTGCTGCGCTTCTTCGATCAGATTCGTTTCTATCCTGTGTCCGCAGAGGAGCTTCTGCGTCTGCGTGAGGAGTTCGTGCAGGGTCGATTCGAACTGCGCATCGAGCCTTCGACGTTACGGCTGGCCGAGTACCACGCCTTCCTGGCAGCCAATCGCGCGTCCATCGATGCATTCAAAAGCAAGCAGCAAGCGGCCTTCGAAGCCGAGCGTGAACAGTGGCGGATCTCAGGTCAGCTCACGTTCGATTCCGATGCCGCGCGCGAAGACACGACGAGCGCAGCCGCTGACATGCCGGTCGATGGTGTCGCCATCACGGCAGCGACCAGTGGCACGGTGTGGCAGCTCAACGTGAGCGTGGGTCAGCGCGTGAATGCGGACGACGAATTGCTGGTGCTGGAAGCGATGAAGATGGAGATTCCGGTGAGCAGCGACGAAGCCGGTGAGATCAGCGAAGTGCGCTGCCAGAAAGGTCAGACGGTCAGAGCGGGAGACGTGCTGCTGGTCATACGTCCCAGCGCTGCGGAATGAATCGATGCAACCGACGACATTGCTGATACACGATCTGCTGGATGCGTACAAAGGTGGGCTGAAGCCCGCACTGTTCATCGCCCGACTGCTCGACTACATCGATGCAAACACGACGAGAGGTGTGTGGATCAACCGTCTCGAGCGGGATGAAGTGCTGCAACGAGCGGCGGTATTGGAAGGCCGCTCCCCTGATGAGCTGCCGCTCTATGGCGTGCCCTTCGCGATCAAGGACAACATCGATCTTGCAGGCGTGCCGACGACAGCGGCCTGCCCGGACTACGCCTATACACCAGGCGCTTCCGCCTTCGTCGTGCAGCAGCTCATCGATGCCGGCGCGATTCCCATCGGCAAGACGAATCTCGATCAGTTCGCCGCCGGGCTCGTCGGCACGCGCTCTCCGTACGGTGCCTGCCCCAATGCCTTCGATCCCGCTTACATATCGGGCGGCTCGAGCAGCGGTTCTGCGGTCGCCGTGGCGAAGGGCTTCGTGAGCTTTGCGCTCGGCACCGACACCGCAGGCTCCGGTCGTGTGCCGGCGGGCTTCAATAACATCGTGGGCCTGAAGCCTTCGTGCGGTCGCTTTAGCACTCGCGGTGTCGTGCCGGCGTGTCGCTCGCTCGATTGCGTGTCGATCTTCACCGGCAGCGCGCAATGCGCGGAAGTCGTGCTCAAGGTCGCGGGCACGATGGACGAGCAGGATCCTTTCGCACGGCCCGTGGCGACTGCGCCAGCATTCGGCCGACTACTCGGTGCCGATCCATTGACGATCGGTGTGCCGCGGCGCGAGCAGTTGCAGTTCTTCGGTGACTCCGGCTATGCGCAGCTGTTCGATGCCGCCATCGAGGTGTTCGAGCGCAATGGCGTTCGCATCACACCCGTCGACTTCATGCCATTCATCGAAGCGGCGCAACTGTTGTATCAAGGTCCGTGGCTGGCCGAACGCTTCGTTGCGATTCAAGAATTCATCGAGCAGCAAGCCGAGAGCCTCTATCCCGTGACGCGCACGATCATCGAGGGCGGTCGCAAGCCCACCGCAGCCGAAGCGTTCAAGGCGCAATACCGTTTGCAGGCTCTGCGTCGGACCGCATCCAGTGTGTTCGGCGCAGTCGATGTGCTGCTCACGCCCACAGCCGGGACCATCTTCCGCATCGATGAGGTGAATGCGAAACCCGTCGAGCTGAATACGCAACTCGGCTACTACACGAACTACATGAACCTGCTCGACCTCGCTGCGGTTGCAGTGCCTGCAGGTTTTCGCCGTGATGGCTTGCCGTTTGGTATTACCCTCGCAGCCCCGCGCGGCTACGATGAGGCGCTGCTCGGACTCGCAGGACGCGTGCACCCGCTGTTCGCGCCGACAGTCGGTGCGACGCATCAGCCCACGCCGTTGCCACGTGGGCAGAAGAGCGTGCCACCCGGATTCATTCCTGTTGTCGTGTGTGGCGCGCACATGCAGGGTCTGCCGCTCAATCATCAGCTGCGCGAGCGCAATGCGTATTTCGTCCGCCGTACGCGCACGGCACCGCTGTATCGTTTCTATGCATTGAGCGGCGGTCCGCCACGCCGTCCTGGATTGGTGCGCGTGTCGAAGGAGGGCGCTGCCATCGAGGTGGAAGTGTGGGCCGTGCCGGCGGAACACTTCGGCACCTTTGTCGCCGGAATTCCGAGTCCGCTCGGCATCGGCAAGGTGCTGCTCGAGGATGGCAGCGTGGAATCAGGATTCATCTGCGAAGCCAGCGCCGTCGATGGCGCACAGGACATCACGGCGTTGGGCAGCTGGCGCACTTATATGTCTACCTCGGCATGAGCTGAACCACGCGCCGCGAATGGGGAGGCACAAATCGCAACGCCAGTCGTTACGTCCGCATGTCCATCCGCATCGGCATCTCCGGCTGGCGCTACACACCGTGGCGCGGAGCCTTCTACCCCGCAGATCTGCCGCAACGGCGCGAGCTCGAATACGTGGCCTCCATTTTCTCCACGGTCGAGATAAATGGCTCGTTCTATTCACTGCAGTGGCCCGAGAGTTGGGCTGCGTGGAACGCGCAAACAACACCGGGCTTTCTCTTCGCCGTCAAAGGTCCGCGCTTCATCACGCACATGAAGCGCCTACGCGAGGTCGAAACTCCGCTGGCGAACTTCTTTGCGTCCGGCATTTTTCATTTGCGCGAGAAGCTTGGCCCGATCCTGTGGCAATTCCCGCCGCAGTTCCGCTTCAACGAACACCGTATGCGCTCCTTCTTCGAGCTGCTACCGCGCGATACCGCCGGTGCACTCCGACTCGCCCGCAAGCGTGATTTCCGTTTGAAGGGTCGCGCGCGATTGGCCATCGATGCCAACCGCCCGTTGCGCCACGCTGTCGAGATTCGACACGAAAGTTTCCTGACCGACACCTTCGTGAACCTGTTGCGAGAGCACGGCATCGCGCTCGTCATTGCCGAGACGGCGCAGCGCTGGCCGCTGGTGGAAGATGTGACCGCGGACTTCGTGTACCTGCGCTTGCACGGAGATGAAAAGCTCTATCAGAGCGGCTACGGCGATGAGGCTCTCGATCGGTGGGCGCAGCGCATTCGGTGCTGGCATCGTGGCGTTGAGCCGAAGAATGCACGGAAGATCACGTCACAACAGCCGCCGCGCACGGCGCGAGATGTCTTCTGCTATTTCGACAACACGGACGTGAAGCTGCGCGCGCCGTTCGACGCACAAGCGCTCATGCGCAAGCTCGGTCTCGCGTCGGGACCTGGACTCACACTCGCGGCTCAACGGGCGGGTGTGACGGCGCGGCGCGTGCGCTACCATGGAACGCGCGATGACGTAACGGAGAGCGTATGAAAAGTGTTTGGGTCGCAATGCTTGCGTGCCTTGCCGCCATCGTGCCGGCGGCGGCAAAAGACAGTCCGCTGACTCAGGCGGTCTCCGGGTCGCATCGATCAGCGGACTTCGTGGCCCGCGATCGCTATCGTCATCCGCAGCAGACGTTGGAATTTTTCGGACTCAAGCCCGACCTGACGGTGGTCGAGATCTCACCGGGCGGCGGCTACTGGACGGAAATTCTCGCGCCCTATCTGCGTTCGCAGGGCGCGTACTACACGGCCGTTGCTCCCAGTGCCGCGAGCGAGCGCGCCGCCAAGGCGGCAGCGGCATGGCAGCAGAAGCTGAGCAGTCGTCCCGATCTCTACGACAAAGTGCGTGTGAGCGAATTCGGGCTGGGTGGAATGGACATCGCACCGGCGAATTCAGTCGATCTCGTGCTCACGTTTCGCAATGTGCACAACTGGATGAGCGCGGGCCTGGCGGATGACGCGTTCGCTGCTTTTTACAAGGCCTTGAAGCCCGGCGGGGTCCTGGGCGTGGAAGAGCATCGGGCACCTGCCGATCAGCCTCAGGATCCGAAGGCGGCCAGCGGCTACGTGCGCGAAGACTACACGCGGCAGCTTGCCGAGAAGGCCGGGTTCGAGTACGTCGGCGCGTCGAATGTGAATGCCAATCCGAAGGACACGAAGAATTGGCCGAAGGGTGTCTGGACCTTGCCCCCGACGCTTGCACTGGGCGACCAGGATCGCGATAAGTACGTCGCGATCGGCGAGGCCGACAATTTCCTGCTGAAGTTCCGCAAGCCGGCGAAAGGTGACTAGTTCGGGGCTGCGGGCCGGAACAGAACCTGCATGTCTACGGTCTGTTCCCAGTAGCGACGCGTGGCGCGCGTCGGCACGTATGCATCAGCGGACGTGATGCCCGGCGCGGTTTGACAGAGTCGTGAGGCTTACCCTATTGGCAGTTCACAGGCAGGTTAGCAGCGCGCCATGAGCAACAACGTTACACAGCTTCGACCTGTGGCCCGGGTCGAATCACTGAAGAAGCCTGCGGATCCGGAACCCACTGCGTTGCAGCGGGCGGTTCTGGTGCGGGCGCGCGAGCTGCGTGAGCGCGACCATCAGCCGCGCACGCGCTCTCCGATCAAATGGGCCACTGCGGCCGTATTGGCCATTGCCTCTTTCGGTCTGATGTTCGGTGCGGTCGATGCGGTGTTGCGCAAGTTGCAGCATCTGGCGGAGGACTTCGCCACCCAGGCGCCTCCCGCCGAGGCACCCGTTCAGCCGGCACCGCAGGCGCAAGCGCCGAATGAGCCGTACTTCATCGAGTTGCGGCAAGCCGA
>JBEVDW010000388.1:0-4096 GCA_040513115.1 Steroidobacteraceae bacterium | reverse complement strand
GCTCGAAGCGATGGACCGCCAGTCGACCGATCGGATTCAACCCGATGAAGAGGAAATGAACCGCCGGCTGCTCGCGGCTGCCCGCTTCATGCGCTTTTCGGCGAATTTCTCGCTCAACACGACGCGCAAGGTGCTCGAGGTAGCCGGCGGCATGAACGGTTTTCAAACGGTCGATGCGTCGACCGCGGCCGACATCGGCGGCAACAAGGCCTCCTTCTTTTTCTTCATGGTCTACCAGATCGAAGCCGACGAGGCGCTGGTGCTCGAGTTCGATTTGCCGCCGGCGCGCTACTGGGGCTTGTCACTGGGTAATGTCTGGTTCGGGGGACTCGACTACAGCTATCACCAGAGCTCGTTGAACGCTCATCAGGCCGTGCTCGATCGCGACGGCAAATTCCGCGCGGTCATCGCGATGACCGATCCAGGCGTGCCGAACTGGATCGACCCGGTGGACACGCCCTTGGGCATCGTGCTCATGCGCGTGTATCACGGGCAAGGCACGCCGGCCGGAACAGCGAAGAAAGTGCCGTTGGCGCGCGCGCGCGAGCACATGCCGCCCGACACTGCGACGGTGACACCCGAACAACGGCATGCAATTCTCGAACGCCGCAAGCGAGCATCGCTCCGGCGCTACGGGTTCTAAGGACGAGGTTTCCATGTTCGACTTCGGCGAGTTCTCGATGACCGATGAGGAGCTGGCGGCCTTCCTGATGGAAAAGCCGCGCTTCGCCTCGCTCGCATCGCTGCGCAAGGACGGCTCCCCGTTCGTGGTCCCACTGGGCTATCTTTACGAAAGCCCCTACATGTATTTCACCTTTGCGCCGGAACGATCCGTGGTCAAACGCCTGCGGCGCGACCCGCGTGTCGCAGTGACGGTTTACAACGAAGCCTTCCCCGTCAAGTTCGTGCTCGTGACCGGCTGCGTGGAGGAGTACGCGGATGACAACCTCGAGCTGACCATCCGTAAGCACCGCTGGATGATGTCGCGCGTGCCGCGGATCGATCACGCGGAGTTCGAACGCAACCATCTGGCGCTCGGACGCGTCGTATTCCGCCTCAAGCTCGAACGTGACAACGTGTCTTCGATGGACAATTACAAGATGCAAAGCCTCGAGCGCCAGGCGTCGGTGCTGCCCGGCGAATCCGCCGCAACGTGACAGCGGCTCCTCTTGCAGTCACGAGTTCCGGCACGCTGCGCGGTACGCATGAAGGCGGCGTGCACGTCTTTCGCGGCATTCCATATGCCGAACCCCCTGTCGCCCACTTGCGCTGGCGTCTGCCGCAGTCAGTGCAACCGTGGACCGGCATTCGCGCGGCCGATGAGTTTGGTCCACGGGCGCCACAGCGCATCGCCGCTGCACCCCTCGCCAAGAGCGGTGGCCGGATGGCCGAGGATTGCCTCTATCTGAATGTGTGGACGCCGGCGATCGATGCCGGGCGGCGGCCGGTGCTGGTATTCATCCACGGCGGCGGCTTGCTGGCCGGCTCCGGTTCGACGCCGCTGACGAACGGCGCTGAGCTTGCCGCACGCGGCGATGCCGTGGTGATCACCCTCAACTATCGTCTCGGCGTGCTCGGTTCGCTGTATATGCCGGAGGTCGTTCCCGCGAATCTCGCCCTGCACGATCAGATGCTCGCGCTGCGCTGGGTACGTCGCGAGGCCGTGCGTTTCGGTGGCGATCCCGAAAACGTCACGTTGATAGGCCAGTCCTCGGGCGCCGTCTGTGTTGCGAGCCTGCTGGCGAGTCCCTTCGCAACAGGCTTGTTCGACCGCGCGGTGCTACAGAGTGGCGGACTCGAACGGCTCAATGCGCCGCAGGCGTCGCTGGCGCTTGCAGAGCACTTCCTGTCGTCGCTCGGATGTGCTGTCTCCGCAATGCGTGACAGCCCGCTCGACGATGTGCTGGCAGCGCAGGCCAGCGTGTTGAGCACTGGACCACTCCTCCCACCGCGCGGGCACTTTCATCCCACCATCGACGGCACGATCCTGCCCCAGCATCCGCTGAGCGCGGCCCGCCAAGGATTGCTACACGCAGTTCCGCTCTTGCTCGGAAACACGGCCCACGAATGGCGCTCGTTCGATGCCGCATTGTCCGATGACCATTTCACTGAAGCTCTGCTCCGCGAGCGCATCCGCGTGCTGTTGCGCACGCAAGTCAGCGAGGATTTCGTATTGGCCTGTTATCGATCGGAATCTCAGCCTGACCCAGAGATTTCGAGTGAGCGAGCGATCGCAGCGGCCCTCGTCAGCGATTATCACTTCAGCGCGTCGACCGAACTTCTTGCCCGCCGGCACGCCGTCAAGGGATGTCCTGTGTTTCGGTACGTACTGAATTGGCCATCACCCAGACCCAAGCTCGGCGCGCGCCACGACATCTGCCTGCCGCTCTTGTTCGGCACGATGGCTGCGGCACCTTCGTTGGCGGGCAACGATGCGGCTACGCGCACCATGTCGCACCTCATGCAGGACGCGTGGCTTGCCTTCGCTCGCTCGAACAATCCATCGACACCCGCGCTCGGTGAGTGGCCGCAATACGATCCGGTCGAGCGCCCCGCCCTGCTGCTCGATCGTGAGCCGCGAATCGCGCGGCGTCATCGCGCCGAGCAGCTCGCCATCTGGCAGGCCGCGCACGGATGACGTCCGCTGCGCGGTACTTCTTCGATATCTGCCGCATATCGTTACGCAGTAGAAACGGCGACGTTCAGAAATCCGTGCCACCGTCGACGTTGAGCACCGCGCCGGTCACTAGGCTGGCTTGATCGGACATCAGGAAGCTGACTGCCGCCGCGACTTCGCGCAGCTCCCCGAGGCGTTCCAGAAAATAGTGCGCACCGAACTCTTCGCAGGCGTACGTCCAGAGTGCTTCCTCTTCACTGACATTGAATTTGCGCATGGCTTCCGCCTTCAACGCTTGCAGATCCTCGCTGATGACAATGGCAGGACAGACGCAGTTGGCCCGGATGTGATGCTGACCGTAGGTTTTCGCGATGTTCTTGGTCAGGTGAATGATCGCTGCCTTCATCGCGCTGTAGTGCGCCGATCTCGGGTTGGCTATGCGTACGAATACGCACCCAAGGTCACGATCGAGCCACCGCCGCGCTGCACGAAGTGCGGCAGTACGTACCGGCAGCTGCGAACGACGGGCAGGAGAATGCGCTCGTAGCCGAACAACCAGTCCTCATCGGTCAGCTCGTGGAGCGGTGCGCCACGATTCCAAGAACCGACCAGCGGTGCCAGTCCGGACAACGTATTGCCGTAGTGCGCAATGCTGCTGGCAATGGCCGCCTTCAACGCTGAATCGTCGGTTGCATCGGCGACGATGGTCATGATGTCGCTGCGATATTTTTCACGCAGTTCCGCGCCCAAGCGCTCCAGTGTTCCAGTATCGCGCGATACCAGCGCGAGCGCCGCGCCAGCTTGTGCCATGGATTCGACGCAGGCGCGGGCGATGCCTTTGGTAGCCCCCACGCACAGAATCGCGCGTCCGGTGAGATCAATTGCCAGGGTCATGCATGCAACTCTCGGTTGGTGGCGCAGGAATGACTGCATGCCAGTAGGTTGTTCTCGCCGCACTCATGATACTGAACCATGTCAAAGAACGACCATTCAACGCACAGTCACCTCTGTGTTGCCGCGACAACGAGCGGCGCGACCGATGACACCGGTTTGTCAGGTGCACCTGCCGTTGTTATGGTGCGAGAACCGTTTCGGGCAGCGCGAGAAGAACTGCATGGCCTGGGAATTCTGCACCGAACCTGCCTTCCAACAGCAGCTCGATTGGATCAAAAGCTTCCTCGAGGAAGAGATCGAGGCACTCGATGTGCTGTGGCCTGGGCTCGACCATTGTCCGCCCGCACCCTGGATGCGGAGGGTCATCGACCCACTGAAGCAGCAGGTTAAGGCCCACGGGTTGTGGGGCTTCCATCTGCCGCCCGAGCTCGGCGGCAAAGGATTCGGGCAGGTCAAGCTGGCGTTGATCAACGAAATCATCGGGCACTCTCCCTGGGCCCCCGTGATCTTCGGCATCCAGGGACCCGACACGGGCAATGCGGAAATCCTCGCGCACTACGGCACGCCAGAGCAGAAGCAGAAGTA
>JBEVDW010000387.1:0-3588 GCA_040513115.1 Steroidobacteraceae bacterium | reverse complement strand
GTCGCAGTCGAAGCTGATCCGGGCCACACGCGCACCGCCCTCGATGTCGGGTACACACTCATGCCGCTGCACCATCTGTGTATCTTCCAGCTGGGCATGCATCTCGGCGAGTTGTGGTGCTTCCGTGATCTTGCGGAGTGGTTGCACACGCACGGACGTAATCGTTTCTTCCTGACCGCGCCACCGCTGCGCTTGCCAGGGTGTGTAGGGTCACCTGTGTCACCAGTCGCAACCGTCTGAGTCGCAACGATGGCCAACCCACGAGTAGTCCTCTATGGAGCAGGCCACTTCGGCCAGCGTGTCACACGCTTTGCCGTGGAGAACGGCTGGCCGATCGTGGCGGCGTTCAATCGCGCGGGCGAGAAGGTGGGGAAGGATTTAGGACGTCTGGCGGGTCTCGATCGGGATCTCGGCGTGGTTGTGCAGGACTGCGACCTAGCTGATATCGGCAGTGTCGATGCGGAGATCGGAATCGTCGGCATCACCGACCGACTCAGCGCGAATATCACTGCTTACAAGCGACTGATGAATGCTGGCATGAATGTCATCTGTCACGGCTCCGAGTCTTATTTTCCGCATGGCGTGGATACGGCGCTCGCCCGCGAGATCGACGACGTCGCGCGCAAGAACGGTGTCACGTTTACCGGGTCGAAAATCTGGGATCACACGCGGACCTGGCCCGCTATCGTTCTGGTGGGCGCTTGTACGCGGATCAACTCGCTCTTTCATCGCAGCATCACTGATGCCCAGCAGGTGGGAAGACCCGCGATGCTGAAAACGGGCGTCGGCATGACGGCGTCCGAATACGACGAGAAGATTGGAAGAGTGGAGGGTCAGATCGGCGGGTTCTACAAACTGATTCCCCACAGTGTGCTGGATGCGTTGGGATACACGGTGACCAAAGTCGTCGAGCGGCGGGAGCCGATGTTCTTCGACGAGCCGATCCATTGCGAACTGCTGCAGCGGGACATCGAGCCCGGCATCTGCATCGGCACCCGAGTCGTCATCGAGGCAGATACAGAGGAGGGCGTGACAGCGACCTCGCACATCGAGTTACGTCTCGTCAAAGAGGGCGAGAAGCCGCACATGATGTGGTCAGTGGATGGTACGCCGTCATCGAAGATCACGTTCGAACGCGAGAGTGAAGATGCTGCGTATGGAACGCTATCCTGTCTCTTCAATCGCATCCAGGACGTGATCGATGCACCTCCGGGTATTCAGGATGTTTCAAAACTGGGAGTCATGAAGCATTCCGCACTGGGTCAGCGCGGAAAGCGTCACACCTGACGGCGTGCCAACCGCAGGACCAAGCCCACTCACGCCGACGCCGCTAGAAACTGTCGAGACTGTCCAGATCGTCGATTGCTGTCGTGATCCTGCGGATGAACTCGAGCGTCGAGTCGCGTGGCTGCATGTCCGGCATACCTGGCGCGGGATTCATGGTGATGGTCCAGAAGGCGAGCACGCTCATCAGCTGTTGTCGGCAATTGAGCAGCAGGCTGTCGAACGCGTGCGCTTGACCGCTCGTTCGTTGCAGCTCCTGCAGGTAGTAGTGCATCAGCTCATCGCCCCATTCGCGTCGCTGTTCAACGGTCAGCGACGTTGCAAGCGCATAGATTACGTCTCGCGACCAGTGTCCCCGAGTGGCGGCCTGCCAGTCGGTAAGTCCCATCCTGTCATCGGGTGCGATGTACCAATTGCGTAAATGCACGTCGCCGTGAGTCAGCGTGTAGGGCAGTTGCTCCTGTCGCTCGACCGACTTGCGCGTGGCCGGCCAGATCTCGTGACGCCGGGCGAACAGCCGTGAGGGGATGACGGCTTCGGCCATTTCGAAGCCGCGCTCGCAGGCTTTTACGTAGTCTGGATAGTCGAGGTTCGAGAAGAAGCCCTTCCAGGTTGAAAACACGGACAATCGTTGCGCAGCAGAAGGTGACAGGAAGGAGCCGTGCAGGCCGGCGAGTACCCGCATCTGGCTCTCTGCGCGTTCACGCGTGATGTTCGTGGTGTGCGTACAGAACGTCGTCGCGGGATCGAGCTCGGCCATGACGATGATGGAGTTCAGTGCCGCGTTGAAGTTGGCGAAGTAGCAGACGGGTGCTTCGATGGTGAGCAGTGGCCGAACCTGGTTGTAGAAGTTCACCTCCGCCTGAATCGCCCCCGAGGGGCCGAGCGAGATCCTGTTCGCGAGCCCCTGCGAGGCTTTGCAGAACACGCGTTCCGGCAATCCCGCGCGACGACCGGCCTCGTTGTACTCCAGGAAGATTCGGCGGCGATTTGAGTTGCCATCGTCGGGCGTGTCGAGCCTGTGAGAGAGAACGCGGGCGCCGGGGACACGGCGACACAGAACAACCGTGAGCCACGCCGTCGTGATGGCCTCATACGTCAGCGGTACGTCGTCGATCGAGACCGGTGGGCGGTTGTTGCGTCGCTCCTCTTCATACGCCGCAGTCAGATTCTCGATCGTCGTTGCCATGTTCATCTCCGGCTGATATGCGGGTGCACGTACGAAATTGCGTGAGCTTAGCTTACCCTGCGGTTCTGTCGGTCGCCCGTGGGTACGACCTGGTCGATAGCGGGTCCGTCGCTTCGCTTCGATGACTTGCGTAGATCACTCCATGTGCTGCTGTGCACGAGATGGCCAATGATCAGAGCAGATGAGTTAGCAACGTATCTCGACACCATTGCGCGCACCGTCGCGCAAGAGCTGCGCCCGGAGCTGCAAACGAGCCATGCACGCAAGAGTGCTGACTATGTTCTGGAGGTGCTCACCCGATTGCTGGCGCAGGCGAGGGCAGGCGAACAAATCGCGGCAGCGCAGGGACAGCGGTGGAGTCGACTGTGCTCAGACATGGGGATCTCGAGCGGGGTTGCAGTGGCCGATGACGGAAATGTATTCGCGTCATTTGAGCGCGATCTCGATCTGCTACAGCAGCGGTGGTCGGCGGGAGCAGTTATCCAACAACCCGACAGTCCCTGGTTCACCGAGGCTGTCGGGGCGTCGGAGGCGCTACTGGAAGCCATCGAGGTCAGTTGCCTGCCGACATCGACTGCTCCCAGCACTGCGCAGGAAGACGACGACCCGAAGACATTGGCGCGGCAACTCAGTGCTTACTTGAAGAGACGGCTGCGCGAGCTGCCGGATGACGTCGTCGCGGAGTTGAAGATTGCACCGGGCGGTAACACGAAGCGCACAGCGCTGTTGTCGTTGCAACCCAATGCCGCACTCCCCGAACGCCTGGTGCTGAGGCAAGACCGACCCGTGAACCTGACGGGCACGCAAGTGACTGATGAGTTTCCGATCATCGATCGTCTCCACACATTGGGCATACGTGTGCCCACACCGATTCTGTTAGAGCCCGACGGGAGCCGGCTGGGTGGGGCATTCATGCTCATGGAACAGGTCGACGCTCATCCGGCAGGCACTTATTTCGCCGAGGACCGAGTTCGCCTACCTCGTTTCATCGGCCCGCAGTTCGCACGCGATGCGGCGGCGGAGCTTGCGCGGTTGCATCGATCGACTGAAGTGCAGCGGATCGACAGCAAAGCCGATCGTGCAGTCCTTAGACAAGGCATTGCGCAGGCCTATGA
>JBEVDW010000386.1:0-21220 GCA_040513115.1 Steroidobacteraceae bacterium | reverse complement strand
CGGGCTCAGGACATCCGCCGGCGCCGGTCGCCAGTATCGATACCGCAGCGTGGCGCCGCGCCATTGACATCGTGCTCACCGGCACCTGGCTATGCATGAAGCACGAGATCCGGCAGATGGTGAAGCAAGGCAGCGGATCGATCGTGAACGTCGCATCCACCGTGGGCATGAAGGGCTGGCCGTATCTTGCCGGCTACGGCGCCGCCAAAGCGGGCATGATTCATCTGACGCGCACTGCCGCGATTGAAACGGCGAAGCAAGGCATTCGCATCAATGCCATCTCTCCCGGACCGGTCGCAACAGAAATGGTCGCGAGCGCCGTTCGTGACAGTCCAGACGTCGAACAGCAGATCCTTGCGACAGTGCCGATGGGACGAATCAGCGAACCCGAGGAAACCATCGAACTGGTACTCTGGCTCAGCTCGGACAAGGCATCCTATGTCACGGGCGCCAACTACGTACTCGACGGTGGTCAGACCGCCTGAACGAGGCGGTGACTCGCGCGGCCTTTGCGTCAAAGACCGGGGTGATTGGCAGTGAGGCCGCCATCGACGAAGAAGTCGCCACCAGTGAGATAAGCGCTGTCGTCAGAGATCAGGAAAAGCGCCATGCCGGCGATGTCGGCGGGCGTTCCCATTCTCCCGACGGGCGTCATGCCGTCCAGATACGCCTGCATCTGCGCACGATCCGGCGCTGCGTCCAGCATCTTCTCGATCAGCGAGGTGTGCGTCGGCCCCGGATGAATGGCATTGCAGCGGATGTTGAGCCGCTCGCGTGCGCAATACAGCGCCACGGACTTCGTAAGGAGGCGCGCGGCACCCTTGCTTGAACCGTACGACAGCTGGGTTGCCGCGCCGAACAGCGCGCTGGTCGACACGATGTTGACGATCGAGCCTTTCGATCCGCCCGGATTGCGCTTCATGGCCTCGATGGCGAATTTGCAGCCGAACAACGGCCCATCGACATTGACCGCGAACGTTCGGCGCCAGGTAGCGAGATCGAACGCTTCGATGGAGTCCACCGGTACGATGCCCGCGTTGTTGATCAGAGCGTCGAGGCGGCCATGCCTGCGTTCCACCTCGCCGATCAACACACGCCAGTCGTCCGCATTCGACACATCCGCCTTGACGAACCGCGCACCGGTTTCTGTCGCCACTTCCTGTCCCAGTGATTCCTGCACATCAGTGAACGTGACCAGCGCGCCTTCGCGGACGAAGCGTCTCACGATGCCGGATCCCATTCCGGCAGCGCCGCCGGTGACGATTACTACTCGATCTCGCAGCAACGCCATACCCGCGTCGGTCAGTATCGCAAACGCCGCGCGAGATGCTGGCGGCGCAGGCGCAGCTGTTCCGCTCGCTGAGCTGGGTCGAACGCGGGCGTGCGCGGGGGCAGATGTGCCCGCACCTCAGCAAGCGGTATCACCTTGGTCCGCGGCACCGGAGTGTCCTCCGACCAGATCCACCGATAGAACACCGAGCCGGTCGGCAGGCCACCGGTATCGAGCCAGTTCTGCACGCCCGGATCGTTTGCCGCGACCACGATCCGGACCTTGCGGTCCTCATCGATATGCGTCTGCTTCGCGTTCAGCGACGTGATGCGATTCAACACATCGATCTGCGAATACCAGGGCACTGTGTAGGTGTGCACGGTCCAGTAGCGCGCGTTCGGGCACTCGAATTCGACGATGAGCGCCTCGTCGTCCTGCAAACGGAAACGGCCAAAGCCGTACTTGATCGGTCCTCCGCCGCCCGGGATCTCGACCGGCGGCGGCAGCGTGTTCACCGGGAAGCGATCCATGTGGCGTTCCTGGAACACGGGATACTGATACGGCCGCGTCTCTAGCCAGGAGGCCGTGGCCTCCAGTCGTCGCGCGAGCGTCTCCGGATCGATCGGCGCAGGACGCTGCCCTTCCGCGCCGATGCGCTCGATGTACACGTATGGCAAGGCATGCCGTTGCCAGTCGAACGCATACGAGCGAATGGCGAGGAGCGTGCCGTCGGGCGGCATCTCGAGCCAGTTCATGCCGCGGCGCTCACCGCCGACCAGGATCTCCAGCGTGCCGTCAGCGCCGACTTCGAACTGGCTCAGGGGAAAATCGCCGTAATTGGTCCACTTCTCGTCAGTGATGCCGATCAACAGGTCGAAAATTTCCTTCGTGTCGATGACGACGCGGTAAGCCGCATCACCGCGAACGCGGGCCCATAGATAGGAGTTGTCGAGGTTCGGTCCTGGCGGACCGGACGCCGAGAAATCGCTGTAGAAGAAGTGCGGATGATCCGGGTCCGCATTTTCGATCTCCCATTGCATCGCCGCCTGCAGCTCGCGCGTGAGAAACCGAAGCGTCTCTGCCTGCAGCAGGGGATCTTCGACACCCTCCTTAGAGAGAATGAGCTGCCCCGCCCTCTCCAAGCGCCGGCAAAACGTACTCCACGCCTGCGCGGCGGGTCCGGTGAGCTCCTTCAACTGTGGCGGCGAGGGCTGTACGGCTTGATGCTCTTTCTGGTCCGATGATTTCGCGCTCATGGATTCACTGCCAGAGAGACGGTGGGATGGGGACTCGAAATAGGTACCCTGAATGTAGCATCATGCCCGCACCCTGCACACTTAGTCAGCGTCCCTCCACGCACCACCGAGGCGTCCGTGAGCGCATCCGCAGATCAAGGTCTATTGGGAGTCTGGCAGCAGCTGTGCAAGACCCTGGAGGAACAGGGCCGCTTCGTCCTGAGCAGCGTCAACGCAACCGATGACGTCGATCGAGTCGAAGGCCTGCGCTTCGTGACGCGCATGTTGCGGTACGCGTTGGAATCACAATTGGAGTTCGCCGATCCGCAATATCCAGGGTTCTACTGTCCGAGCCACGAAACACTCAAGATCAATTCGGACAATCCAGACACGCTGCACTTCATGACGAATATCCGCGGCGATCTCGATTACGAGATTCGCGGCCGCCGCGGCACCGTGCACCGCATGATCTTTTCCAGCATGGCGCGCGGCGCTCCGGGCGATCTGCAGGTGACCGGCGCGCTCGACAGCGAGAAACTCGAAGTCGACGCCAACGGCAACTTCACGATCACTGTATCGAAGCAGCGGCCACCGGCAGGCAACTGGCTGCCCTTGAGTGACAACTCCATCACCGTGCTCGCGCGCGCGATCTTCATGGACCGCAGCGCCGAGACGGCTCCCGCGATGACCATTCATCGCGCAGGCAACATCTCCCCGCCGCGCCCGCTCTCGACAGCGCAAGCGCAACCGTGGCTCGGTGCCGTCGCCCTCATGACGCGCGCGATGACACAACGAATGAACGAGCTCACCTCAATCTATCGCGCGCGCGGCTGGATCAACTCGCTCGCCGAGGATACCGCCTTGTGGGCGGCCGGTGATCCAGGTTCTCGCTACCTGCAGGGCTACTGGGAGATCGCTGCGGAGCAGGCGCTCGTGATCGAATTCGAGGAACCCGCGTGCCGCTTCTGGAACTTCCAGGTGAACAACATCTGGTTGGAATCGCTCGACTATCGCTTCGAGCGCATCCACGTGAACAAGTCCAGTGTGCGCCGGACGGCTGGCAACCCTGTGCGTCTGGTCCTCTCAGCGCGCGATCCGGGCATGGACAATTGGTTGAGTACCAGCGGTCACAGCCACGGCACGATGGTGTCGCGCTGGATCGAATCGGAGCGCGTCCCTGAGATGAAGGTATCGCTGGTAAAACTCGCGGACCTGGGACGCTGACCTCCGGTGCGCTGACTCGTTACGCGGCGGCTTCCGGCGCCTATTTTTGTGCGCGGCCCCGATCTCGCACCTTGGCTTCGCGCTGTTTGAGGGCATCCGCCGTTACCCCACCGTTCGCGATCTGAGCGCGCGCACTTTCCAACGCGAGCGCCTCGCCCAGAGCGAGCTTCGCGCCTTCGTCGATCAACGCTTTGTAGGCCGTCAGCATCTCCGGCACCGTGGATAACATGTCACCGGCGAGCGCGCGGGCCTGGGGCAACACTTCCGCATCGGGCACCGAGCGATTGATGAGCCCCCACGCCGACGCCTGTTCCGCGGTGATGAAATTGCCGGTGAGCGAAAACTCCTTCGCGCGGGCGATGCCGATGGCGCGACTCAGCTTCTGCGACAGACCCCACGCGGGCATGACGCCGACGCGAGCATGCGTATCGGCGAAGCGCGCGCTCTGTGCGGCGATGATGACATCGCACGCCAGCATCAACTCCAGCCCACCTGTGATCGCAACGCCATTCACCGCTCCAATCACCGGACCAGAAAATCCTTGCACCGCCTTGACCGGGTCGACCGTGCGATCACCGACGAAGCTGGGCAGGCCTATTTCGCTGATTTCCTTCAGATCGAGCCCGGCGCAAAAAGCGCGCCCCGCCCCGGTGAGAATCAGTACCCGTATACCTGGGTCGCGCTCGAGCTCGTCGATGGCGGCGGCGATTTCGCCCAGCAGCTCGCGCGAAAGCGAATTCATGGCCTGCGGCCGATTGAGCGTGAGCACGGCATACCCTTCTGCCCGCTCGATGTGAACCGTCTTGTACATGCGTGATTCCCGTCAGGTGCGAAGAGCGATCCAGTTCCGGTATTGGCTCGAACGCCATGCGCTCTTAGTCTGCACTGATCCCGGCGATCGCTGCCAGCCTGATATAGGATCCTGTATTCAATCCTTGGATTCTCCACCATGCTGACAGCAAGCAGCGAATTGCGCGATTACGGCATCGAGGTCGGAAACGGCGAGGCCATTGCGGACACTCTCGTCTACGAAAGACCCTGCTATGTATTCCAGGCTCAGCGGATGAAGGCATGTACCCTGGGCGCATTCACTTATATCAATGGCCAAGGCAAGGACAGCTTCTACGATTGCCGGATCGGGCGTTTTTGTTCGATTGCTGAGGGCGTGGTCGCTGGTGCCTACGAGCATCCCATGCAGTGGCTCAGCTCGCACCCGTTTCTCTTCACTGGCCCGGAACGAGAGGGAATCTTCTATGGCTTTGCCGAGTATGCGCGCCTGGCCACGGACCGCTCGCGAGTGGCCGAGATCAACCCGGCACAAACGATCCTGGGCCATGATGTCTGGGTCGGCGCCGGCGCATTCATCAAGCGCGGCGTGACAATCGGAGATGGCGCGATCGTCGCTGCGAACTCGGTCGTGACCCGCGACGTGCCGCCTTACGCAATCGTCGGGGGCGTACCCGCCAAGATCCTGCGTTATCGCTTTCCGGAGACCACCGTCGAGAGGCTCTTGCAGTTGAAATGGTGGAACTACGATCTGGCGCCCATCAAGGATGTGATCGATCTGCGCGACATCGACCGGGCCTTGGATGGCCTCGAGCCGATGATTGCTGCCGGCACACTGGCTCGCTTGCAACCGAGCTGTCATCGTCTCACGCGCCGTGAGGTGGGTTTCCTTCTCGAAGCCGTCCCCTCACCATTCCAGGAGTAGCCAATCGCCGGCCTCAGCGGTGCCGTAGGTGTACAGATTCAGGATCGGGTTACGTTCTCCCGCGTGCGGCTGTCGATTTGACCGCAGGCGCATGCTATTTTCGACGCTACAAAGGCTTAGCGGCCGGACCTAAAGCAACTTTACATTGTGTGAACGGCCGCTGCTTCGACCGGGGCCACTTTGTCGGCAACGCCCCGCGGTCACAAAGAGGTTCGAGTGAAGAAACCAGCGTTGAGATCAGTCGGCTACTCCACCGTGGCCAGGACCGCGAGCCGGGGTACCTCCAAAACAGGCCGCGGTCGCGGCAAGGTACGCGGCCGCAAACTTGCCGACGTCGTCGCTGAGAAAATAGAGGCGCGGGTCATCGATCGTATGCTCCCGCCCGGCACCGTATTGGGCACGGAGCTGCAACTGCTGGCCAAATACAAGGTGAGCCGCTCGGTACTACGACAGGCAGTCAAGCTCCTCGAACATCATCAGGTCGCGAGAATGCGCCCCGGACCGAATTCGGGCCTCATCGTGACTGAATGCCATCCAGCACCCGTGGAAAAAGCGTTGAGCGTATACCTGCGCCGTGAAGGTGTGACATTGAGCCAGGTGCTGGAGATGAAGCGCTCGCTGGAGATCACGTGCGTCCGTCTTGCGGCCGAGCGCATCACCTATGCAGGCGTGGAGCGGCTGCGGCGGGCCGTTGCAACCGAGCGGGAAGCCCATCCTGAAAGGACCAAAACCATCGGGCCAGAGAACATCCATCTTCTGCTGGCTGAACTGAGCGGCAATCCGGCCATGCACCTGATCGTCCAATCACTCACCAATCTGACTCTGCCGCACGCCACCGACATCACGCACGAGAGCGCGGAGCGAACATTCGCGGCTCACTCCAGAGTCGCCGAGGCCGTCATCGCCGGCGATGTCGCTTCGGCCACGCAAGCGATGCGCGAGCATCTGGACGACCTCTCCGAGTCCCTGGACGAATGACTCGACACTGAACGTCCTCATCCCAGAGATTTCGTCGTTCCGCCGTCGACGACGATCACCTGGCCTGAGATGTAGTCGGATGCAGCCGACGCCAGGAAGATCGCCACGGACGCGATGTCGTCGGGATTGCCCAGGCGACCGACGTTCGTGCGCCGTTTGATCTGCTCGAGTCCCGCCTGAACGCTGGCAAATGCTTCTTCGCCGAGCGATCGCGAACGCTCCACCAGTTCGTCATGCACAATGCCTCCGGGCGCAATGGCGTTCACAGAGATTCGATGCGGTCCGAGCTCGCGCGCCAGGGTATGTGTGAGCGAGTTGACGCCCCCTTTACTTGCGCTATAGGGGGCGAGTCCCTCCGGTAACGCTGCCACCACCGTTTCCATGGAGGAGACGTTGATGATCTTGCCGGGACGCTTGTCTGCAATGCACGCCATTGCGAAGGCGCGTGACAACAAGGCGAGCCCCCGCAAATTGACATTGAAGAGCCTGTCGTAATCGTCTGCGTCGGCATGCAGGAACGGCAGCGATGGAAACAGCGCGGCGTTGTTGACGAGAACATCGACGCGCTCGTACATGCGGTGCGCCTGCTCGAAGATGGCTGCGGGACCGTCCTTCGCGCCGAGATCTGCGCTGAGCACTCTGATATACGGCAGTCGCCGCGCCAGTTGATCAGCACGGCCTGGTGTGCTGGCGAGACCGATCACCCTCGCCCCAACCTGCGCCATGCGCTCCGCGATACCCAAACCGATGCCGCCCGACGCACCCGTGACGAGTACGACTTTGTCGACGATCGAGAATGGCTGATATGCGTCCTGATTCAATTGCGCCCTCCCGGAGGACGCCTGAGTATTCACTTGGGGCAACTGCAATGCAACGCGATAATTGAGGATCCCTATTGTTGCCTGCGACCAGCTTGGGTCCTATGATCCGGCAGCAGTCTGTCAGCTGTGTGGGTCACCACAATACGCTTGTGACCGCAGCCTCCGGTCCAGGGCATAGGTGCAATATGCAAGTCACCAGTTATCGCGATGTTTTCGAATTGAAGAATCCGGACCGCTTCTATATCGGCGGTGAGTGGCTCACACCCCAGGGCGACAGACACCTCGAAGTCGTTTTCCCCGCGACCGAGCGTGTCGTTGCACGTGTGCCGGAAGCATCCATTGCAGACGTGGATCGTGCGGTCGCCGCTGCTCGCAAGGCTTTCGATCAAGGACCCTGGCCGCGCATGTCTCCCGGCGAGCGCGCCAACAAGCTCATCGAACTGGCCGAGGTATTCCGCAAGCATGCGGTTGGATTTGCTGGCTCGTTCACGCTGGAAGTCGGGTACATCAAGCCCGATGCCGAAGCGCTCGGCATGGCCGGGTACGGGGCGCTGATGATGGCGGCCAACATCGCGAAGAGCATCGAGTTTGCCGAAGTGCGTCCACGTAGTTATGGCATGGGGGTCGGTGTCGTAGTGCACGAACCGGTGGGTGTCGTTGCAGCCATCCTGCCCTGGAATTGTCCCATGGGCCTGACGATGCAAAAGGTCGCCAGCGCCCTCGCGGCCGGCTGCACTGTGGTCTTGAAACCGGCGCCTGAGACACCGCTGTACACCTGGCAGATCGCGCAGTGCTTCGAGGAAGCGGGCATGCCACCCGGCGTGCTCAACATCGTGCCCGCGGGCCGCGAAGTCGGCGATCACCTGGTGCGACATAGAGGCATCGACAAAGTGAGCTTCACCGGCAGCACGGCTGCGGGTAAGCACATTGCGGCTGTCTGTGCCGAACGCGTCGCACGCGTCGGGCTCGAGCTCGGGGGCAAGTCCGCAGCAGTCATTCTGGACGACGCAGATCCGGCGGCAGTTGCCGTCTCCATCGTGCCCCATTTCACTCGCGTGTGTGGGCAGATGTGTGCCGCGTTGACGCGTCTCGTCGTTCCCAGGAAACGTCAGAACGAATACGCCGAAGCCCTCAGCGCCGAGATGCGCAAGCTCAAGCCTGGCAATCCCTTCGATGCGCAGACGACGCTCGCGCCGCTGGCGATGAAACGTCAGCACGACCGCGTGATGAGCTACATCGAAAAGGGCAAAGCCGAAGGTGGCCGGATCGTGACCGGCGGACGTCGCCCACCAGAACTCGACACCGGCTATTTTGTGGAGCCCACGCTCTTTACCAACGTGGATCGCAAGGCGACGATCGCACGCGAAGAGATCTTCGGTCCCGTCGCCGCGCTCCTCACGTACGACACAGTGGAAGAAGCGATTGCGATCGCCAATGACAGCGACTTCGGCTTGAACGCGGCGGTGTACACGAACGACGGCGAGCGTGCGTATCAGATCGCCAGACGCATCCTGTCCGGTAATGTCACGCACAACGGCTGGGTCGTCGATAACGCATTCCCGTTCGGCGGCTTCAAGCAGTCCGGCATTGGCCGGGAGAATGGTCCCGAGGGCCTCAAGGACTACTGCGAGCTGAAGACGATTTACATGGACGCTCGGCCCAAGAACCTCGACATTACATCGCTCTGATCTGCCTTGGAGGCTTCCTTACGCGTCGATGGCGCCGCAAGGGAGCCTTGCGCAGCTACTCGACCAGGATGTCGCGACCATCCCGCATCGTACGCCAGACGAGATAGCGGCCTTTGTAGCACCGATGGTCGTAGCGGCTGAAGCTGGATACGTTGCCTTCCGCCCCCGCCGCTGCCGGCAGCATGCGAATCTTTTCGTACCCGAGCTTGACTCCCTCGCGCGTGAGATTCGGCGCGAGCGCGATGGCCTCGGCCGTCAGGCGCGCGAAGTCATATCCGATTGCGGTATAGGTGTGTGCCGGCCGACGACCATGGCGCGCTTCGAAGCGGTCGAGCACACTTCGAAAGTAAGTGTTGCGCTCGTCGTGCTGATCCATGCCTGTCCAGCCGTCCAGCGTGCTCGGCGCATCCGCCCGGAAGTAGTTCAGCATGCCAACGTATGTCGTCGTGGTGACGCGCGGCACATCCCACTTCATGTGTTTGATTGCCGGCGTCAGCGCGCGTAACAGGTACGCATTGCCCAAGTACACCAAGGCGTCCGGCTTCGCCTGCCGCAGTCGCTCCAGATGAGGTAGAACACCCCCGATATCCGTGATCATGGGACTCGCCTGCTCCGCGTGCACGATCTCGAGCCCGGCACGCCGAATGGCGAGCGGCAGCAGTGCGAACGACTCATTGCCCTGATCGTTGTCGTCGTAGATGACACCGATCGTCTTCAACCCTCTCTTCTTGATGTACTGCGCGACGATATGGACCTCGTCGGGAAAGAATCCGTTCGGCAACACGAAGCAGTATTCACCGTAGAACTGATCCGTGGCGCAGTGCGAGAGCATCGGAAAGCCAGCCTGGTTCACCAGGTCGCGGAGCGGGATGTTCGCCTGCGCCACCTGCGGACCAATCACTGCCAGGATCGAGGAGTCCTGTTCCATCTCCTTCCACACCTCGATCACCTTCTGGATGTTGCCGTGCGGGTATGCCTCCTGCTCGCGGATGACGAGCTCGACCGGTCGATCGAGCACCCCTTCGCTCAAGGCATCGGCAAATCCCAGCTCCAATGCCTGATAGTGATCCTCGATGATGAAAGGACGTGTGGTCCCCCAGTCCTGGATCAGACCGATGCGAATGGGCGCCTTACTCATACAAATCCTCGTTGGAAAAATCCGCGCCGAATGCCGCGTGCTCAGTAGGACTGCAGCTTCGCGACGAGCTTCGCCATGTTCTCTGCGGCGTGCTTCTGCATCTGCGGGCTGTTGTCCGCAAACGTTGCATAGTCGACGATCCCCAGGTACTCCAGGCCAGCATCGATATAAGGCTTCAGCTGCGCTGCCACCTGATCCACTGTGCCGCAATGAAAGCCGATCTCCATCACGGCCTCGGGTGGCACCTTGTCGATGGCGGGCCGCAGCATCTCGATGTCGATCGCTTCGGGCTTCAGCTTGCGCGCATATCCGAACTCATCGCCGAGCGGATGCGTGAAGCCATATTCCTTCCACTGCTCGCCTTTCTCCTTGCCCGTCAGCATGGTCTGGAACTTGAGCTTGCGTGAGCTCGCCAAGCGTCGCAATTCGTTGGGGTCGTCGTGCATCAGCACTTGGGGGCATGCGGTCGCCGTGAGCTTCGACGGATCGCGGCCGGCCGCCTTTGCGGCCGCACGCATCGCCTCCATGTCACGCTTGAAGCCTGCGGCGCGGCCGGGGTGACGCTTGGTATTCGTGAGCATGCCATCCGCGTACTTGCCCACCGTTTCCCACGGCATGCCCGGAGCGACGATGAGCCGCGGCGGTGTCTTGCCGTCATACGGAACCAGCGGTAACGAGCCGCCCGTGATCGACCAGTGCTCGCCTTTGAAGTGCAGCCGGTCGTGCGGATGGTCGAACATCATGCGCATGATGATCAGCGCTTCTTCGAGTTTCTTGGCGGAGCCGATACGGCTGTAGCCATACGGAGAGATCTGCTTCATCTCCGAGCCGCCGAGGGCAAAAAACGCACGCCCCTTGCAAGCGTGATCGAGCGTCATGAACGTCTGCGCGAGCTTCGTCGGACCATGGCGCACGGCGTCGATGGCGCCCAGAAACAGCTCCATCTTCTGCGTCTTGTCCGCGATCACGGGCATTGCGATCGTGGGGTCGATGAGACCCATTCCCATGCCTTCGCGCGGCATGCCCATCACGGCGAAGTTCGGGATGTACTTGCCGTTGTGCTGCAGCGGACCCGCGCCGAGGTCTTCCTTGCCGAACAGTTTCTCAGCGTCATCGCCAAAGAGATAGGCGACCAGCTGGTCCGTGAAGAACTGCACCCGATGACCGGCCTTCTCGGCTTCCATGCCGATGTTGATCGTGTCGTCCCAGTTGTTCCAGGCCATGTTGTAGATACCGCATTTGACCGTCATGCCGTGTCTCCGTCTGAGCGGCAGCATTGCTTGCCGCGAGTGAATGATTCACGCAGCTGCTCGAGCGCGCGCCTTGTTCTTTGCTCGTCCACCTGTTCGCGTCGCACGCGCAGCCGTGAGCGAACGCTCGGCCTGCAAGTGCACTTCCGACAGCAAGCCGTTCAGCGCCTGCAACTTCTCAGGTGGCAGGCTGGCGAATGCCTTTGCGACGCGCGATTGCACGTTGAAGACGTCCACCAGACGGTCCGCCACTTTCAACCCCCGCACGGTCAGTCGGACGGCTGCGCCACGGCCGTCGTCAGGTGTCGCTATGCGTTCCACCAGCCCCGCCGCAAGCAGTCGATCGATGCGCCCGGTCACCGCACCCGACGTCACCACGCACAGATGCATCAGTTCCGATGGCCTCAACGCATAGGGTTCACCGGAGCGTCTCAGGGTGAGCAACGCATCGGTATCGCCCGCCGAAATGCCGAAGCGCCGCGCCTCGCGCTCCCGATCGCCTTCGGCCATCGCGCAGATGCGCGACATGCGTAACAGTGGCAGCGTGCCGTAAAAATCGACATCGGGCCGCTCCCGCCGCCAGCGGGACGCAATCTGCTCCGCCACGTCACCGTGAAGGTCAGGATTCCACTCCATCGCTCGCCACCTGTTAATTCAGGGCCCGTAATTTAGAGGAAGTCTTAGTGCTAAGAAAGTTCTTTGTTTGCGGCGCTGCGGCCTATCGCTGCTCCAGCTGCACGTTTCCCGGCTCGCGATGGCTAGGGTGGCAATGGGACCTGGACCACTCCGCTCGCGTCCGAAGCAGCGAGGATTGCCTCGATCACGCGCACGTGCATCAACCCGTCAAGGAAGGTAGCTTGAGGCTGCAGTTCGCCTGCGCCGCTGATCGCACTCCGGAAAGCAATAGCTTGACGGACCATATTGGGCATACCGGCATCACTGGCATGGACGCGCTCGTACATGCCGGCATCAGCTGCCAGCGGCGCGAGCGGGTCGAACTGCATGCTGGCGGGCTCCAGATCTGGATCCGCCGCGACTGCATGGCGACCACTGACAGAGATGATCCCAAGTCCTTGCTGATCGATTACGAGCGTCGCGTCGCTGCCAATCACACGCACGATGGAGAACGGATCCCACGCTCGCGTGCTGGCGCTCATCACGCCCGTGACGCCACGTGTCAGCGCATAGCTAACGACATAGCCGTCGTCGGCGCTCATCCCGCGGTCGGCGCCGACCGTCACATGGCCACTGACACTGAGGAACTCTCCCAACGTCCAGCGGATCAGATCGATGACATGCGAGCCGTAGTTGTGCAGCCAGCCGCCGCCGTGCGCCCGCTCACGGAACCATTGCGGCACGTCCTCCGATGCGGCAGCCGTGAGCGGAAAGTCGAACGCAAACAAGGCTTGCCGCGGCTCACCAATCGCGCCGCGCTGAAGTGTCCTGCGCAGCATCGTGAAGGTGGGGTCGAAGCGAAACTCATGGCCCACCTGGTGTACGACGCGCGCGTCGCGTGCCGCGTTCAGCATCTCATCCGCGTCACGCGCATTCAGCGCGAAGGGTTTTTCACACAGCACGTGCTTGCCCGCCGCGATTGCCTGCAGGCATACGTCCCGATGCGTCTCCGGGGGCGAGGCGACGATGACGGCATCGACCTCGGGGCGACCGAGCACTTCGGCGACAGACGTGGATGCCGTAGGCACTCGGTAGTACCGTGCCAGCTCTGCGGTCTTCGCGGCATTGCGTCCGACCAGTGCCCGAACCTGGAAGCCTGCCAGGCGGGCCGCTCGCAAATGCCCGCTACACCCGAACTGTGTCCCGATGATGGCGAGCCCGGGATCGGAAACGGTGTGCATGCCATGCCTTCCGCAGGATTTTTTGCCGGATTAAGCTGCTCATCCCTGCTGCGAGGATCATCGCTGGCCGGGCGA
The DNA here is from genome assembly GCA_040513115.1 of Steroidobacteraceae bacterium. Classification (GTDB taxonomy): domain Bacteria; phylum Pseudomonadota; class Gammaproteobacteria; order Steroidobacterales; family Steroidobacteraceae; genus DATELY01. Next base: position 7,974 of record JBEVDW010000386.1, on the reverse strand, counting down.
CACAGGGTTGTGAGCTTACCCAACCAGGGCCCTGATTGCTTCGCTGGCTGCTGCGCCTCCCTAGTCGAGACGGTAGACTCGCCGCTGTTTCCCTGCCGAGAATGCGGAGATTCCGAACGATGAGCTTGAGTGAAAGGTTGCATGCAGTGCTGGCGCTCGAACCGCAGAGTTGTGCGATCGAGTACTCCAGGCGTGAGTACAGTTGGGCCTATCTCGGCAGCATTGCCGCAGAAATCGACAAGCGCCTGAACGGAGCTGGCATCCCTCGCGGCAAAGCGGTGGGCTTGCTCGGCCGCAATCGCCCCTGGCACATCGGCGCCATGCTCGCGTTGTTCCAGACCGAGCGCTGCTATGTCGTCATCAATCCGCTCCAGCCGGCTGCGAAGCTGGCGGAAGAGCTGCAACAGTTGCAGCTCCAGGCCGTGATCGCAGACCAGGAAGACTGGCGCGTGCCGGGTTTGATCGAAGCAGCACGCGCCGCCGGCAGCTTCGGTCTTGCGCTCTGCGCCAATGCAGAAACGCCGGTGAGCACCGTCAGGGAGCTCAGCACGGCCGGCGCCGGTCCACACATGCAACCGCTGCCCGGTGTTGCCGTACAGATGTTGACGAGCGGCACGACCGGCGTACCGAAGCGCATCACCATCTCCACCAGCATGCTCGATAAGGGCGTCGCGGACGGCAACCGCAGCGCGAGCAAGGATCAGCTCGTGATGAAGCGCTCCCCGACTCTGGTCTTCGCCCCCATCGTCAACACGAGCGGCGTGTACAGCGTCATGCTCGCCATGCTGAGCCCGCGCCCGGTGGTCCTGTTCGAGAAATTCCGGGTCGACGATTGGGTCGATGCCGTGCGTCGGCACCGACCCAAGGTGCTGTCGCTCCTGCCGACGATGATCACGATGGTGCTCGATGCGAATGTGCCAAAGGAATTGTTCGAGGGCGTCGTCGCCGTGCAGACGAGCACCGCGCCGCTGAGCCCGCAGGCGCAGCAGGCGTTCGAAGAGCGCTACGGAGTGCCCATCCTCATCGACTATGGCGCGACGGAGTTCAACGGCTCCGTGGCCGCGTTGACGCTCGAAGATCGTAAGCAATTCGGCAACAGCAAGCTCGGCAGCGTGGGCCGTGCACGGCCGAACTGCGAGCTGCGCATCGTTGATCCCGACACGCGCAACGAACTCGCTCCCGGTGAAGTGGGCGAGCTCGAAGTGCGCTCGACGCGCTTTTCGAACGGCGAATGGATCCGCACCAACGATCTGGGCTCCATCGACGCCGATGGCTTTCTATTTCTGCACGGACGTGCGGATCAAGCCATCATTCGAGGCGGTTTCAAGGTGCTGCCACAGAAAGTCATCGACGTGCTGAAAGAGCACCCACTAGTGTTGGATGCCGCCGTGATTGCTCGCCCGGACAGCCGCCTCGGTCAAGTACCTATCGCTGCCGTGGAAGCGTACCCGGGCAAGCAGAAACCCACGGTGGCGGAACTGGAAACTCACGCCCGCGAGCATCTCCTGCCCTATCAAGTGCCCGTTGAGATCAAGATCGTCGACGAGCTGCCGCGCACGGTGTCGATGAAAGTGAGCCTCCCGGGCGTCAAAGCCTTGTTCGGCGTGTGACGACTCGACTTGCGGAACAGCACAGAGGCAGTGTGATGCAGTACGGTCGACTCGGTCGCAGCGGGCTCAAGATCTCGCGCCTCGTGCTCGGCAGCTCCACCTTCGGTGAGATCACGCCCGAGGACGATGCGCGCCAGATCCTGCATGCTGCATGGGAAGCGGGCATCAACGCCATCGATACCGGCGATATCTATGGCAACGGGCAGGCGGAGGAAATTATTGGCCGCGCCGTCCAAGGCCGTCGCCATCGGCTCGTCATTCTCACGAAGGTCGGCAATCGTGTCGGCGATGCTCCCGCCGATCACGCTGCTTCCATGTCCGGACGTCTCGATCATGCCGAGCGCTGGAGCCGTGGCATCTCTCCCAACGATCAGGGTCTGTCGCGCGCGCACGTCGTGAGCGCCGTCGAAGCCAGCTTGCGACGCCTGCGGACGGACTACATCGACGTGTATCAAGTGCATCGTTGGGATCCCGAAGTGCCGATCGAAGAGACTTTGCGCGCGCTCGACGATCTCGTGCGGGCCGGCAAGGTGCGCTATATCGGCTGCTCGAATCTGGCGGGCTGGCAGTTGCACAAGGCGCTGTGGACCAGCGACGTTCGCGCACTGGTGCGCTATGAATCCGTGCAGGTGCTCTACAACCTCTTCGCACAAGGGCCCGAGCAGGACATTCTGGCAGCCGCGGCCAACGAGCAAGTAGGTGCCCTCGTCTTCTCCGCGCTGGCGAGTGGATTTCTCTCAGGCAAACACGGCCGGCAAGCCCCCAACCCAGGGAGCCTGCTCGCCTCTCGCGCCATCTATCAGCAGATGTATTGGAACGAACGGAATTTCGCCCGGCTCGAGCGTTGGACGGAATACGCCACGCGCACCGGGCGTACCTGCACGCAACTCGCGCTCGGGTGGGTGTTGAGTCACCCTGCCGTGAGCGCGGCGCTCGTCGGTGTGCAATACCCGCACGAGCTCGAAGAGCTCACGGCAACCGTGAGCAAGCCTCTGACCCTCGTCGAACGCACGTGGGCCGCGCAGCCGGACGCTGCTTTTCCGGATTGAATCACGTTTCGGCACACATTGGTCCCGCCAATCAGGGCCCTCTTTGATACCAGCGCTGTTAGAATCCCAGCCGTCGCCATCGCCATCCGAGCTGCCATGAGCACCGACGCTGCACCCTCGTTCGCGAATCCTGAGATCTCGGGATGCCCTTGGAGCACCTACCGCCAACTGCAGGACGAGCGACCCGTCTATCGCGATCCGGTGACCGGGTTTTATGAGGTCACGCGCTGGGAGGACATCCGCAAGGTCGCAAGCGATCCGGACACCTTCGGCAGCAAGATGGACACGCGCATCCAGAGCGGTGTGCAGGGCGAGATCCGGCAGCTGTATGAGACCGAAGGGTTTCCGATGGTGCCGACGATGATCAACAATGATCCGCCCGACCATCGCACCATTCGTTCGCTGGTCGACAAGGCCTTTACCGCGATACGCATTCGCAAGCTCGAGCCGAACATCGAAGCGCTGGCGAACGATCTCATCGATGGTTTCGCGAGCCGCGGCAGCGCCGAGTTCGTCAATGAGTTCGCGATTCCCCTGCCGATGGTCATCATCGCCGAGCAGCTCGGCGTACCGCGTTCGCGCCAGGACGAGTTCAAGAGCTGGTCCGACGCGCTGCTCGGCGTGAACGATCCGCTCACACCGCAAGACCAGCTCATCCCGCTCACACGCAAGATCATCGACATGCAGCAGTTTCTGGCCACCCAGGTCGAGCGCATGTGGCGCGAACCGGACGACACCATCATCGGCACGGTCTCGCAGGCGACCGTCGACGGCCGCCGGCTCGAGCTCGGAGAACTCGTGAACATCTTCCAGAACGTGCTCGTGGCCGGCAACGAGACCACGACTCAGGCGTTCGGTAATTCGATGCAGCTGCTCGTTTCACAGCCCGGGCTGCAGGACCGTCTGCGCGCGAATCCCAATGAAACTGTTACGTTCGTAGAAGAAAGTCTGCGGCTGTTCGCGCCGCTGCAGGGCTTCTTCCGCAAAACGCGTAAAGACGTGGAGCTCGGCGGCACGCTCATACCCGCGGAATCGATGGTCATCCTGCGCTTCGGCGCCGGCGGCCGCGATCCGCGCCGCTTCGAGTGTCCCGAGCAAGTGCAACTCGATCGCAAGAACGCGCGCGAGCATCTGACATTCGGTTACGGCATTCACTTCTGCATCGGTAATCAGCTCGCACGGGCGGAGTTGCGCATCGGTCTTGTGTGCCTGCTGGAGCGCTTGCGGAACATCCGCCTGGCACCCGGTCCGGACGCGGTCTTCTACAAGCCATCGTTCCTCACCTACGGCCCGCGGCACATGCAAATTCAATTCGATCCGGGCTGAAAATTTCGAGTCGCAAGTTGCATATACATATGTAAGAAGTGCGCGCAGCGCTGATACTCAAGGGGGGCAAGTGCAGTTCGATTACGTGATCGTCGGAGGCGGCGCCAGTGGTTGCGTACTGGCAAATCGACTGTCAGCGGCCAAGGATCGTTCCGTGTTGCTGCTGGAAGCCGGCGGCTCGGATGCGCATCCGCTCGTACACATGCCCCTGGGCTTTGCGTTCATGCTGGGGAAGGAGCGCTTCGACTGGCGGTATGCCTACGAACCGGAACCTCAGCTCAACAACCGCATACTCTATTGTCCGCGCGGCAAGATGCTGGGCGGCTCCGGCTCTCTGAATGCCATGGTGTATGTCCGCGGGCACGCACACGACTATGAAGCCTGGCGTGCCATGGGCAACGTCGGGTGGGGCTGGGACGATGTGCTGCCCTACTTCAAGCGCGCGGAGAACTGTGCGGTCGGCGATGCCGCCGAACATGGGCACAGAGGACCAATGACGATCGTGAGCAGCCCCGCATGGCATCCGCTCGATGAGCTCGTGCTGCGTGCGGCAGAGCAAGCAGGTATCCCACGCATCGCCGATCACAACACCGCGCATCCCAACGGCCTCGCACCCGTCTCGGTCAACGTCCGCAACGGCTTCCGGTGCAGCGCTGCCAAGGCTTACCTCAAGCCAGCACGATCGCGTGCCAACCTGCGCGTCGAAACACAGGCCCGTGTCGAACGGGTGCTCTTCGAGGGCAAACGCGCAGTGGGGGTGCAGTATCGTCGTGGCGGCGAGCTTCACACCGTGCGCGCCAATGCCGAAGTCATATTGAGTGCGGGTGCGGTCGATTCTCCGAAGCTGTTGGAGCTGTCGGGGGTGGGCGCGGGCCAGCGGCTGCGGGCACTTGGCATCGACGTCGTGCACGATCTGCCGAGTGTGGGCGAGAACATGCAGGATCACTTTCTTTTGTTCGTGCGCGCACGCCTCAAGGACATGAGCTCGGTGAATGAAGAGCTGCGCGGCAGCCGGATGCTACGCAACGTGCTCCAATACCTTCTGACGCGGCGTGGCCTGTTGTCGGGTCCGCACACGCACATCATCGGCTATACACAAGTGCGGCCAGAAGCACCCTCAGCAGACATTCAATTCATGATTGCACCCGTGACCTTCGCCCCCGTTGCGACCAAGGGCAGCAATGAAACCAAGGTCGTGCTGGACAGCGAGCCGGGTGTGAGCATCGGTTTCTGTCAGTGTCGCCCGCAGAGTCGCGGCTACGTGCACATCAGGTCGAAAGACGTCGCGACACCGCCTTCGATCCACGCCAACTTCCTCGCGAGCGAGCTCGATCGCGACATCGTCATCCGCGGGTTGCGCACGGCACGACAGATCACGCAAGAGCCGGCGCTCGCGCAATATCTGAAGGAAGAGTTCTCACCTGGACCCCAAGCGAGATCCGATGAAGACCTGCTCGCGTATGCACGCGCGAACGGCGATTCCGCGTATCACATCGCCGGCACGTGCCGGATGGGTACGGATGCGCAAGCCGTGGTTGATCCGCAGTTGCGTGTGCACGGCATGGAACGCCTGCGTATCGTCGATGCCTCGATCATGCCGCAGATCGTCTCGGCCAATACGCACGCCGCCTCGATCATGATCGGTGAGCGCGCATCGGATCTGATCTTGAATTCTCATTGAAGCGGAGGCTCGCCATGCCAACCATCGAACCCGTTCCGATGCAGGACATCGCTCCGGATGTGCGCGCAACGCTGGAAAAGGCGGTGGCGGACGGTCGCATGGCCAGCCCTACGTTTCTGCAGATCGTCGCGTACAACGGTGCGCTGTTGCGCATGCATGCGAGCGCCTACCAGCGGGAGCAACCGTCGTTGCTGTCTGCACGTCTACGTGAGCTCATTCGCGTCCGCAGCGCACAGATCGCGGGGTGCGATGAATGCCAGGCTGCGCGCTACGATGAAACGGTGACCGACAAGACCGCTGCATGCCTGATCGCAGGCACCCAGGATGAGCTCGATGAGCGCGAGGCACTGGTGATGCGCTTCGTCACGAAGATGCATCTCGATCATCACTCCATCGATGGCGCCTTTTACCGCGCGCTCGCCAGGTTCTACAGCATCGCAGAGATCGTCGAGATCGGTCAGCTCACGGCAACGCTGCTCGGCGCGCATCGCTGGATCCACACGCTGGATCTGCTCGGCAAGGACGCCACATTGAGTTACAGCCGCGCGGAGGTCGATACGAAACGGCAGGGATGCGCGTCCACCGCGACCTGATCGACCGCTAGGTTGCGATACCGTTCATGCGCCTGGAAGCCGCGAACGTCTGCGCGACATAGTTGGGCTTGTCCTTCGCATCGCCCCAGTCGCCCGTGGTCACGACGCCAGTGTAGTCGGCAACGAAGACGTAGTTGCAGCCTGCCTCGATGTACGGCTGGATCATCTGCGCCACCTGCTTTGGTGTGCCGGTCATTTTGGTGTTGCGCACCATCTCCGGTGGCACCTGCTCGACGATCTTGAGCGCGTCCTCCCGGCTCCACTTCATTGGAATGAGATCCCTGGAATAGGACCAGTCGCCCAGCGGATTCTTGTACCCGAAGCGCTCCCATGCTTCCGGTCCCGGCACGCAGGCAGCGGCATCCCAGCGCAGAGCGGCATTCATGCAGACCTCCTCGAGGTGCTTCTCGTCTTCATGGAGGATGCACATGAAGACGCCGCAGAACTTGAGCTCGTCCGGATCGCGCCCGGCCTGTTCTGCGCCGCGCCGGATCTGACGCACCTGCTCGCCGTACCAGCTGCATTGCCGCAGGCGGGCAGGTATACGGTCCCTCTCGCGGACAAGCTCATCGGCCTCGCGCTCGCGATTCGCGGGCAGGACGACATCGCGTTGCGCGAGGTTGCGTCCACACGCACGCTGATTGCAGCAGCGGCGCTCATGCGTGAAGGCGTGCCAGCCCTCGATGCCGTGCGAGCGGCCATGATCGCGCCCCTGTCGGATGAGCGCGAAGTCGAAGTGGGGCTGATGGAGATCGCGAAAGCCGTGTTTGGCTAGAGCTCACGCCAGGAACTGCTTCACTCGTGCGACGGCGTTGCGGCCATCTTCGAGACCACAGGCTACGCTCGCGGGCCGCAGCGACGTGTTTAGGAAATCCACTCCCACTTTCGCGGCGAAGCTCGGACTGGGCGTCACGCTCAGTGTTCGCAGGCCTGCCTTTTCCGCCATCGCGAGCTCGCTCTGCAGCAACTCGACCGCTCTCCCCAAGGGCGGTGAGTGCTCACCGCCGAACGGTCCGATGAAGAGCACGCGGTCGACGCCGGTACCGAGCACGACATCGAGGTTGCTGGGCGAGTCGACGCCGCCGTCGATATAGCGGCGACCATTGATCGTGACCGCTGGCACCAGACCCGGCACGCAGCACGACGTTGCCACCGCGGCAACGAATGGCACGCCTTGCGTTCGCTCGAATGCCACCCGCTCACCCGTTTTGCAATCCACACCGGTCGGCAGAAAGCGGGTCTGCGTCGGCCAATCCTGCACTTTGATGAGGTGGCCGATCATCGCGAGATACATGGCTTCCGGGAACGGATCCGGACGGGAGAGTGCGAACTCGCCGAGCTTCCTCCCACGCTCGCGCGCATCGCCCACGCCGGCCAATACTTCAAACGTTTCGGAGACGTTTGCTCGCGGCATCGCGCCCGTATTCTGCTGCATCTGGGCCGGCTCGCTCGTGTCCTGCATCTCGGCCAGCATGTCGCTGAACGGTCGGCCACCGAACACCTGTGCCCCGACGATCGACCCGGCCGATGTGCCAACCACGACTGCAGCACCGCGGACGCTGGCTCCGGCCTCCTCGAGCGCTGCAAGGACACCGATTTCCCAGGCGATACCAACAGCTCCGCCGCCGCCCAATACGAGACCGAATGACATGGCTGCTCCCGGAAAACGTGGTAGAAAGCTTCAAAATATATACACGTAGACGCAATGGCGCCAG
>JBEVDW010000385.1:0-8616 GCA_040513115.1 Steroidobacteraceae bacterium | reverse complement strand
AAAACGGAAGTCGAGAAGGCGCGTATCGAACAGCTGGAGCATCAGCTGCGGCGTGCGCAGGCGCAACGTGAACGCCTGAGCATCGAACGCGAAAATCTGGCGCCCGACGATCTGCGCGTGCGCATCGAAGAATTGGGCTTGGCGCATGCCGAAGTCGAGCAGCAGGGACAGACTGCTGCCGAGCGTCTCGAATCGATCGTGAGCGAGTATCAACGCGAGCGTGAACGCGAGCGCGAGCTGGGCGAGAGCCTCGATGCCAGCCGACGTGAGCTGCAGGAAGCGCACGGGCGCCTGATGTCGCTCGAAGCCTTGCAGCAGGCCGCGCTGGGATTGGCACAAGGCAAGGTGACCGCGTGGCTCACGGCGAATGAGCTGGCCCAGCAACCGCGTCTCGCACAACAGTTGAATGTCGATTCAGGCTGGGAACGTGCCGTTGAAACGGTTCTGGGTTCTTATCTGGAAGCCGTGTGCGTCGATCAGCTGGACGACATCGCGGCACGTCTCGACAGCCTCGAAGCGGGCAGCGTGACGTTGATGTCACGATCCGGCACGACATCGGCAACAGCAGGCGATCGTCTGCTGTCTCATGTGCGTGGTCCGGCTGGCGTGGCTGACCTGATGAACGGCATCATTGCGGTGGACACCCTCCCGCAAGCATTGGCCCGACGCCATTCGTTGGCTATGGGTGAGAGCTTGATCACGCGCGACGGCGTTTGGATCGGGCGCGATTGGTTGCGCGTGAGTCGCGATCAGGACGTCCATGCAGGCGTGATCAGCCGCGAGCAGGAAATGCGTACGCTGCGGCAGGATCTGGCAGCGGCACAGGCTCGCAAGGATGAATTGGAAGCACAGCTCGCATCGACACGCGATCGCGTGCGCGAGCTGGAACAGCAGCGCGATGCTTCGCAAGCCGACGTCAACCGACTGCATCGCCAACACACCGACAGCAACGCTCAGCTCAATGGGCTGCGTACGAAGGCGGATCAAACGGCCGACCGTCTTGCTCAATTGACGGCCGAGCTGGACGAGCTGAATGCGGACACCGAGCGTCTGCAAGAGAGTTTGCAGGTGGCCCGCGGCCGCTTGCAGGAAGGCCTCGACGAGATGCATGCCTTCGAGGAACAGCGGCATGAGCTGGAAACCCAACGCGAGAATCTGCGCCAGCAGTTGAGCTTCAACCGCACGCAGGCGCAGTCGGACCGCGACCGCGCTCAGCAACTCGCCCTGCAACTGGAATCTCGACGCTCGACACTGAGCTCTGTGACCGCCGGGTTGGATCGTCTCAGATCGCAACTCGCTCAGTTTCAGTCGCGGCGGACCGAATTGCAGCAGCAGCTGGATGTGGGCGCTGAGCCGTTGCAGGTTCTCGAGCAGACGCTCGAAGAAGCGCTGCATCGCCGATTGGGTGTGGAGCAGGAGCTTGCGCAGGCGCGCTCGACACTCGAAGAAGCCGAATCTCAGATGCGTGAGCTCGATCATCGTCGGCTCGCGGAGGAGGGGCGCGTGGAAGAGGCGCGCTCGCACCTCGAACAAACGCGGCTTGCGATTCAGGAGCTGAAAGTCCGAGCCGAGTCGCTCACCGATCAGTTCCGAGCCACTCAGTTCGACCTCGAGACGGTGCGGCAGCAGCTGACTGCGGAGGCTCAGGTGCCTGCGTGGGAGCAGTCGCTCGCCGAAGTGACGCAGAAGATCGAACGCCTGGGTCAGGTGAATCTCGCGGCCATCGACGAATTCAAAGAGCAATCCGAGCGCAAGGAATATCTCGATCGGCAGTTCAAGGATCTCCCCGATGCACTGGAGACTTTGGATGCCGCGATTCGCAAGATCGATCGCGAGACCCGCTCACGCTTCCAGGACACCTTCGATCGCATCAACGCCGGGTTGAAGGAGCGTTTCCCGCGATTGTTCGGCGGTGGTCATGCCTATCTCGAACTGGCCGGCGAGGACGTTCTGTCTGCGGGCGTTTCGATCATGGCGCGCCCACCGGGCAAGCGAAACAGCACGATCAATCAGCTCTCGGGCGGTGAGAAGGCGTTGACCGCGGTGGCGCTGGTGTTCTCCATTTTCGAACTGACCCCGGCACCGTTCTGTCTGTTGGACGAAGTGGACGCGCCGCTCGACGATCACAACGTCGGTCGGTTCTGCGAGACCGTTCGCGAAATGAGTCAGCGCGTGCAGTTCATCTTCATCACGCACAACAAGACCACGATGGAGCTGGCCTCGCAGCTCATCGGCGTGACGATGCATGAACCTGGTGTGTCGCGACTCGTCGCTGTGGACGTCGATGAAGCGGTGCGTATGGCTGCAATGGGTTGACGCTCATGCCCGAGCTACGCTGGATCTTGATCGTCGCAGGATTGCTGATCCTGCTGGCCGTGTATTGGTGGGGACGGAGGGTCTCGCCACGTGCGGAAGAGACGGAAACGATCGTGCGCTCACGGGCGGAGCCGCTCATCTCCAGCCCGGCGCTCGAGCCCCTGACTCCGGATCCTTACATCAACGAAGCATTCTCGATCGATCCGGATCTCAAGAGCGACGCTCCGTCGTTTGCGACTGACCCCGCGGACAGCGATTTTCCGGACATCGATGAGCCGATCAGTGACGAGCCGAGCCGCCGTGAACCATTGTTCCAGGAAGACCCGGAGGTCGTCATCGATGCGGACGATGAGCCCACGATTACACCAGCCGAGGCTGCATCGCCGGCCGCCGAAGTCGAAGCGCCTGCCGTTGAAATTGAGGCTCCGGCACCGGCTGCAACTCCAACGACACGACGCCCGCGCTCACCGACTCCGCGAAAGATCCTCGTACTGCGACTCGCGGCCGGACCTACCCGCATTCCTGGGGACAAATTGCGGGCCGCATTCGCGGCTCAAGGCATGACGTTCGGCAAGTACGAGATCTTTCACCGTATTCACCCGAGCGGCGAAACGCTGTTCAGCGCGGCCAGCATGGTGGAGCCAGGGTCATTCGATCTGGCTCGTATGGACTCCACGCCATTTCCGGGCGTGACATTGTTCGCCCAGTTACCGAGCTGCATCTCTGGCCAGGAGGTTCTCGAGGAACTCCTGCGGCACGCCAAGGAGCTCCAGGGCGCGGTCGGCGGCACGCTGCAGGACGAGCGCGGCGGATTGCTCAATTCACCTCGCATCCAACGCTTGCGGGATGAGGTGGATGACTTCGAGCAGTTGTGCAGCACGCATGAGAAGGAGCTTGCTGAAACGCCCGCCACGCGTTGAGCCGAGCGAGCGCCCGGATTTCGTTTATCGACAAGCAACCGTGCCCCGCGCAGCCTTCTCCAAAGCCGAAGCCCGAGTGCTCGAACTGCGCGAGCAGATCGAGCACCACAACTATCGCTATTACGTCCTGGACGATCCCGACGTCGCGGACGCCGAGTACGATCGCTTGCTGAAGGAACTGCAGGCGCTCGAAGCCGAACATCCCGAGCTCATGTCGCCTGAATCGCCGACGCAGCGCGTTGGCGCGGCGCCCGTGGGAGCGCTTGCGACTGTCGTGCATCGCTCGCCGATGCTGTCGTTGGACAACGCGTTCAGCGACGAGGACATCAGCGATTTCGATCGCCGCGTTCGCGAACGATTGGATACCGAAGCGGAGGTCGAATATTCCGCCGAACCGAAGCTCGATGGACTCGCGGTGAGCTTCCGTTACGAGAAGGGCCGTCTGGTGCAAGCAGCCACACGCGGGGATGGCATGCGCGGCGAGGACGTGACTCACAACGTGCGCACGGTGAAGGCGGTGCCGTTACAGCTTCGGGGCAAGCCGCCCGCCGAGCTCGAAGTACGCGGCGAGATTTTCATGACGCTTGCGGGGTTCAAGGCGATGAACGCGCGCGCGCTGGAACGGAGTGAGCGGCTGTTCGTCAATCCACGCAACGCGGCGTCGGGGAGTCTGCGGCAGCTCGATCCGCGCGTGACCGCGAGCAAGCCGCTCGATGTGTTCTTCTACAGCCTCGCCGAGCTCGATGGCGGCAAAATGCCGCCGCGTCACAGCGAATCGCTGGCGCTATTGCGGGAATGGGGCTTGAAGGTGTCGCCGTTGGTCAAGGTGGTGACCGGCGCGCAAGGCTGTCTGCAGTACTACCGCGAAGTGGGCGAGCGCCGGTCGCAACTTCCATATGAAATCGACGGCGTCGTTTACAAGGTGGATCGCTTCGATCTGCAGCGCGATCTGGGCTTCGTCGCGCGCGCGCCGCGCTGGGCCATTGCGCACAAGGTCCCGGCGCAGGAAGCGACCACGACGGTGAAGGATATCGAGTTCCAGGTCGGACGGACGGGCGCCCTCACGCCCGTGGCGCGGCTGGAGCCGGTGTTCGTCGGGGGTGTGACGGTCAGCAATGCCACGCTCCACAACATGGATGAAGTGGAACGCAAGGATGTGCGCATCGGCGATACCGTGGTGATCCGACGTGCAGGCGATGTCATCCCCGAAGTCGTCAAAGTCGTCGAAGGCCAACGGCCCAAGAACGCTCGCAGCGTGACGTTGCCGGCGACGTGTCCTGTGTGCGGCAGTCCGGTGGAGCGCAGCGAAGATCAAGCCGTTGCGCGCTGTACGGCGGGCTTTTCTTGTCCGGCGCAGCGACGCGAAGCGCTACGACATTTCGCCTCGCGCCGGGCCATGGACATCGAAGGTCTGGGCAGCAAGCTCATCGATCAGCTCGTCGACAGCGATCGATTGCTGAGTGCCGCGGATATCTACGAGCTCAGGGCGCAAGAACTCGCCGAGCTCGAGCGACTGGGTGAGAAGTCCGCAACGAAACTGATCGCGGCCATCGAGCGCAGCAAGAACACCACGCTGCCGCGCTTCCTCTATGCACTCGGGATTCGAGACGTAGGCGAGTCCACGTCCGCTGCGTTGGCCGAACACTTCACATCCATCGAAGCGCTCGCCGCCGCGGACGTCGAATCGATTCAGGAGACGCCGGATGTCGGCCCCGTCGTTGCGCAACACGTGCACGACTTCTTCCGGAAGCGCGAGAACCGCGACGTAGTGGAGCGCCTGCAACGGTTGGGTGTGCAGTGGCCTGCGATCAAGCGGGCTGCAAAAGACACAGGCGGTCCGTTGTCCGATCAGACCTTCGTGATCACGGGCACGTTGAGCAGCATGACTCGCGATGAGGCGCGCGATCGCATCGTGGCACTCGGGGGCAAGACGAGCGAAAGCGTGTCGAAGAAAACCAGCTATCTCGTCGTGGGCGACGCGCCGGGGTCGAAGTTGAAGAAGGCGGAGGCGCTGGGGGTGAAGGTACTCGATGAGGCGGGGTTGCTGGAGCTGCTAGCGCAGAAGTGATTTCCAGCTCCCTCCCCTGCGAAGCCCCTCGCCAGGGGTTCCGAAGCGTCGCGGGGGAGGGTTTCAGTGGGGGCAGATCTAGCGTATGTCGCCTAAGAGCGCCCCCATCCTGTCTTGGCGCGCCACTCCCTCCGGTCGTTCCCCGCTCCGCAGCGGAAGGGACGCTCACGATGAAGGCGGTGGAGCTGGGGTTACGACGCTGGCGCTTCAGGCGCTGCGCCAGGCACAGCCGCCGGTTCTGCCGCAGTCGCTGCTGGCGCCGCCGGTGCAGCCTTCTTCTCGACCTTCGCGTTCTTGCGCAGCTCGGCCAGGTAATCCTGCAGGTGCTTGCGCTGAACCAGATTGCGCACCTGATCCTTCACATCGGTAAAGGCGGGAGCCTGCCCGGAACGGCTGTCCTCCAACAGAATCACGTGCCAGCCGAACTGGCTCTGCACAGGTTCCGCGGTGTACTTGCCTTTCTCCAGCTTTGCGACCGCGTCGCTGAACGGCTTCACCATCGAGTCGAGGCCGAACCAGCCGAGATCGCCGCCGTTGGCAGCCGAGCCTTTGTCCGTCGACTTCTGCGTGGCGATCTTCGCGAAGTCACCGCCGGCGTTCAGATCCTTGACGACTTGATCGGCCGTGGCCTTGTCTTCCACGAGGATGTGGCGTGCCTTGTACTCCTTCGGCATCTCGGCGATGCGCGCGTCGTACTCAGGCTTCAGCTCCTCGTCTTTGACCGGGTGCTCCGCCAGGTACTTCTGCAAGTGCGCATCGACCAGGACGTTGATGCGTGCGAGCGTCAGCTGATCCTTGGTCTTCGGCTGATTTGCGACGCCGGATTTCTCGGCGGCGTCGGCGGCGAGCTGCATGTTGATGAATTGATCGAGCAGCTCCTCGCGATGCTCCGGCGGAATCGGGCGATTGGTTTGTCGCTGGATAGCTTCCACGTAGAGGTCGAACATCGATTGGGTGACCGGCTTGCCGTTCACCACCGCCAGGGTCGTGTTCTCGGTGTCCTTCTTTTTCCCGCCTGCGGGGACGTTGGACTTGCCGCAACCGGCGAGCGCAACGGCCACGCACACTAGTCCTATCCAGGACGTCCATGAATCGAATCGCTTGGTCATTGCCGTCTCGCTAGTTGGAGGAAGAAGAATCCGCTTCGGCCGGCGTGTTCGCCTCGATACCGAGCGCGTGAATGTCAGTCTGCATGAGGGCACCCAGCGCTCGATAGATCAGTTGATGACGCGCCACAGCGCGCAAGCCCTCGAACGCATTCGAGACGATGCGCACGCGATAGTGTCCGCGGCCGTCACGCGCACCGGCATGGCCCGCATGCAGGTGGCTGTCATCGATCACCTGCAACGACACGACAGGCAGCGCAGCGCGCAGCGCCGTTTCCATGCGAGCGGTTCGATCGGTGGGGCAGAGTGACACAGGCTCGCTCACGGCAATACCTGGATGAAAGGCAGCACCTGTACGTCCGCGAACACGCCTCGAGTCGCGTACGGATCCTGGCGCGCCCACTCCTGCGCGTCGGCAAGCGAGGCGAACTCCGCCACGATCAAACTGCCTGTGAAGCCGGCCGGGCCGGGCTCCGCCGACGCAACTGCAGGATGCGGGCCGGCGAGGGCCAGTCGACCTTGGTCGCGCAAAGCCTGGACGCGCTCGAGGTGCGCTGGGCGTACCTGGCGACGCAGATCCGTGCTGTTGGGCACGTCGCGACCGAAGATGGCGAACAGCATGTCAGGGCGCGCTCCGCGAGTCGGAAGCGGATGCATCCGCAGCTTGCCCTTTCGAGGCGATCCAGGCGCCTTGGGCAACGACGAAGAGCAAGGTCAGACCCAAGACACCGAACAGTTTGAAGTTGACCCACGTCGACTCTGCAAAGTTGTACGCGACGTAGAGATTGGCGGCACCCATGATGATGAAGAACACCACCCAACCCATGTTCAACCGGCGCCAGCTCGCGTCGGGGAGAGTGACCTGGCTGCCCAACATGCGCTGGACGATGGTCTGCCGGCCGATGAACTGACTACCGAGGAAGGCGACCGCGAAGAGCCAGTTCACGACCGTTGGTTTCCATTGGATGAATGCCTTGTCGTGGACCAGCAGGGTCAGGCCGCCGAACACGAGCACGAGCGCCGCCGAAACGAGCGACATCGTGCTGATCTTCTGATGCCGGATCCACTGCACCGCGGCCTGCACGATGACGGCCACGATGATGACCCCCGTCGCCACGTAAATGCCCGCGAGCTTGTACGCGATGAAGAACGCGATGATCGGGAAGAAATCGAACAACAGCTGCATGGGGTGCGTCGAGGCTGTGCGTGCCTGGGTGCGTATGTGGGGCGCGTATCATACTGAAAAGCTTCCCCAGTCATCCGCGAATGCCCAGCCGCTATCTAGAGATACACCCCGTCGACCCGCAGCACCGTCTGATCCGACAGGCAGTGGAGATCATTCGTGGTGGGGGCGTCATCGTTTATCCCACCGACTCCTGTTACGCGCTCGGCTGCCACGTGGGGGACAAGGCGGCGATGGAGCGGATTCAGCGGATTCGCGAAACGGACAAACACCACCATTTCACGCTCGTCTGCCGCGACCTGTCGGAAATCGCCAAGTACGCGCGCGTCAACAACCAGCAGTACCGGTTCCTGCGCAGCCTGACGCCCGGCCCCTACACCTTTCTATTGCAAGCCACACGCGAAGTGCCCAAGCGCCTGCAGAATCCCAAGCGCCGCACCATCGGCATCCGCGTTCCCGAGCACGTCGTGACTCAGCTCATGCTGACCGAGCTCGGCGAGCCGCTGATGAGCTCGACGCTCCTGCTGCCGGGAGAAGAGATGCCGATGACGGATGCGCGCGAGATCCAGGAGCGCCTGTTGCATTTCGTCGACGCGGTGATCGACGGCGGCAACTGCGGGGTCGTGCCCACGACGGTGATCGACCTGGCAGGGCCAGCCCCCACGCTCGTGCGGCAAGGGCGGGGCGACGTGCCGCAATTGGCCTCGGGATAGCTGGCGCGCCGACATGCGCGCGGAAGCAAGCTGCGTATAATCGGCGCCCGCGTGGCAGAGGGTGCCTGTCACCTGAAGTGCTATCCGTAAGTCATTAATTAATAAGAGGTACGTTGCCGAGTACGAGCACGTGCCGCTGAAGGGATTTTTGCTTGAGCTCAACCATCGTTGCGAATCGGCGTGTTCTCTCCGGCATGCGGCCGACGGGGGCCTTGCACCTGGGCAACTACCACGGGGCCCTGCGCAACTGGGTCGATCTGCAGTACCAGTACGAGTGCTTCTTTTTCGTCGCCGACATCCACGCACTCAC